>CAKSOW010000001.1 GCA_934479825.1 uncultured Eubacteriales bacterium
TCGATTAAGAACAATCCGTATCATAGCAAAACAGCGAAAAGGGCGGCGAGTGAGTATTTGAAGTTAAAGGAAAAGGAGAAGAAAGAGGCGAAGTAGAGCAACAGAAAAAAAGACGATACTTACGTATCGTCTTTTCTATTTAGTTGAAACGTATACACGAAATAGCCTCGTTTTAGAATGAGGTGGTTCGTTTGAGTCAACTTTGGTGGAGACAAGTGGAATCGAACCACTGACCTCTTGCATGTCAAGCAAGCACTCTAACCAGCTGAGCTATGCCTCCGTGTGAACCGAATTGTTTTCAATCGGCTCAACAATCATATTATAGCATTATTTGATTGGTTTGTCAACCTTTTTTCTCATTATTTTGCAAAAAAGAAAATTATATTCCGACATTCCGACATTTTAACCGAAATTATTCTATGGTAACATTGGCCCATAGCATGTAGTGATCTGTGAAAGCTTCGGTTACGGTGCCGATTTCTCCGAATTTCATATTTTTTGAAATCAAGATATTGTCGATTGCTTCGCCGGAGCCGGGAAACGTGACGATTTTATGGCTTGCTTTGTTAGCCATATCGGCGGCCGGGAGAACCTCAAACTCCGTAAAGTTTTCCGTGTTAAAATCGCCGGTGAGGATAAAAGAACGGCTTTGCTTTAAGAGACCGGCAAGCTGTAAAAACTGAGGTGCGCGGAGCTCGGCTGATTCATAAGCAAGATGCGTACCGAAAAAGTCTAAGTTTTTTGTGCCTAAATTTAAGACCGCATGTCCGACAGCCCGTCCTTCGGCAGTGGATTCTAACTCCATCATGGAAAAGCCCACAATCGGAAATCGGGAAAGGAGCATGGTGCCGTAAAAGCCGCCCTGATAGTCAATCGCGCGGATAAATCGGTAAAAGGGAAGTCCGGAGGCTTCCGAAAGGAGCGCCGGTTGGTTGATATCGCCGACGCGTTCCGTTTTGTATTCGATCTCCTGGACGCCGCAAATATCAAGTCCCGTTTCACGGATAACTTTCCCGATTTTTTGCAAATCTCCGTCCGCATAGGCGGCATGGCAAATGTTATATGTACCGACGCGTATAGTCTGCATGTAATGAACCTCGCATGTCCGATTATTTCTATGGATGTATTATAATGGAAAGAGCCGGTTTTGTCAAGAAAATAACCAAAACTGTAAAAAGACGGACGGCAAACGTAAATACATATTTGTCTGACTTGATTTTTTCTAAATAGATGCTATAATAGAGTTGACTATTTGGCGAAGGGGGAATACTTATGGGAATTCTTCATAAAGGGCAAATGTCGGATTCCTTGTTGACCGCCTTGTTTGTTGTGCTGTCCGGCGGTTTTCAGGATGCCTATACGTATGTTTGCCGCGGAAAAGTCTTTGCCAATGCACAGACCGGCAATATTGTCTTGATGAGCACACATTTATTTGACGGGCATTATGGGGAAAGTCTCCGGTATATGATACCGATTGTCGCCTTTTTGATGGGCACATTTTTTGCAGAGGCGGTGCACAGCCGGTTAAAGCATTATGAAAAAATCCATTGGCGGCAGATTATTCTTGCCTGCGAAATTGTATTTCTGTTAATCGTTGGTTTTCTGCCGCAGAATTTCAATGCATTAGCGAATGCGCTTGTTTCGTTTGTTTGTGCACTCCAAGTGCAGACATTCCGTAAGGTACGGGGACATCTGTATGCCAGCACCATGTGTATCGGAAATATGCGCAGCGGATCAGAAGCGTTATTCGCCTATTTTAAAACACGTGACAAGGAAATATTGAATAAAGCCGGCATCTACTTTTTTGTTATCTTTCTGTTCGCGCTTGGCGCCGGTATCGGGAGCATTGTGACGGGATTTTTGGGACACGGTGCTATCTGGATCAGCTGTGCGCTGTTGTTTATCAGCTTTTTGTTGATGTTTATTGAAGAAAAGCTGGAATAGAGAATGCTTTGGAAATAAATGGATAAAAAATTTTAAGTTTACCGCTAATTTTATGGTATGTCAATGCGGAGGTTGTGTAATTGGAAATTGAAATCAAAAATCGCTATCATGCAGATGTTGTAGTTGCAGGAGGGGGAACGGCAGGAGTATTTGCGGCGATTGCGGCGGCAAGAACGGGCGCAAAGACAATATTGATCGAAAAAAACAGCATTTTAGGCGGGACAATGACCGCAGCAGGAGTCAATTTTCCGGGATTGTTTTTTGCATGGGGAAAGAAAATAATTGACGGCCCGTGCTGGGAGGCGATACAGCGCACAATCGATCTGGGAGGGGCTGTAATGCCGGAAATAACATTCAAACCCGAACGACACTGGTACGAACAGATCACCCTGAACAAATTTATTTACATATCTGTTCTTTTTCAGATGTGCGAGGAATCCGGCGTTCAGTTGATATGCAATGCCATGATTTCGGCCGTAAAAGAAAATGATAAAAATATAGATATCCTTATAACCGAGAAAACCGGAATGTCGGTTATAACGGCAAAAAAAGCAATCGATGCGACAGGTGATGCAAACTTTGTGCAAATGGCAGGCTATGACGTGGAAAAAAGTGCGGTTCAACAGCCTGCAACGCTGCAAAATCATATTTCGGGATATTGTCGGGAAAACATATCGGCGGAAGAAGTAAGGGAAAAGTTTGCAAATGAGAAATTCCCTGAATATCTGACTGTGGATAAGATTCTCTCTTATATTAGTATGGGTAAGATTGATATGCATATTCCGTGCAGTGATGCAGATACCTCACAGGGAAGGACAATGCTTGAAAAACAAGCGTATTCCGATCTGTTGAAAGTATATCGGTTTTTAAAAAATATAAAAGGATTTGAAAATCTTGAATTTGATTATACCGCGGCCGAAACGGGAGTCAGAGAATCTAACAGAATTGTAGGAGAAAAAACGATTACGGCAGAAGACTATATTCAAGGTGTTTTGTATGACGATTCGGTATGCTATGCCTTTTATCCGATTGATTTGCATGTTATGACCGGGATACAGAAAACATATCTTCCGGAAAATGTGGTAGCGAAGATTCCCTATGGCGCGCTTATTCCGAAAAAATCAAGAAATATACTTTGTGCCGGAAGGTGTATTTCTTCCGATACCTATGCAAACAGCGCGGTTCGGGTTGAAGCCGTTTCTATGGCAACGGGACAGGCGGCAGGGTGTGCAGCGGCTTTGGCGTCGCAGGGCGATACAGATGTCAGCGATGTACCGTATGAAGAGCTTTGCAACGCATTAAAAAGAATAGGAGCTATAACGGATTTTAACGGATAAAAAACTTTCCTTGACCACAAGAACCACCAATGCAGGATGTCCTGTATTGGTGGTTCTTGTCAGACAGGTAAATTGTTACCGTGAGTATCTGAAAACCGTATAAACAAAAGACTTGCATAAAATTCGCTTTTACTTTCCCAAAAATCGTATAGTCGTCTTTTATTTAGGGGATAGTGAAGAGGTAATAAGTAAAAAATCGACAAGCACGAATCGTACTTGCCGATCTATTTGTCTCGCGCCGCCGAAAAAGATATCGCGTTTTTGGGGCAAAGGGTCAAATTTCAGATGGATATTTGATTGCTTTCAAACTGTCCAATCAGCCATGCGTTATAATCCTCGGGGACTTGTGACTCCTGCAATAACAACTTAAAGATTGCAATCGATGTCGGACAATTACCGCCGTACTCTTTCTTTGCTCTTTCCAAAAGCTGTTCTTTTGAATAATTCCCTGATAAATAGCAAAGGTAATATTCTGCCGCCAAAACAAACTCTTCCTCATCGCCAGATCGCCAATCTTCAATCAGCGCACGGTGGCAAGCTTTTAATTTTTCATTGCTTTCAATATATTTCCAATATAAGCTTGTCAATTTCTCGCTTGCAAAGCCATGCATAAGCTCGTGAGCAATAAGAGGGTAGAAATCGACCGCTCCGGCAGAGCGGCAAAAACAAGTCAAAAACGAGCCGCCATACAGAGTGAATGCCGTCGGAGCGCTAAAAAATGAAACATAAATATTGGCAGAAGCTATGACTGATGATTTTTTCAGTAAAGAAACGTTTCGAAATAGCGAGTCTGCATCGTAGCCTGCAACCGCAGTTTCCTTTGGTTTCATTTCGGAATACACCATAGGTAAGATACGCTCTTTGTATATGCTTTCAAATCCTATGTTTTTAAGCACAGTCAATCTCTTTGCATACAGATCGGCGAACCCGTCTTTCAGCCACCCTAGAACCGGATATATGTAGGATGCCGTAAACCCGCCTGTTATCCTCTCCTTTACTGTGTCTTCAATTTTTCGCGGATCGTTGAACATATCAATTAAATCGTCTTACGTCAAGCATTCCAAATCACTATCAAAGTATGCGCTTACAATCAGGCAGATATTTGACATTCCTATAAAATTATCCCCGAAGTCTCCCGGCAAAAGAGCGTTGATATATTCGATTTCTTCGATTTGTTTTTTGTTCATCCATTTGGTATCGTTCAGCAACCTTTTTTCGAGAAAACAAAGCGTATCAAGAGCAAGGCTTGATTTTACCTGAATATGGGACATACGACCTCCAATGGCTTAATACTTTAATTATATCATGAAATTCGTTGTGTTTCAATCTTCGTTGCAGCGAAAGAGCAAAAAATAAACCCTTCCCGAACTTTATCTGAGAAGGGTTTTGGCTGCGGAACTAGGATTTGAACCCAGACAAACAGAGTCAGAGTCTGTCGTGCTGCCATTACACAATTCCGCAATGCTTTCAACTGACGGAATATATTTTACCATAACACGCACCGTTTGTCAATAGGTTTTTCTGATTTTTTAACGATTTATTTTATAAACATTTTAAAAATAAATTTTCGCTTTGCCGTCTTGTTTTATACGCGTTCTTCAAGACCGCTTGCATCCGACCGATACGCCGCTTCCATGACGCGGTTCACGTAAGCTCCGTCAGAGAAATCAGGCGAAAAGGCCTTTCTTTCGTTCACCGCGGACAGATAACTGTACATCGAATGAATATGTCCGCGAAACCAGCCGATCGGCGCACGTAATCCCGGTAAAACAGATTCCGGAATGTCGTAACGGTTGACGCATTCGATTGCGGTAAAACCGCGTTCACCGCCGTTGGGGGCAGAGGGACGTTTAGCATCGTAAAAATACAGATAATTCGGGTTCATAAGGTCAAATTTCAGCGCACCGTCTGTCCCGTATACAGTAAGCGTAAAGTCGTCGTTGGCGCCGACCGAAACCTTGCTGGCTTCAATCGTGCCGCAGGCGCCCCCGGCAAGTCGGGCTGTGATATAAAACGCTTCGTCCGCGTTTGTACGCCACGGTTTTCCGTCTGCACCCGCGCGTTCCGGATAAACGATCTGTGAAAGGCCTCTGACGGTTTCGATCCGGTTTTCCGGAGATTTTCCGAGAACAAAAGATAAAAGGTCGATTGCATGAGAGCCGAGATCAAACAGCACACCGCCGCCGCAGATATCCTTATCCTGTTTCCAGCCGCGCGGTTTTGCCGGGTCTGTGCTTGATGAGTGCAGATAGGCGCTGCGGAACGAAACGATTTTTCCCAGACGTCCCTCTGCCACGAGAGAAGCGGCGCGCAGAGCCGCCGGAAGATGACGGTTGTTGAATACAACACCGCAAATGCTGTCAGTGTTTCCGGCAAGTGCGGCAAGTTCTTCGGCTTGGGCGGCAGTAATGCCGAGCGGCTTTTCACAAAGCACATTTTTGCCGTGCGCGAGTGCTGCCTTTACTTGCTCGTAATGACAGATGTTCGGTGTGCAGATATCGATTACATCAATTTCCGGATTTTCCAAAACTGCCTGATAGTCGGTCGCGGCATGTTCAAATCCCAGCATATCGGCCTTTTGCCGCGCTGTTTTTTCATCGCGCGTGACAAGCGTATGCAAATGCGCTTCAAAGGGCAGGGGGTGGTAGCAATAGCGCAAATTGGCGACAGATGTCGCATGAGCACGGCCCATAGCGCCGGAGCCGAGCATGGCAATGCAAATTTTTCTTTTATTTTCCATTTTCTGTTTCCTTTATCTCGTTTTTTTCATTTTATCATAGAAGAAGCGTTTTTTCAAGAGTTTTTATGAGAAAATTCTTTATAACTCTTGACAGATACCTTTTGTTATGATAAAATAAGTAAACTAAAACAAAATCTTCCGGATAAAAGGGAGTAGCGGCGGAAAACCGTTGCAGAAGCGTCAATACACGATCGTTTACAGACAAGACAGGCCGGCTGTTTGGTAAATGATCCGCGTCTGCATGAAACGCGAGACTTTTATCGTGTAACCGATTTATGGCGTTATACGGTGAAGGTCGTTTTTTTTGCCGAAAAGAACAGGAGTGAGAATATGGAATTTCTGGACAAAATCAGTTTTCTATACACAGGCTTTGCGGCGCTTGTTGATTGGCGCTACGTTGTCATGTGGATTATCGGCGGTATTTTAATCTATCTTGCCATTAAGAAAGATATGGAACCGACGCTTCTTTTGCCGCTCGGCTTCGGCACGATTCTCGTTAATATCCCGTTTTCGGGCGCGGTGGGGGAAAGCGGCGCTCTGACAACCCTCTTTGACGCAGGTATTGCCAATGAGCTGTTTCCGCTGATTCTGTTTATCGGTATCGGCGCTATGATCGACTTTACACCGCTTCTTGCCAATCCTAAGTTAATGATTTTCGGCGCTGCGGCTCAGTTTGGTATTTTCTTTACGTTCTGTCTTGCGTCCATGTTCTTCCCGATAAACGACGCGGCTTCGATCGGTATTATCGGTGCGGCAGACGGCCCGACGGCTATCGTTGTCGCCCAGGCGCTTGATTCCCAGTTTACGGGCGCTATTATGGTTGCGGCATATTCCTATATGGCGCTTGTGCCGATTATCCAACCGCCGGTTATCAAACTGCTTACCACCAAAAAAGAGCGCTTGATCCGTATGCCGTATGCAAACGCCGAAGTTTCGCGCGTAACCAAAATTCTCTTCCCGATCGTCATCACGATTATTGCCGGAATTGTTGCTCCCGAATCGGTATCCCTTATCGGCTTCTTAATGTTTGGTAATCTGATCCGCGAATGCGGTGTGCTTGATTCGCTTTCCGAAACAGCACAAAAGGTGCTTGCCAACCTCATTACTATCTTCCTTGGTCTTACGATTGCCGTACAGATGCAGGCGGATAAGTTCTTACAGCCGGCTACGCTTTTGATTCTCGGACTTGGCCTCTTTGCCTTTATTTTTGATACGGTTGGCGGTGTGCTGTTTGCTAAGTTCCTCAATCTCTTCTTAAAGACCAAAATCAATCCGATGATCGGCGCGGCCGGTATTTCGGCTTTCCCGATGTCGGGACGAGTCGTGCATAAAATGGGTCTTGCCGAAGATAAGGGCAACTTCCTTCTTATGCATTCGATCGGCGTAAACGTATCCGGACAGATCGCATCGGTTATTGCCGGCGGTCTGATTCTCAACTTCTTTTTGAAATAAGGAGAAACGAAAATGGGAGATATCTTTTTTAATCCGATGGCTTTTGTGAATAATCTCATCTATATGGCTGCCGGAATGTTCAGTATCATGGTGGTTATCGGCGTCATTATTTGCGTCGTGCTTTTGCTTAACGCTTTGACTAAGCCGAAGAAAGAGAAAAACGACTGACGATAAAGACAATGAAGCATTCTCTCTGACCTTGCCCGTTTTTCATAGAAAGAACGGAATTAAACTTGGTCTTTGAGTCATTTTGTCATAAAAATCAAAAGACGCGCGACGTCCCGGAGTGACCGGGCGTCGCGCGTCGAAACTTAGAGTTATTTGTTCCCCTTTTTCTTGAAAGAGCGGGGGCGAGATCACAAGGGCAGGGCAATCGGCCCTTGCGCCAATACATTCTTACCGTACCATGACACAGCTTGGATCATAAAATCCGCGGCATGCCGGCTGCTCGGCAGGTTTTCCGATAACGACCAAAGCTATCGGTGTGGAATCAAGCCCGAACTTTTCGCGGAACATTTGCGAGCGTTCAAGTTTGGGGTAAATGCCGCACCAACAGGAACCGTATCCAAGCTCTAAGCTTTGCAAAAGAATGTTCTGAATGGCTGCGCCGCAATCCTGCGGAAAGAATCCTTTTGCAATTCCGGTTTGCTTTTCTTCCTTGGCACAGACCAGAATGCCAACCGACGCGTCGCGTAGGTGCGCGGCATACGGGTGAATGGACAGAGCGTCCTCTTTGGCCTTGTTGCTTTCCAAGACGACAAATTCCCACGGACGCGAGTTGCAGGCACTCGGCGCGTGCATGGCGGCCTCTAAAATGAGTCGCAGGTGCTCTTGGGGCATTTTTACGTTTGGCTCATATTTGCGAACACTGCGTCGCGCACGGATTGCTTCGGTTACATTCATAATAAAACTTCCTTTCGTTATTTTGTTGGGGGATAAGAGGTGAGAACATGATAGCGCATCCGTTTCCGCCGGTTTTCGACGAAAAAGCCAAGATTTTGATTTTAGGCAGTTTTCCGTCGGTAAAATCCAGAGAGCAGTTGTTTTTCTACGGTCATCCGCAAAACCGGTTCTGGCGTGTGACGGCGGCTGTATTTGATTCGCCCGAGCCGAAAACGATTCCGGAGAAGAAAGAATTTTTGCTGTCGCACGGTATTGCGCTGTGGGATGTGATTGCTTCCTGTGAGATTACTGCAAGTTCGGACAGTAGTATCCGACAGGTGGTGGCCAACGATCTTTCGCCGATCTTGAAGGCAGCAGACATCCGGCAGATTTTTGTCAACGGTCAGACGGCAAAACGTTTCTATGACCGCTATACAAGGCCTGTTACCGGCATGGACGCGATTGCACTGCCGTCTACATCACCGGCTAACGCCGCGTGGAGCGCAGAACGGCTCATCGGGGCTTGGCAGGTAATCCGGAGCGTTTGAGAAAGCCTTGTTTAAGTGTTCCGACAAGGTAGAGAACGTGTTTACCTTGAAGAAGAGCTTGGCAAAAAGTATTGTTTTCGGCGCGCGGTGGTTTGAAATATCAAACCACCGCGCGCCGCTGTATTCAGATAAGAAACATAGGGTTTAAATGTTGTTCAGCGACAATTCTCGTGCCCTTTTAAGAAAAAGCGAGGGTGTCCTTGCCGACAGAAAGCTTACTTGTCGTATTCTGCCGGAACGCCTTTAATAATATCGCCGACGCCGTTGTAAATGTACGACGGCCGGTAGGGGAACTTACGCATAATGTGGAAGTTTGTCACACCGGAAAGCACTAATACCGTCTCAATGCCGCTCTCAACACCGGCAATAATGTCCGTATCCATGCGGTCGCCGACAATAGCAGTATCCTCCGGCGAAACGCCGAGCAGCTTAATGCCGGTTTTCATCATTAACGGATTCGGTTTGCCGAGATAGTAGGCGACTGCGCCGGTGGACAGCTCGATCGGAGCGACAAGAGCCTTGCAGGCCGGAATGATGCCTTGCTCGGAGGGGCCGGTCATGTCGGGATTGGTGCCAATGAGCTTGGCGCCGCCATTGACAAGACGAACCGCCCGTAAAATACTTTCATAGTTGTAATTGCGCGTTTCGCCGACAACCACGTAATCCGGATTGACATCGTTCATGGAAATGCCTTTTTCGTACAATGCGTTGATAAGACCCGGTTCACCGATCGCGTAAACCGAACAGCCCGGTTTTTGGCCGGCTAAAAAGTCGGCAGTCGCGAGAGCACTCGTGTAAAAGTGTTTTTCATCTACGTCAAGCCCCATTCGCGCCAGTTTTTGCTGTAATTCCTTTGGGGAGCGCTCGGAACTGTTGGTTAAAAACAGAAAATGTTTGTTTTCTTTCTTTAACCATTCTACAAATTCCGATACACCGGGCAATAGAATGTTTCCATGGTAGATAACACCGTCCATATCGCAGATAAAGCCGGATTTTTGGTTGATGTCAAGGATTTTGTTTGTCATGTTCTTTCTCCTAAAAAAGCTTAATGCGCTGTGTTTTCCATAAGATAAGTCGCTTCAATGTCGGCAATATGCAGTTTGACAGCGAGCGGATAGCGTTCAAATGCGCCGTTGATGGCAAAACTGCCGCCGCGCGCCGCATCGTCAAAACCGCCCATATGCCAGCGGATGGCAATAGCCTCTTCCACCTTTAAACGCATGAAACGTTCAATCAAAAAGACGGATTTTTCACCGTGTCCGAACGGGAATTTGTCGTCGATGGTGTAAAAAGGCACTTTCTCCCAAGCGCCGGTCGATTCGTTTTTCACGTTACGCGAACCAAGCTTGTAAAATTCAGCTTTGCAAAGGTCGTGCAAAAGAGCCACAATGGCAAAGGACTCATCGGGCTTGGATTCGTTATAACGGTCAATTAAGGCGTTATAGACATTTAAACTGTGGTCGCAAAGGCCGCCTTCGTAGGCACTGTGAAACTTGGAGCTGGCAGGGGCGGTAAAAAAATCAGTCTTTAACATCCAATCGAGCAGCTCTTTTGAGCCTTGACGCGAAATGGCCGTCGTATATGCTTCGATGAATTTTTCCTTGGAGGAGGGAACATTGATAGTCCGCAGTTGTTCTTCGTTCATGTGATTCTCCGTTCATGTAATTCTCTGTTTGGTTATCATATCTTTCTGCGTATATTATATCAAATATTTGCTGTGTTTTCAAGTACACACAAAAAATAATTCCATATTTTTTTAATTCTGCACATTTTTTATGAATATATTCTTTTTGCATAGGCGCATACTGAAATCAAACAAAACAATTTTATATTTCCTCTTGACAAATACCCTATCACGGTATATAATAATACCCATAAAGGGTATAAAGGAGGAAATAAAATGCCTGAAAATAAATGCCCGGCCTGTCAGATGGCTGATGAAAAAACAACACATCGCAGTGATGGCGAAAAGAAAAAGCTAATAAACCGACTGAACCGTATCGAAGGCCAGATTCGCGGTATTCGGAAAATGCTGGAAAACGATGCATACTGCACGGATATTCTGATTCAGTCAGCCGCCGTCAATGCCGCCGTCAATGCATTCAACAGAGAATTGATCAGCCGCCATATGCATACCTGCGTGGTGCGCGATATCCGTGAGGGAAAAGAAGAAGTGATAGACGAATTGGTCGAAACGCTTCAAAGATTGATGAAATAGTTTTAGCGGCAACCATTTTTGTCTATCATCTGAAAGCGGTTGAATCTTTATATCGAAAGGAGCAAAGACAAATGAAACGATATAAAGTTACGGGTATGAGCTGTGCTGCATGCAGTGCACGCGTCGAAAAGGCGGTTTCCGCCGTAAAAGGCGTAACAGAATGCTCGGTCAGCTTACTTACCAATTCCATGGGAGTGGAGGGAACTGCCTCCGAAAGCGATATTATCGCAGCAGTCGAAAAAGCCGGATACGGTGCTTTTCCCGAAAGTACAACGAATGAAACAAACGGTAAGACTGTCAAAGCGGATGAGGAGGCGTTGACAGACCGCGAGACGCCGGTCCTGCGGCGCAGACTTATCGCGTCTCTTGTATTTTTAGCATTACTCATGTATATTTCCATGGGACACATGATGTGGGGCTGGAAGTTGCCGTCCTTTTTGGAAAACGATCATGTTGCCATGGGGCTTGCACAATTATTATTGACAATCGCTGTCATGGTTATCAATCAAAAATTCTTTATCAGCGGCTTTAAAAGTCTTTTCAACCGGGCACCCAATATGGATACGCTCGTTGCACTAGGCTCGGCTGCCGCGTTCGGATACAGCACCGTGGCGCTGTTTGCCATGAGCGGTGCGCAGGTACGGGGCGATATGGACGCGGTCATGCACTATATGCATGAATTCTATTTTGAGTCTGCGGCGATGATCTTAGCTCTTATTACCATCGGAAAAATGTTAGAGGCGCGTTCCAAGGGAAAGACAACCGATGCTTTGAAAAGCCTTATCAAACTTTCGCCTAAGACAGCCACGCTTCTTGTCGATGGGGTGGAAACGGTCGTTCCGGCGGAAAAAGTAAAAGCCGGCGATATTTTTACCGTCCGTCCGGGCGAGAGCATTCCTACCGACGGAATTGTGTTGGACGGCGAAAGTGCGGTGAATGAATCGGCACTGACCGGGGAAAGTATACCGGTAGACAAAAAATCCGGTGATGAGGTTTCGGCGGCGACGATCAACACGTCGGGATATCTGAAATGCAAAGCCGTGCGCGTTGGCGAAGATACGGCTCTTTCGCAGATCATCCGCATGGTAGAGGACGCGGCGGCTACCAAAGCGCCGATTGCCAAAATCGCGGATAAAGTTTCCGGCATATTTGTGCCGGCTGTTATAACGATTGCCGTGATTACGATAGCGGTTTGGCTGTTTGCAGGACAAAGCGTCGGTTTTGCGTTGGCACGCGGCATTTCGGTGCTTGTGATCAGCTGTCCGTGTGCGCTGGGCCTTGCCACACCGGTTGCCATTATGGTAGGCAACGGCGTTGGCGCCAAAAACGGGATTTTGTTCAAAACTGCCGCTTCGTTGGAGCATGCCGGACATACGCAGATTGCCGTATTGGATAAGACCGGCACGATTACGGCCGGAGAGCCGCGTGTGACGGATATTCTTCCGGCAGACGGCATATCGGAAACGGAACTGCTTTCTTTTGCTTATTCGTTGGAAAAACAGAGCGAACATCCGCTTGCACGCGCGATTATTCAAAAGGGCGACGAAGAGGGGCTTGCTGCCCAACCGGTTACTTTGTTTGAAGCGTTGCCGGGTAATGGCCTTACGGCTGTGTGCGGACAAACACGCTTATATGGCGGAAACCTTTCGTTTATTTCAGAAAAAACGACAGTGCCGGATTCTGTTCAAAAACAGTTTGACCTGCTTGCCGAAACCGGGAAAACGCCGCTGTTTTTCGCATCAGACAGCCGCTTTCTCGGTATCATTGCCGTGTCTGATGTGATAAAAAAGGACAGTCCTGCGGCCATCCGCGAACTCCGCGATATGGGAATCCGCGTTGTGATGCTGACCGGCGACAACGAACGAACGGCACGTGCCGTCGGAAAACAGGTCGGCGTGGATAAAGTCATTTCCGGCGTTCGCCCGGACGGAAAAGAAGCGGTGATCCGCGAATTGAAACAAGAAGGGCGCGTTGCCATGGTTGGCGACGGAATCAATGACGCACCGGCTTTGACGTTAGCGGATACGGGCATTGCTATCGGCGCCGGGACGGACGTTGCCATTGACGCGGCGGATGTGGTTCTTATGAAGAGCCGCCTTTCCGATGTGCCGGCGGCTATCCGGCTCAGCCGTGCGACGCTTCGCAACATTCATGAAAATTTGTTTTGGGCATTTATTTATAACGTCATAGGCATACCGCTTGCGGCCGGTGTTTTCATTCGCTTTACCGGTTGGCAGCTCAATCCGATGTTCGGCGCGGCGGCTATGAGCCTCTCAAGCTTTTGCGTGGTGACAAATGCGCTGCGGTTAAATCTATTTAAGCTGTATCGCCCGACATCTCATCGCACCCAAAAAGCAATTCCCGATGAATCCAATATCAATACAAAGGAGACAAAAAACATGAAAAAGACCATGAAAATTGAAGGCATGATGTGCGGTCATTGCGAAGCGCGCGTCAAAAAAGCGCTGGAAGCCATTGACGGTGTTTCAGCCGAAGTGAGCCATGAAAAAGGAACGGCGGTTGTGACAAGTGAAAAAGAAGTACCGGACGAAGTCTTGAAAAAGGCAGTCGAAGATCAGGACTACAAGGTTGTTTCGATTGATTGACAAATAGCTGAGCCCCCTCAAATGTATTGTTGCATTGAGGGGGCTCGGTTCTATTTTGCTTTTGGGGACAGTGCTATAACTGAAAGCATTTCTTTAACAGGCGAATGGACGGTTCTTCACGGAAAGAATGGTCTCCGGGATCGACATAACAGTGCTCAAAATAAGCATCTTCCGACAACCCGTATTTCGGCAGCGCGTCCGGATGATTGCGGTGTGCGGAATCTGAATATTTGGGATATTGTGAAAGTTGAAAACGTTCCGGACAGCCGGCCGCCTCGTAACCGCGGCGAACGGTTTTTATATATTCCTCCGCGCCGCCCTCATTGCAGGCTAAATATTTCGGCGCTAATGCGGCTAAGAGATCCTGGTGGGCAAACCATTTCCAAAGCCCCGGAATTTCATGCCAGTTTCCGGAGTTTTGAGACATGCCGTTTTCGGGTTCTTCCGTGATAGACATATATCGTTCGCGAGGGTCACAGACGAAATCGTTAAAGACAACCGCTTTTATATCGTCACTGATAAGTCCGAGAAATAAGGAGGGCAATGAGCCAAGGGAATGTGAGGATACTGCGATGCGATTCGCATCAATATAGGGGAGCGTTTTCATCCATTGCAAACAGCATAACTTTTGGAATACCGACATGCCGGCATAACATAAACCGGATTGGATATAACCAAAGCACATCTGGGTACGGGTATAATAGCCGAATTCTCCCTCGCGTTCAATATCTAAGGCGCATTCTGCTGTTTCGGGATTATCGAAAGCAAATGCCACCATTTTGTTCATCGCCATGTACTTAGCCATGCGGTTGCGTTCCGGAAATTTTTCAAAGCGGCAGGTAGGGCGATCGAGTAGCGGTTCGCCGGAAATGAATTCCTTGCTGTGAATAGATCCGGGAATGCAGATAACACCCGGCGCCGGATTGGTTTCGTCAACGCCGTCCGGAATAAGAACCAAAAACGGAACCACAGTCACCGAATCCGGATATAATTCCCATTTTTCCACTGCATAACCATCTCGCTCCACATGAGAAAGCCGCACCGGATCCGGTTGTTTCGTGAATTCCGGAAGAAGCAAAAGTTCCCGTGCTTTTTGACAAACGCTGTTTTTCCAGTTTAAAAAAGCTTCTGGCGTCAGCGTTTCAGGCATGGAAAGTAATGGTTTCAAATGGCGCATCTGTTCCATATGGGCGGCAAGGGAAGAGGTAAGGCGACCGTCCGGTCGTGCCGATCTAAAATGTTTTTCATAGCTAAGATTCATAATAAATACCTCATTGTCAGACACTGTCACACAAGATTTTTATGTACAAGAGCATTTTACTATAAATGATAGCATTTGGCAATGGTAAACGCGGACATATTTTGCCAAAAATGTCCGTTTTATGTTTGTATAGGATTTAAAAACTCATATTGGCAAAAATCCGGTGCATTCGTTCATTGGTAAAGCGCGCGTCAATGAACTGCCAGAATGCATCTGTTGCCGGAACGCCGGAAAGCCGGGCTGACCAACGGTAAACGGCAATGCAGGTGACAACCGCATTAAAGATAAAAAAGGCTGTGAGAACCCATGTTATAATTTTTCCGGTACGGTTGGGAATCTTTAAAATCCATTTTGCCATACGCGGATAAATGCTCTTGACCCAAAAGACGCCCAAAATTCCCCAAAGCAGTGAATACATCAGGCAGATTCTGCCGTTTATGTTAAATGGCTTTGTACTGTAATCCCAGCTTCGTGAGCCGAATGCCATTTCCTGTGCCCAAGAGCACACATATTCCACAATACTGCCGACTAATGTTCCGCCTGCAAAGGACAGCCATTTGCCGCGATTGCGGAAACGGTAGAGGGAAACGGTCAATACCACGGCTCCCACGCCGTATAGCAGGTTAAACGGCCCGTAAACCAGTCCTGAACGGCTTTCGAGATAACCGCGCGTCAACAGACACCAGCCCAGTTCCACCACAACGCCAAGGAAACTGCCGATAAAGCATAAAAGAAGCAGCTTATATATGTTTAATCCGCGCGCAAAATGATTGGAACGGCTTTCTTCGACATCGATAACGGCATTGGCCGGAGCGGAGGGAATCAGTTTTTTCTTTTGCGAGTTGCGCAGATCATTCCAGCGAGCCGATAGTTCATCGACCATGTCGGTTGTAATCAAATGTGCCTTTTTCATGTTTCCGGCGGCGCGTTTATAGGAATCCAGTTTCTGGCGAACCTCGATATCGGTTATTTCCGGATTTTCCGCACCAATCAAGGATTCATAGTAAGTCTGCATACAGTCGTTTGTCTGCAAAACGCTGTCGAGAAGTACGCCGCTTGCCTGTTCAAGCTCGGTGGAAACCGGTTCGATTTCTTCGGAAAGCTCTGTGTTTCCTGTTAAAACTTCCGGTATTTTTAGTTTTGTTTTCATATGTGTTCCTCCGTTATAGGGGCGGATTTTTGAACGGCTTCGCTTTTGGGAGCGTCGGGAGCGCAAAGATGACGAAAGACTGCAATGAGAGACAGTCCGAACGAACCGAGCGCAAGGGAAAGTTTTCGTTGCAGAATAAGTAAAACAAGCGAAAGAAACCCGAATAGAGTAAATGTGAGAATACTGCGTTTTCGGTTAGGGCGAATGCGCCAAACCGTTGAAAAGAAGATATACAGTGCGGCAAGCAGTAACCCGATCGGCGTTCGGTCAAGAAGCGCAATCATCACACCAAAACAGGCGGCTATGCATTTTCCGCCGTGGAAGCTGTCAAAAAGGCCGACAGCATGTCCGGCAACCGGGGCGATCATCACAGCCGCAAACCATAAACTTTCGGTCCCGAGCGTACGCATAGCGTATCTTACCGGAAGATATGCTTTGCATAAGTCGAGCGCCAAGCATAAAAGCCCCCAGCCGACACCGCAGGTTTTGAAAACGTTTGAAGCACCGGGATTTTTATCATTTGCCGTTTTACAAATATCTTTTTTGAGAAACAGACGCGGAATAAGCTTGCTGTATAAAACGCTTCCGGACAGGAAGCCGAGTGCAATCATGAAAAACCACGGAAAAACGGATTTGTCTGACAAACCGGACGCTATTCCGGAAAGATAAATCGTTTTCATGCATTTACGATCCTTTGAGCGATTTCTCTTGCCGCGTTTTGCGGAAGATCGCGGCGTTGGCACTCTGCCATAGCTTTACAGCGTTTCTCATCTGCCACAAGGGCGGCGGCTTCAACAGCTGCCTGTGCGGGCGACAGAGCTGTCAGACACAGGCCGCGTGAAGAAAAGAAAGCGGCGTTTCGTTCTTCGCAGCCGGGAATGGTGATCAGTGCGACAAACGGGATATTCGCGGCGGCGGCTTCGGTGCTGGACAGGCCGCCGGGCTTGGTAATCAAAACATCGGAGGCGTTCATGAACAAGTTGACCTTGTCGGTAAACGAGACGGCACGCACGCTTTTTTCATCAAACGTCGAGCGAATATGGTCGAACATCTGCCCGTTCCTGCCGGCTAACACACAAAGAAAGAGTTCTTTGTTTAAAGAAAGCAGTGACGCGCATATTTCGCCGGAATTGCCGCAGCCGACGCCGCCGGTCATAATCAAAACGATTTTTTTGTCTGTCGGCAGGCCAAGTAATTTTCGTGCTTCACTTTTTTCCGTATGAAGTGTAAAACGCGGTGAGACAGGAATGCCTGTCGGAATCAAATGTTCTTTATCCATGCCTTTGGCAGTCAGTTCTGCCGTCAGGTCGGCATGCGGAATGAAATATTCGTCCAAATGTGTTTCTTCAAAAAAAGGAATACAAGTGTAATCGGTTAAAACACCATAGGAGGGGACCGTCAAAAGACCGCGTGCTTTGATGGAAGTAAGCGCCTCCATGGCGAACAGGTGCGTGCAGACAACTGCATCGAATTTCTCTTGGAGAATGTATGCGGCAAGTTTTTTGGCATATAACGCATTGGCAAAATAGACCGGCGAGCGGAAACGCACACGGTCAACGGCTTCGCCGGCACGGTAGATGGCGCCGAACATTTTCGGCGTTTTGCGGATGATCTGGTTATAGGTGCCGGAAACAACGCGTCCGGCTCTTTCACCGGCAAAGGAAACCGGGTCGCGCCGCACGGTCTGAATTCCTAATTCTCTCAATGCTTCGCTTACGGCAGAAGCCGCACTGTTGTGCCCTTCGCCTGTGCCGCAGGTGAGAATGAGTATTTTTTGTTTCATGAAGCTCCGCCTTTCTTTTGTATGAAGTGGAAATGCATGAACGAACGGCATGATTATACTTTATCATTATATCATTTTGAGCCAAATATGTAAATAGATAAACTTTGAAAAGGATGTCACTTTTTGTAAAAACAAATCAATTTACATATAACAGTTTTGGAAGAACGTTATCTTTTTTTGTTTTTCCTGCTGTCTGTTTCTGTCAAAAATGGGACGCGCGGCGGTCTGAATAATCAGAGCGCCGCGCGTAAAAATACAAGACCTTTTGTGCGGTTTTTCTTACATGAAGTCCGCGTATTTCTCTTTTTGCAAAATGCCGTGTATTTTTTCGTGGCGTTCGCAAAACTAAAACGGACAGCCGGAATATCCGGCTGTCCGTGAGCGTGTCACAAAACTGCGTTTTACGACACGGAAACAGATTCGTACGCTCGCGCCACATGCCAAAAAGCTCCGCTTTTCGACACTCGCGAATCTATCGGTGAAAAATCCGTGGCACATGTCCCCGGATTTTTCGAATTTTTATTAAAATCGGGCTTCGCCCGAAAAGTCTTATAGACTTTTGCAACAATCTGACGGACAGCCGGAATATTCCGGCTGTCCGTCAAAAAATGCGAGTAGAGATTACTTGTTAACGTTGATTTTCGGTCTTGCCGTATAGTGCGTATGGAGAATCTCATGTGCTCTGTGGCTGCCGGGCTTTTCAAAGTATTCATCGTACAGCGTCTTGACAACGGGATTTTCGTGCGATTTGCGAATCGGCAAATTCTCGTCATCCTTGTAGAGAGCTGCGGCACGCAAGCCTTTCAGGTCAACGAAGTTGCGAACAGACGCCGGCTGGATCGGCTGACCGCCGCCATTGACACAACCGCCCGGGCAACCCATGATTTCGATGAACGTATAATCTTTTTCGCCGCTCTTTACCATGTCGAGTACTTTGCGCGCATTGACAAGACCGGAGGCGACCGCAACCTTTACCTTTAAGCCATTGATATCGTATTCGGCTTCTTTAACGCCTTCCGTTCCGCGGACATCGGTAAATTCAACAGTTTCAGCGGTCTTGCCGGTGATAGTTTCAACAGCGGTACGGAGCGCCGCTTCCATAACACCGCCGGTTGCGCCGAAGATCGTACCGGCACCCGAACCGATACCCAAAGGAGCGTCAAACTCTTCATCGGGAAGTTCAGCAAAGTTAAGACCGGCACGCTTGATCATCTTGGCAAGCTCACGCGTGGTAAGCGAAACATCCGTATCCGGATAACCGGATGCGGCCTGGCCGTCACGGTGGATCTCAAACTTCTTGGCTGTGCAGGGCATAATGCTGACAACGAAAATATCCTTCGGGTCAATACCCATTTTCTCTGCATACCAGGTCTTGGCTACTGCACCGAACATCTGCTGGGGCGATTTGCAGGAAGAGACGTTTTCGAGCATATCCGGATAGTAGTGCTCGCAGAATTTGACCCATCCGGGCGAGCAGGACGTAATGAGCGGGAGCTTGCCGCCATGATTGACGCGGTCAAGAAGCTCATTGGCCTCTTCCATGATCGTAAGGTCAGCCGTCACGTTGGTGTCATATACGCCGGCAAAGCCGAGACGCTTTAAAGCTGCAACCATTTTACCGGTTACCAGCGTGCCGACCGGCATACCGAAGCATTCGCCGAGGGTGGCGCGAATGGAAGGAGCGGTGTGTACAATAACATGTTTGGTCTTGTCAGCAAGAGCATCCCAAACCTTTTGGGTATCATCCACTTCGGTGAGCGCACCGGTCGGACATACCGTGATACATTGACCGCAGGCAACGCAGGCCACTTCGTCAAGCTTTAATTCAAACGCGCAGCCGATATGGGTTTTGAAACCGCGTTCGTTTGAGCCGATAACGGCAACAGCCTGATTCTTGTCGCAGACAGCAACACAGCGGCGGCAAAGCACGCACTTGTTGTTATCGCGGATGAGGTGGGGCATAGAGGTGTCCTTTTCATAATGAATGGTCATGCCCTCATATTTGTGTTCATCCTCAACGCCGTAGTCGGCGCAAAGCTTCTGGAATTCGCATTCGCCGTTCTTGGCGCAGGAAAGACATTTCTTATCGTGATTGGAGAGAAGCAGTTCCAAAGTCAGTTTTCTGGACTTTAAGACAGCCGGGCTGTGCGTCATGATCTCGGTGCCTTCGCGGTCGAGAGGATAAACACAGGCGGCGACAAGGCTTCTTGCGCCTTTTACTTCAACAACGCAGATACGGCAGGCGCCGATCTCGTTGATCTCTTTGAGATAGCAGAGAGTAGGGATCTCAATTCCTACGCTCTTGCAGGCTTCGAGAATCGTAGCGCCTTTGCGGACACTGTATTCCTTGCCGTCGATTATAACGTTTATCATATCCATTTTCGGTTATCCTCCTTATTTCTTGACAATCGCGCCGAAGTTGCAGTTGGTCATGCAGACGCCGCACTTAATGCACTTAGCCGGATCGATGGTATGCGGTACCTTGACTTCGCCGCTGATTGCGCCGACAGGACAGTTTCTCTTACATTTCGTACAACCCTTGCACTTGTCGGGGTCGATGCTGAACGAGAGAAGATCTTTGCAGACGCCGGCCGGACATGTCTTGTCCACAATGTGAGCAATATATTCGTCACGGAAATAACGGAGCGTGGAAAGAACCGGGTTCGGAGCAGTTTGTCCGAGACCGCAGAGAGAATTCTGCTTGATGTGGTAGCAAAGCTCTTCGAGTTTGTCAAGATCTTCCATTTCGCCCTTGCCGCTGGTAATCTTTTCAAGGATTTCGAGAAGACGGCGTGTACCGACGCGGCACGGAGAACATTTACCGCAGGATTCGTCAACCGTGAATTTGAGGAAGAACTTCGCGATGTCGACCATGCAGTTGTCCTCGTCCATAACGATAAGTCCGCCTGAACCCATCATCGAACCGATAGCGATAAGGTTATCGTAGTCGATCGGCGTGTCGATCAAAGAAGCCGGAATGCATCCGCCGGAAGGACCGCCGGTCTGGGCAGCCTTGAATTTCTTGCCGTTCGGGATACCGCCGCCGATTTCTTCGATAATCTCGCGAAGAGTCGTGCCCATCGGGATTTCAACAAGACCGGTGTGCTTGATCTTGCCGCCGAGTGCAAATACTTTCGTACCCTTGCTCTTTTCCGTACCCATGGAAGCAAACCATTCAGCGCCGTTCAAAATGATCTGCGGAATGTTTGCATAAGTTTCAACGTTATTCAAAATGGTCGGTTTGCCGAACAAGCCTTTTTCAGCCGGGAACGGAGGACGCGGACGCGGTTCGCCGCGATGACCTTCAATCGAGGTCATGAGAGCGGTTTCTTCGCCGCAGACGAAAGCGCCTGCACCAAGGCGGAGTTCCAAATCAAAATCAAAACCGGTACCGAAAATGTCTTTTCCGAGGAGTCCGTATTCTCTTGCCTGACCAATGGCGATTTCAAGGCGATGAACGGCAATCGGGTATTCGGCACGGACGTATATGTAACCTTGAGAAGCACCGATTGCATAACCGGCAATTGCCATAGCTTCAATAACGGAGTGCGGGTCGCCTTCGAGAACCGAACGGTCCATGAATGCGCCGGGGTCGCCTTCATCGGCGTTACAACAGACATATTTCTGTCCGCCTTTGACGAGGTCTTTGGCGAGCTGCCATTTGCGGCCGGTCGGGAAACCGCCGCCGCCGCGTCCGCGCAAGCCCGAATCGAGAACGCATTTGATAACGTCGTCCGGCGTCATTTCGGTAAGCACCTTGCCGAGCGCGGAATAACCGTCTGTTGCAATGTATTCTTCAATGTTTTCGGGGTCGATAACACCGCAGTTACGAAGTGCGACACGTTTTTGCTTCTTATAGAAACGCGTTTCACTGAGAGCGACCGGTTCGTCTTCTTCTTTTTCAACGGCCGGGTCGTTGTAAACGAGTCTTTCGACAACGCGGCCCTTTAACAGGTGTTCTTCAACGATTTCGGGGATATCCTCAGCCTTTACACAGCTGTAAAAGGTTCCTTCCGGATAAACGATCATGACGGGACCCAGAGCGCAAAGACCGAAGCAACCGGTCGAAACGATTTTGATTTCGTCGGTAAGACCGTTTTTGGCAAGCTCTTCGACGAGCTTGTCCTTGACGGCTCCGCTGCCGGAAGATGTGCAGCCGGTACCGGCGCAGATCAGAACATGTGAACGTATCATTATATTTTCCTCCGTTATGTTATGCGTTTTCTTTTAAAGTGTACTCGGCGACAGGCTTGCCGTTCTTGATGTGTTCTTCCACAACGCGTTTTGCCTTGTCGGGGGTCATTTTTACGTAGGTAACTTTTTCTTTGCCGCTCTGATAAACCTCTACAATCGGTTCAAACTGGCAAATACCGATACAGCCGGTCTGGGTGACGGTGGCCGTGTCGGAAAGACCCATGGCGCTTACTTGTTCCACAAGAGTGTTGAGCACCGGTCTTGCACCGGCGGCGATACCGCAGGTCGCCATGCCGACAACGATACGGATGTCGCCGGTACCTTCACGAAGAGCGACTTTGTCCTTCATGCGGTTGCGGATTTCAGCAAGTTCTGCTAATGTTTTCATAATAGCAAATTCCTTCCTTATAAAGATAAATTTAATTTGTTGACTTTTGATAGGTTTGATATTGTTCTTTGAGATAATCGCGGATCCAGACGAGTACGTCCGGATTGCTCAGCGGCACATCGCCAAGCTCTTTCTTAAAATCTCTTGTGTCGGCCTCCACACGCATGCCATTCGGCAGAATGTGCAAAAAACGGATATCATAGCCGCGGCAATCCTGAAAAAGCGTGCAAAGCGTCGAAACAATGTCACCCAAGGGCGTAAAGTCGAGATGCTTTTTAAAAAAATACGCTGTTGTTGTCGTGCCGTGATGGAACGGATCGTCTTTTTCGGAAACCGAAGTGATTTCAAGATGTCCGCCGGTCTGTTCGGCGGCAAGCCGGAACAGGGGAATACCAAGCCCGACCTTGCGCGTTTTGCGTGTGGTGCAGAAAGGGTCGGTCACGCTGGCAAGAAGTTCTTTTGACATGCCGCAGCCGTTGTCGGATACGGAAATGACCATTTCTTCTTCGGTTTCGCGAATGGTGATCTCCGTTAAAGCCGCACCGGCCGTAATGGAATTCTGCGCAATGTCGAGAATGTTGAGCGAAAGCTCTTTCATGCGTCTTTCTCCTTGTCGTTCCGTTTAAGCATTTCAAAAAGTGCCGCTCGTATGGATGAAATTCCGTCGTCGGGCGGATCAAGTTCAACCGATTCTACCGCTTCGTGTATGTCCCAAAGATAGTGAGCATCGGAGTTGGATAAAAACTGACAGCCGTTTAAGGCCGGATGAGCTGTTTTCAAAGCGCCCACCGCAGAAACATCCGAAAGTTCGGCATAGGAAAATGCCGGAGCTGCCGGAAATGTTCCCAAAATACCGATAATACCGTTTGCCTGTTTATCGATGTGCGCCGGCATGACAAACGCATCATAGTTTCTTGCAAGCTTTACAGCCTGATCGAGATCAAGCGCGGTAGCGTTGATGAGAAGAAATTCTTCTTCGCCGACCGGTTCATCGTTTTCGTCCAAAATCCGTTGTTCGCCAAAGATATGCGGCTTGTTTTTGATCGGAAACCGGTGCTTTTCCACTTCCGCCGAAAAATCCAATGCGTTCTGTAAGTGTTCAAACAGACAGACAACATGAATTTCTTCGGACGTGGTAAGTTCCATGCCGGCGATGCCGACAATGCCGTTCTTTTCACATGCTGCAAGAAAGGCCGGACAGTTTTTGGAAGAATTGTGATCGGTCAATGCCACGATCTGCAATCCTTTAAGGGACGCCATACCGGCTATGTTGTTGGGCGTCATGTCGTTGTCGCCGCAGGGCGATAGACAGGAGTGCAGATGCAGGTCGTAATAGAACTTACGCATTGTCACTCTTCCAATAAACGCGAAAGACGGGCACAGACCGTGTAGCTGTCGAGCGCGCTTCGGAGAATATTGATCTCCTTGTCCTTTGCGGTTGAAAGAAATTCTTCCTCCACCTCTGCATTCTCGCAGATGATTACGACGGAAACGTCAATCAGCGACGCGACGGCAAGCACATTTTTGTTGGTCATGATGGTGACCCACACGTTGTCCGCTTTGGCGTGTCCCATGACCCAACTCAATAAATCCGAACAGTATGCACCGTCCGGCACACGGTCAGGACAGGGCAGGGAGAGCGTTTCAGCACCCAACTCTTTTGCCAGACTTTCAACGGTCATGTTCATCACCCGTGCTTTCGTTTTCGTTTTGATAAAGAGACTGTACGATTTCCCTCATTTTTACAATGCAGTTTTCGTAAGCCGCCTCTCCGGTCACAACATCCCCGGCAAAAGCCCGACAGGTTGGCGAACCGCATGAACCGCAGTCCAAGCCGGGAAGTGTTTTGCAGATGGATTCGATTTCCGCCATAAGCGACATGGCTTTGGAACGGTTGCCGTCCAGTGTTACCGGGTTGTAGATCAGCTTTTCAGTCATCGTGCAGGAAATCGGAATTGCATTTCCGGAGTCAAGCGGTCTGTTTTGCGTTACCGGCAGATACCGGCGCAGATTTTGCAGTTTGACACGCGCAATATACGGGTTTTCCACTGTCATAACACCGCCGACGCAACCGCCGGGGCAGGCGTTTAGTTCAATAAACTCCAAACAAGGAAAATCGCCGTTTTCGATTTTATCCAATACGTCGATGACGTTTTCTATCCCGTCTGCGGCAAGATATTTGTCGTTGAGAAGCGCCGAACCTTCGCCGCCGCTCGATGCCCAACTCACGCCGACCATGCCGACGCGCGAGACAGGAACTTCGGCTTGTTCTTTTTTCATCACGTCCAACAGTTTGAAGTATACGTCGCTTAAAGAAATGACATAGTCGATCTGTTCTGCGGCGTTGTCAAAATTGTTTTTGACATAGCTCACTTTGGCTGGACAGGGCGAAATAAAGACCGTTCGGATATCCTCGTCGCGAAGCTCCGGATGAAGCGCTTTTACCTCTTTTTTCGCTTCGGTTGCCGCTAATAAAACAGGCGGAAGAAGCGGGATCACGTTGTCGCACAAAAACGGAAAACGCAGCGAGATAAGGCGCGTTACCACCGGACAGGCGCTGCTGATGACGGGGCGCGGAACACTGTTTTTTCGTAGGTAGCGGCGCGTATATTCGGTGACAAGTTCCGCGGCGCGTGCCACTTCATATACATAGCCGAATCCGAGGTCGTAAAGACCTTGGAGAATGTAATCAATATCGTCCAAATTTTCAAATTGTCCATAAAGCGTGGGAGGGGGCAGGGCAATGAGAAATTTGTCTTTCGGAAGTTCTGAAAATTTATCGTAGATTGCTTTTTTCGCTTTGTGTTGACACCGGCGGATACATTCGCCGCAGTCGATACAACGCCGCGAATCGATTTTCGCATGACCGGACCGAATCCGTATGGCCTCGGTCGGACATCGCTTCAAACAGATGGTACAGCCCGTACATTTTTCAACGTCCAAAGACACAGAGTGCTTGTAGTCGGGCATCGGCTGTCACCTCAAATCCTTACTTTCATCGTGATTTTCGTACCTTTTCCGAGTTCGGTTTCAATATTCATTTCGTCCGTGTAGCGTTTCATGTTGGGAAGACCCATACCGGCTCCGAAACCGAGAGCACGGATGTTGTCCGGTGCCGTGGAAAAACCCTCCTGCATGGCAAGGGATACGTCTGCAATCCCCGGTCCGTGGTCGGTCAAAACAATGGTGATGCTTTCCGGTTCCACAAAGACCTCCGCTATACCGCCGCCTGCATGGATGACCATGTTGATTTCTCCCTCATACATGGCGATGGACACGCGCCGGATGGTATCGGGCGAAATGCCGAGACTGCGCAGATTTTTCTTGACTTGTACGGATGCCTCACCGGCCGACGTGAAATTTTCACCGTCAACGTCGTAACGGAACACAAGCGGCTCGCTCATAGGGCGTCCTCTTGACTGGAAAGCCCGTGTGTATACAGTTTTCCGCAGGCCTCGAACATGCGTAAGGCTGTCGTCATGACAACAATTTCACAATCCTTGGCAAGCGAAAGCATTTCGGGCGACGGTTCTTTGCCGCGCACGAAAACAACACAGTGCATATCCATCATTTCCGCCGTGCGTATCACCTGCGGATTGACAAGTCCGGTTAGTAACACCGCCTGATTTTTGACAAAGGCAAGCACGTCGCTCATCATGTCGCTTCCGCAGGCGGAACAGACCTCGCTGTCAAGCAAATCCTCACAGCACAGAACCTTTGCATTAAGTAATTCCGAGATTTGCGATATTTTCATAAGAACCTCCGTAACCTTTTATCGGTTTCGGGAACTCCGAAACAGGAAAAGGTTCTGAATGAAGTTATGCGTTGTATTTTTCAAGAATACCGGCTACATCATCGGGAACAAGGCGTCCGTAAACGTCCTCATTGACAAGAAGTACCGGAGCAAGACCGCATGCGCCGACGCAACGGCAGGATTCGAGCGAAAATTTGCCGTCCGGCGTGCATTCGCCTTCACCTACGCCTAAAACTTCGGAGAGCTTATTGTAAATATCGCCCGAGCCTTTAACATAACAGGCTGTACCGAGACAGACAGAAATATTGTAACGTCCTTTGGGATTGAGAGCGAACTGGGCATAGAACGTGACAACTTCGTAAACCTTTTCAAGGGAGATACCAAGACCGGTTGCAATCTTTTCTTCAACCTCGATCGGAAGATAGCCATAGATCTCCTGTGTTTTTTGAAGTACCGGAATGAGTGCTCCGGATTTGCCCTTGTACGCGGAAATTACCTCGTCAAGACGCGCTTCCTGCTCAGCCGTTCCGGCGAAAGGCAGGGTAGAAATTGTGTTTGCCATTTGCTGTATTTCCTCCTTACAGAAATTGTTATGGAATAAACGTATGTATTATATCATATATCCTCAAAAAAAGAAAGACTTTTTGCGAAAAAAATCGCGATTATTCGACTTTTTTTGTGAAATTTATGTAAAATTTGCATTCACCTATCCGTTTTTTGATATATCGAAACTGCACAAACCGGAAAAATCCGTTCCTTTGGAATTCCGTCACTTTTTCGGACCAGCTATATATTAAGGGTATGAAAAATCCGGCAGCAATAAAACCGCTGTCGGAAATTTTTAACCGATAAAGCACGCTAAATTATAAAACCGCCGTCGAAGAATTCCGCATAAAAAGTAAGATTTTAAGAAAAAGCGATAATATCCTGATAGACAAAAGCGCTGCGTTCGATTTATAATAACCGTATCGAAAAAAGCTTCAGACCTCCCAGGAGAGCGACGTTTTTCTGCGGTATTCGCGCGGCGTAACCCCTGTTTCTTTTTTGAAAAGACTGCCGAAATACGATTGTCCGGAAAAGCCGCATAAAGAAGCGATTTCGGCAAAGCCGAGCTCGGTGGTGACAAGAAGCGTTTTGGCGTGGGAAAGCCGCTTGTTTAAGAGATACCGGTGCGGCGTCAGACCGGTCGCCGCCTTAAAAAGATTGTGAAAATAGATCTCGCTCAAATGCACATGCGACGCGATAGCCGCAAGGTCTATGTTTTCGCTGAAGCGGCTGTCTATGAAAGCAACGGCGGCCTTGACGGTATCAGTGTTGCAGCGATTCAGCCGGCTTGAAAGCTTCAGGGTGTGATGCTCGCTTAAAAGTAGCGACAGCAGCTCAAGCAGCTTGCTCTGCACGAAAACGGAAGCGGCTTCGGTCGGTTCGAGCGTGGCGGCGATCAGCCGGTTGAAGCAGTCGGCGTACAGCTCCCGGTTATTTAGCGTGACTAAGTCGGGAAGCCGGTCACATAGGCTTTTGAAATAAGCGTCATCTGCTAAGAAATGGATAAAAAGGCATTTATACGGCAGCTCGGTATAGCGCACCTGTCCGGGCTTTGCACAAAGTATTTTTTCGGTGTCCACGGCAAAACGGCTTTCGTTCATATGGGAAAAACCTTTGTTTTCGAGCGGCAGTTCAATTTCGTATACCGATACGCGCCGGTTTTTTGTGCGCTTTTGGTCGGCAGGATAAATAAGAGAGCTGTCAAAAATGCCGGCGTTAATGAGAGTTGGCAGATAGCATTTGGACTTGTCCATAATATCACCCGAAACAGTAAGATTTTGATATAAGTATAGTGTTTTTTGCAGATTTTGTCAAGTCTGCAAGTGAAAGGAGAGAAACCCGAATGAAAGTCACGGATGTAAAGACCTTTGTGACCGATTGTTTCCGCACCAATTGGGTGTTTGTCAAGGTGTATACCGATGCCGGAATCGACGGCGTCGGAGAAGCAACGCTCGAATATAAGGAAAAGGCGCTTGTCGGAGCAGTCGAGCATATTCGCGAATACTTGCTCGGAAAAGACCCGACGCAGATCGAGAATCATTGGCATACCATTTACCGCGACGCGTATTGGCGCGGCGGCGCGGTGCTTATGTCGGCACTATCGGCGGCGGAATGCGCGCTGTGGGATATTTTAGGCAAAAGCCTGAACGTGCCGGTCTATACGCTTCTCGGCGGTAAAGTGCGCGATAAGGTGCGAATTTATGCCAACGGTTGGTTTAGCGGTGCAAAAGAGCCGGCAGAATTCGGCGAAAAAGCAAAAATCGCAGCAAAGCGCGGGATCACGGCGCTCAAATGGGACCCGTTCGGAAAAAATTATTTAACTATTTCGAATGCCGAACTTGATAAAGCGCTTCGGTGTGTGGACGAGGTGCGGCGGGCCGTCGGAACTTCGGTCGATCTGCTCATTGAGGGACATGGTCGTTTCAACCTTCCGACGGCGGTAAAGATTGCCCAAGAGTTGGAATGCTTTAAACCGATGTTTTTCGAAGAGCCGGTGCCACCGGATAACCTTGACGCGTTAAAAGAGGTCAAAATGCGCTCCGGCGTATCGATTTCCGCCGGAGAACGTCTGTATACGCGCTGGGATTATAAGCGGATGTTCGATTTGATGGCGGCCGACTATATCCAACCGGATGTGTCGCACGCCGGAGGGATTTTAGAGCTAAAGAAGATTGCCGCCGAATCGGAATGCCGGTATATGGGATTTGCGCCGCACAATCCGTCCGGGCCCGTTGCGTGCGCGGCAACCTTGCAGCTTGCGGCCTGCTGTCAGAATTTCGAGATACTTGAGATTATGTATTCCGACGTCGATTACCGTGGAGATTTGACCGATGAAGCACTTGTCTATGCCGACGGCTGCATTGCTATCCCGGAAAAACCGGGTATCGGCATTACGATAAACGAAGCCGAATGCCTGAAGCATCCCTATAAGCCGCATACGCTACGCCACTATACCGGCACTCTTACCGATATCCGACCGGCAAAGACCGAATTTTACTTTTAAGGAGATTTGAAGCCATGAAACGATTTGAAATTAAAGACCACGAACCGAGCCTGCTTCCGGAGGGCAAGTGGTGTCTTGCTTGGGCAGACGAATTCGACGGAACTGCGCTTGACCGCACAAAATGGGATTTCCGCTTGAACTATTGGGGAAAACCGAATCCGGCCTATACCGATAAAGGTATTGTATTTGACGGCAAAAGCTGTATCGAGCTGCACCGCACCGAACACGACGGCTATTATGTTTCGCCGCAGCTTCAGACAGGTTCAAACTCTTTCGATATTCCAAAGACTTCCGCCGTGAATCCTTGGAGGGGACCGAACGACTTTTGGCGGCTCGGTGAGCTGCCTGAACCGAAATTTATGCACCGGTACGGGTACTACGAATGCCGCTGTAAGTTCCAAAAGAATCCGGGCGAAATGTGGAGTGCGTTCTGGATGCAGTCGCCGAGCATCGGAACGGCCTATGACCCGACCTATTGCGGCATTGAATGCGACATTATGGAATGCTTCGAGGCCGGTCAATGCACCACCGGCAACATCATGGGCGGCTACGGCAGTCAATTTCGTGAGGAAGCGCGTGTTCGCTACTCGCTCAAAGCTACAAAAGACGGCTTTCATCGCTTCGGTATGGATTGGACGCCGCAAGGGTATACCTTCTATTGCGACGGAGAGATTGTTTCCCAAACGAGTGAACATGTGTCGCATGTGCCGGAATTTTTGCTTCTGACAACTGAGGTTCAAGGGTATCGGTCAAATGCTCCGTTAAAGGTCGGAGAAACGTTTGTCGACGATGCGTTTATTGTGGATTATGTGCGCGTGTTCGACCGCATCATAATATAGGGAAGGCTGACTATTTATGAAAAAAGCTATGCTTGTGACCGGCGGCACAGTCGGAACAGGACTTGCGTGTGCGCACCGTTTTGCTTCCGAAGGCTATGCAGTGCTTATCACCAGCCGCGACGGCGTGCGCGCCGAAAAGGCGGCAAAGGAAGTGGCAGAGGAGCACGGCGTTTTTGCACGCGGCTATGAGCTTGCAGTCGGAAACGAACAGGCAGTCATTGAACTGTTTTGCGATATCGATAAGAACGGCCTTTTTGCCGAAACCGTGATTCTCAATTCCGCCAATATGGGCTTTGGCAATGACCCGGCCAAGGGCATGGATTTCTTTACCGTGCCGGTGGAGGAATTTGCCGGCGTTTTCGAAACAAATCTCGTCTGGAATTTTACTATCGTGCGGCAGGCGGCGCTTCGAATGCGTGAACACCGTAAGGGTGCGATCGTCTTTATCAGCTCCAACACGGCTTACCGTGCCATTCCGAACCGCAGTGCGTATTGTGCCTCCAAGGGCGGTATCAATGCCATGAGCCGCGCATTTGCGGTGGATCTGGGCATATACGGAATCCGCTCCAATGTGGTTCTGCCGGGGACGATCAAAACCGAACGCTGGGTAAAAATGGGGGATAGACAGATCGTCAACGGCTCTTTAACGCCGCTCGGCGATATTTCCGATTTTGAAGATATCGCAAACGCTGCATGGTATTTAGGCAGTGACGAATCCAAAAACGTCACCGGTACGGAAATTGCCGTGGACGGCGGTATGAGCGTTCAGCTCTATCCGCAGATTCTCGGAGAGTATAAAAGAAAAGCCATGGAAAAGGGATTATAATACGGAAAGAACCGGTCAATCGCCCGGTTCTTTTTTATGAGCCGAATGGAATGCGGGTGATATTTTTTCTTGTGCGCAAGGTTGACTTTTCCGGAAAAATGTGGTATAATCGGGTTTACTTGAAACGATAAAACCACAGACTTTCAAACGGAGGAAAGTGCCATGTACAAGGCTTCAAACTGAAAATGCTATTATAAAGTCGGATTGCACATCCACACCAATTTGTCGGACGGCGCGGTATCGCCCGAACAAATGGCAAAGATCTATCGGGAAGCCGGATTCGATGCCGTGGCGATAACCGATCATTGGGTCTATCATCCGCAAGGCGAGATCGGCGGCTTAAAAATCATTTCCGGCTGCGAATATAATATTGATTTCGGTATTCGTGATACCGCAGACGGAATCATGCACATTGTCGGCATCGGCATGAAAACAAAACCGGAATTGGATGAAAAAACGGCGCGCCGTCAGGAGGTTATCGACGCGATAAACGACTGCGGCGGTATGGCGGTTTTAGCGCATCCGTATTGGTCGCTCAACACGAAAGAGGATGTGGAGGCGCTTCACGACTTTTCATTGCTTGAAATATATAATTCGGTTTCCGACGTGCATCAAAGCGTTCGCCCATATTCGGGATATCTTGTGGACGTTCTTGCCAACGACGGTTATGTGCTGCCGCTCATTGCTACGGACGACACGCACTATTACGACGGAACGGACGACGCAAAGTCGTTTTTGATGGTGGAGTCGGAAAGCGATTCGGTGGAGGATATTTTAAGCGGCATCCGTGCGTCGCGCTTTTATGCTTCACAAGGACCGGAATTGTATGTAACACAGACCGGAGAGGGCGCAAGAACCATTTGCGTCCGATGCAGTCCCTGTTCGCTCATCAGCTTTGTTACCGGCGCGTCTTGGGCGAAGGATCGTGTAATTCGCGGCGAGAATTTAACCTGCGCGGAATACACGTTACAGGATTACGATAAGTGGGTGCGCGTAGAGGTTAAGGACGCCGAAGGACGCTTTGCCTGGAGCAGCGTTATTTCCTTTTCGCTGAACCGATAAGTTATATGGAATGTAAAATTGCAAAAGTCTAAAAGGCTTTTCGGGCGAAGCCCGATTTCAATAAAAATCTGAAAAATCCGGGGACATGCGCCACGGATTTTTCACCGATAGATTCGCGAGTGTCGAAAAGCGGAGCTTTTTGGCATGAGGCGCGAGCGCACGAATCTGTTTCCGTGTCGTAAAACGAAGTTTTGCGACACGCTCAAACGCCCGAAAAGGGCGTTTTTGTTTTGCGTATTATAAAAAATTAGAAAAATTAACAATTGCCTTGCTATTTTTTTGTCAAACTACTTGAAAAATCCGGAAAAGCGGTATATAATAATTTTTATAATGGGGGATAAGTTGGAGCAACTATTATTACCATTGAATTCACATATGGAGGTAAACCTATGGATTTACAGAAAAGAAGCGATATGCTTGCAAAAGCAAAGAAAATGCTTTCTGACAAATCCGCTGCGGCAGAGCTTCATAAAAACGGTAAAAAAACCGCATATGAACTCATGAACACTCTGTTTGACGACGGTACTTTCTCGGAAATCGGCGCTTTTGTAAAGGCATATGCCAACGAACTCGGAACAAGCGACACCGCACAGTATGAAGGCGTTGTCTGCGGCTACGGTGCGGTTGACGGCAGACTTGTCTTTGCCTATGCCCAAGACGCATCCCGTGCCGCAGGTACCTTTACCAAGGCGGCCGCCGCAAAGATCGGCTCTCTTTATGAGCTGGCGCTCAAAAACGGCGCTCCCGTTGTTTCCTTGCTTGACTCGCGCGGTGCTGCTGTCACAGACGGTGTAGACGTGCTTGCCGGTTACGGAAGCGTTATGAAGAAAGCGGCATCCGTCAAAGGCAAGATTCCTCAGATTGCTGTTATCTGCGGCGACGCAGTCGGTGCAAACGCTGTTATCGCCTCCATGGCGGACGCGGCGGTTATCTGTGACAATGCGTCGTTTTCGGTCACTCCGGCCAACGTCCTTGCGGCGGCAGGTGCAGATAAGAAAATCGGCGGTGCGGAATATGCATCCGCAAACGGTTTGGTTGCCGATAAGGCGGCAACACCCGAAGAAGCGGTGGCAAGCGCCAAACAGATTCTTGCTTATCTTCCTTCCAATAAACTCGATAAAAATGTCTATGCCGGTGCGGAAGATGATCCCAACCGTGCAACACCCGAAATTGCGTCCATTACAGCAAAAGCCGATTTTGATGTTCACGCGGTTATCGCTTCGGTTGCCGACGGCGGTTCCTATAAAGAACTGACTGCCGGAAAGGCTGCTTCTTTGGTGACGGCATTCGCTTTTGTCAACGGACTCCCGTGCGGCATTATCGCCAATAACCCGGCGGTAAACGAGGGTAAACTCAGCGCCGGCGCTCTCCGCAAGGCGGCTGACTTCGCGGCTCTCTGCGATTCGTTCGGCGTTCCGATGTTGAACCTTGTCGGCACAGTCGGTTTTGATGAAAAGTGCGAAGCAAACGGCGGCCGCATTGCCGAGCTTGCCGCTTCTCTTGCCAAGACCTATGCATGCGCAACAGTTCCGGTTATCACCGTCAACCTCGGCGATGCTTACGGTACGGCTTACACGCTTATGGGCTCGAAATCGCTCGGCGCAGATCTTGTATATGCTCTTGACAGCGCCAAAATCGGTGTTCTTAAACCTTCTTCTTCGGTTGCCATGATGTGGTCGGAGAAACTTGCCGGTTCCAAGACGCCGCTTGAAAAGCGCAAGAGTCTTGAAGAGGATTGGGAGCTTTACAATACCACACCGATCCTTGCGGCTAATGCCGGTCAGATCGACGATATTATTCCGGCAGAGCTTCTGCGTGCCAAGATCGCTTCCGCGCTCGAAATGCTCTCGATGAAATCCGAATTCATCAAGCTTTGATGAATCCATGTCAAATATTTGGTGGTGAAATAAAATTATGATGACACAGTTGTTGGAAGTTACTGTAACTTCCAGAAATCTGCCGATCGGCGAAGCACTCGGCTACGGACTTCCGCTGTCTTTGTTCGGCTTTGCTGTCGTGTTCTTTGTACTTGCTTTGTTGTGGGGAATCTTAACGCTGTTCAAGCTGTTCTTCTATACGATTCCGAATAACAAAAAGAAGGACGCCTCCTCTGCTTCCGTCAAGAATTCGTCTGTTCAGAAAATGGAAATGACTTCTTCCGGTGCGGCTGCGGCTGTTGCCCAACCGACCCTTGCTGACAGTGAGATTATTGCGGCTATCACAGCTGCAATTGAAGCATTCCGCTCCCAGAGCGGTTCTGTCGGCGGTTTTCGCGTCGTATCCTTTAAAAAGAGAAAATAAGTTTTTGTTCGGTATAACCGAAAGATAGGAGAAATAGAAAATGGCTAAACAGTATAGTGTTACCGTAAACGGAACGGTTTACGATGTTATTGTTGAAGAACTCGGCGCGACCGCAGCTCCTGCTCCTGTCGCAGCTCCCAAGGCCGCACCGGCTCCGGTTGCCGCTCCTGCTGCAACTCCGGCTCCTGCCGCCGCACCTGCTCCGGCTCCTGCCGCACCGGTTTCCGCCGGAGCAGGCGAACCGGTTGAAGCGCCTCTCAACGGCACGGTGTTAAGCGTCAATGTTGCTGTCGGCGCATCTGTCAAGAGCGGTGATACGCTCTGCGTGCTTGAAGCAATGAAAATGGAAAACGAGATCGTTGCTCCGCGCGACGGTAAAATTACTTCTGTCGCCGCACAGAAGGGTGCAACGGTTGCCGCAGGCGATCTGCTGTTCACCCTTGCATAAGCGCCGTCAAACGGAAACAGAGGTGCTTATACATGCTTGATAATTTACTAGCTTTGTGGGAAACGACCGGTATCTATAAAATGATTTATAATATCGGCGAACAGGTTTCTTTCAATCCCGAATTCTACAAAACGTTGATCATGTACGTCATTGTCGGCGTGCTGATGTACCTTGCAATCGCAAAAGGTTTTGAACCGCTTCTTCTTTTGCCGATTGCATTCGGTATGCTTCTTGCCAATCTTCCCGGTGCGGAACTGTTCCACAAGGAATGGTTCATAAACCAGGAGAGCGTCATAAAATGGGCGGAGATCGGCCAACACGGCGGCCTTATGGACTTCCTGTACCTTGGCGTCAAGCTCGGTATCTATCCGTCGCTCATCTTCCTTGCTGTCGGCGCAATGACCGACTTTACTCCCCTTATCGCTAACCCGAAATCGCTTCTCATGGGTGCCGGCGCACAGTTCGGTATCTATGTTGCTTTTGTCGGTGCTCTCTGCCTTGGTTTCTCGCCGTCGCAGGCGGCTTCTATCGGTATTATCGGCGGTGCAGACGGCCCTACGGCAATCTTGGTTACCAAAACCCTCGCACCGGAACTTTTGGGCGCTATCGCCGTTGCGGCTTATTCGTATATGGCGCTTATCCCGATCATCCAGCCGCCGATCATGAAGCTCTGCACCAGCAAAAAACAGCGTATGATCAAAATGGAAACGCTCCGTCCGGTATCCAAAACCGAAAAGATTATTTTCCCGATTGCCGTTACCGCTATCGTTGCTCTCATTCTTCCGGATGCTACGGCGCTCGTCGGCTTCTTAATGCTCGGTAATCTGTTCAATGTCTGCGGCGTGACTGACCGTCTTTCCAAGACTGCACAGAACGAACTCTGCAACATTGTCACCATTTTCCTTGGCGTTTCGGTTGGTGTTACGGCAGATGCCGCATCGTTCCTTGCACCTGAAACCATTAAGATCATTCTTCTTGGCCTTTGCGCCTTTGCGTTTGCTACCTTCGGCGGACTTATGATCGGTCAGCTTATGTGCCTTGTTACCGGCGGCAAGATCAATCCGCTTATCGGATCGGCCGGCGTTTCTGCTGTACCGATGGCCGCACGTGTTTCGCAGGTTGTCGGTCAGAAAGAAAATCCCTCGAACTTCCTCCTCATGCACGCTATGGGCCCGAACGTTGCCGGTGTTATCGGCTCGGCCGTTGCGGCAGGCGTGTTCCTTGCTATGATTCACTAAGGCGTTTCCGATACCGGATTCCCTTGCGGATCCGGTATCACGCCTATCGATTGAAAGGACGAATACTATGCCAAAAGTAAAAATTACGGAAACAGTCTTGCGCGACGCGCACCAGTCCTTGCTTGCTACCCGTATGACCACCGAGGAAATGCTTCCGGCGCTCGAAATGCTCGACGCAGTCGGCTATCATTCTCTCGAAGCATGGGGTGGAGCGACGTTTGACGCATGCCTCCGTTTCTTAAATGAAGATCCGTGGGAGAGACTCCGTACCATTCGCAGTCATGTCAAGAATACCAAACTGCAAATGTTGTTCCGCGGGCAGAATATTCTCGGATACCGTCACTATGCCGACGATGTTGTCGAATATTTCGTTCAGAAGTCCATTGCCAACGGTATTGATATTATCCGTATTTTCGACGCGCTCAATGACCCGCGTAACTTAAAGACCGCTATCAAGGCCACCAAAAAAGAGGGCGGTCATGTTCAGGCTGCGTTCAGCTATACAACCGGTCCGGTCTATACCAACGACTACTATGCAAAATACGCCAAACAGCTCGAAGAAATGGGTGCTGACTCTATCTGTATCAAGGATATGGCAGGTCTTTTGAAACCGTATGAGGCCTATGATCTTGTCAAGGCTCTCAAAGAAACCGTTAAAGTTCCGATTCAATTGCATACCCACTATACCGCAGGCCTTGCTTCCATGACGCTGTTGAAAGCAATCGAAGCCGGTGTGGACGTTGTCGATACCGCTATGGCTCCGCTTTCGATGGGGACGTCCCAGCCGCCGACGGAATCTCTTGTAGCAACCTTGCAGGGCACGGAATATGATACCGGTCTGTCGCTTGAAAAACTCGATAAGCCGTCCAAGATCTTCGCATCGCTCCGTCAGAAGTATCTGGATACCGGATTGCTTGACCCGAAAGTTTTGAAGGTCGACGTAAACGCGTTGATCTATCAGGTTCCGGGCGGAATGCTGTCTAACCTTGTTTCACAGCTTAAAAACGCAGGTAAATCCGATAAACTCGGTGAAGTGCTTGAAGAAGTGCCGAAAGTCCGTGCGGATGTCGGTTATCCGCCTCTTGTAACGCCGTCGTCTCAGATCGTCGGTACACAGGCAGTTATGAACGTTATTTCCGGCGAACGCTATAAGATGGTTACCAAGGAATTCAAGGGTATTGTCCGCGGCGAATACGGTAAAACACCGATGCCGATTTCGGATGAATTCCGCAAGAAGATCATCGGGGACGAAAAGCCGATTACTTGTCGTCCGGCTGACAACCTCAAACCGGAGCTTGATAAGTTAAGAGGCGAAATTGCCGAATATATTGAGCAGGATGAGGATGTTCTTTCCTATGCATTGTTTGATCAGGTAGCTATCAAATTCTTCGAGAAACGCAAGAACGATAAATACGGTCTTGCTGCCAATACCGATTACGAAAAGAAAGTTACCAGTGTCTGAGTTTGAATAAAGCCCATGGGGCTTTATAAGGGCTCTTTGCCCTTGAACTCGTCCGCTTTTCTTCCAAGAAAAGTGGAAAAATAGTTTTGATTTTGATGCGCACCGGTTTGAGTATTCAAACCGGTGCGTGCCGTTTTTATGTTGCTTTTTCGCTTGTACGAAAAGTAATTAAAAGAGAACGTTCTTCTGTTACTTTTTGCGGCGTGTCACAAGCTTCCCAAAAATCCCCTAGGACGATTTCTGTTACTTTTTCGCTTGTACGAAAAAGTAACCAAAAAGTACACCGAGGGTTGCGACCCTCTGGACTCCCGGAGAACGGTTCAAAGCTCTACACAGGCGTACTTTTTATAGAAATTGTAACTTTCCGTGTCTAAAACAGCTTTCAGGCTTTGAACCGGTGCGAAAGGGTGACTGCGGATAAAACGCAGAATCGAGATCTGCGAAAAATAGAAAGTGCAGTGCGTGCTTGCCGCCGCAAGCGGTCATTTAAAAGGGAGAGTGCATGTTATCTTTGTTGCGGCGAAAATGGGAAGTTGGGGGGTGAGTAGAAAGCTTAGTGCAAAATCATGGCTTGGCATGACACAAAAAGTGATGTGAGCTGATACAAACTTTAAGATTTATCCAAAATATTTTTGTGTGCAGAAAATTGGAATTTTACATTCTCTTTTGGAACTTTTCATTTTGCTAAAAAACAATTTTTTGTCTGTAAAAACACAAATTCTCCCCAAACTCTCTCTTTTCTGCAAAGTTGTACTCTGTTGCCATAAAAACAACCTCCCACCAACCTCCCCCATTTCCTGAAACACATAACCTACCGTCCACTCAAATCATAGTTTTTCTTTTTATAAAAACTCACAAATCCTTGCGCAGTAAAATAATCCTTTCGCACCGGTTCAAAATACTCCGAGCTGTATGGCACAAAACGGCGATTTCCCACAAAGATTTTCTGATAGGCACATAACTTGTGTTTTAGCAAGTATTCCACCTGAATCGAGGTCGCAGGGCGGAGCCCCGTCTGCTTTTGGTTACTTTTCGCAGAGGCGAAAAGTAACAGAAAAAGTTCTTTTTAGTTCTTTTTGCAGAAGTAAAAAGAACGTGAAAAAGTCTCTTTTATACTTTTCGCAAGACAAAAAACTCACTTATGCACCTTACCCGAAAAAACGCCTTTTCGGCGGAGGAGGCGGCGGAGCAGCATGACAGATATTGACAAAAATAATGTCGTCGCCGATTTTTGTGATGTTTTCCCATGGAATGCAGATCTCATTTCCTTTCGGAGCAAAAAATCCGGTGCATTCCCTTACGGTAAATGATAGAATTCTGCCGCATTCCAGATCAATGCACATGTCGCTTATGTAGCCCAGTCTCCGACAATCGGCGGTATTTATCACTTCCTTGGCGCAAAGCTCTTCAAAAGTTGCCTGTTTCAACGCTGTCACACTCCTAAATTTACGGAAAATATTGATTTTTACCGATTTTTGCTGTATAATATACCTGTCTCTTTTTGCTCATATTACAGTATATGCAGAAGTGAATCCGTGCCGCACAAAGGAGCGTTGATTTATGGATAAAAATGGAATATATCAAAACAAGTCGTCAGACCAAGAACCGACTCCATCGGTTGGCGTGCTGTTGCTTGCTATTTACCCGACCCCGAACGATGAGACTGAATGCGACAAATCGCTTGCCGAACTTGCTAAGTTGGCTGAGACCTCACTGGGCGATGACGCTGATAACGCTAGTTTTTACAGTATGGCACAGTGCCGCCGTTCGCCCGAAGCCGCCACTTATTTCGGAACGGGAAAGGCAAAAGAAGCGGCCGTTCTCTGTAAAGAAAACGATATTTCGCTTGCCGTTTTTGATGCGGAGCTTTCCCCGTCACAAATCAAAAATTTGGAAGAAATTTTAAACGAACCTTTTGCAAACGACCCAGACCGAAGTGTGCGCTTGATTGACCGCACCATGTTGATCTTAGACATCTTTGCCAAACACGCCGTTACCGGCGAAGGAAAATTGCAGGTCGAAATCGCCCAGCTAAAATATACTTCTCCGCGTCTTACCGGCAAAGGCACCTCTCTTTCCCGACAGGGCGGCACCAGCGGCAGTATCGGCGCCAGAGGCCCGGGCGAGACCAAGCTTGAAACCGATCGACGCCATATAAGCCGCCGCATTCAGACGCTCCGCGAAGAATTGGCGGTTCTTGAAAAGGAACGCGGTGTTAAACGTGCCAAACGGGAGAAAACCGGCATTCCGACTGTTGCGGTTGCCGGCTATACCAATGCCGGAAAATCTACACTTCTCAATTATCTGACCGGAGCCGGAATCTTGGCGGAAAACAAGTTGTTCGCAACGCTTGATCCGACTGTCCGCAAACTTTCCCTTCCGTCGGGGCGAGAGGTGCTTCTTGCCGATACCGTCGGATTCATCAATAAATTGCCGCATGGATTGGTGGAGGCGTTCAAGTCTACGCTGGATGAAATACGCTATGCCGACGCAATTTTAATTGTTACGGATATTTCCGACCCGGAGGCTGAAAAGAAAACGCGTGTCACCGAAGAGACTCTGGCCGAATTGGATGCCGCCGGGAAACCGACCTTGTACGTGTTCAATAAATCGGATATGGCCGAATGTGTACCGTCCGAGGAAATCCTTGCGGCACATGAAGCAGTCAGCATTTCGGCGCTCGATGGGACGGGTGTTGACCGGCTGTTAGCCATGCTTGATGAGATGCTGGCGCGCTCCAAAAAACGCCTGACGTTTGTTTTTCCGTTTGATGTCCAAGGCGCGGCACTTGCTGATCTGTATAAAAATGCGGCGGTCGAAAGCGTGGAATACACGGATACCGGTGTGTGCGTAACGGTACTCTGCGGCGAAAAAGAAGCCGGCATGTATCAAAAATACCTTGCGGAAGAGCCAGAGAATCCTGCACAAGAAGAATAATCACACAGCAAGTGAAGAAAAAAGTCGAAAACACAAAAATTTTCTGCAAGAAAAAAGTGTTTTCGACTTTTTGCGCGTATATACTAATATATGAAACTGCTGCATAAAAAGTCTTTTGCTGCATGCGAGGTGTCCTATGAACGAAACTCTGAAAAATTACGTTGACTTTGAAAAGAGTCGCTTGTCGCCGTATGCCGTTCTTTCGGACAATACGCGCGGACGATTGCTTTCCGATCCGTCGGATGCGGACGATATCCGTACGCCTTTTATGCGTGACCGCGACCGCATCATTCACAGTAAATCGTTCCGGCGTCTTATGCATAAGACACAGTGTTTCCTTTCTCCGGAGGGGGACCACTACCGCACACGCCTTACACACACGCTTGAAGTTTCACAGATTGCACGAACCGTCGCACGCGCTCTTGCGCTTAATGAAGATCTTACCGAAGCGGCTGCGCTCGGGCACGATCTCGGTCACACGCCGTTCGGACATGCCGGCGAGCGTATTTTGAACCGACTTTGCAGTGAGGGATTCCGGCACAACGAACAAAGCCTTCGTGTGGTGGATTTCCTCGAAAAAAACGGCAAAGGGCTGAATCTGACCTACGAAGTCCGCAACGCGATCGTCTGCCACACAGGAGACATCCAAGCGGATACCCTTGAAGGAAGACTTATAAAATTTGCCGACCGCATTGCCTATATCAATCACGACATTGACGATGCCGTCCGCGCAGGTGTTCTGAAAAATGAAGACATTCCGGAAGAGCTGCGCAAGATTTTGGGAGATACCCATCGCAAGCGCATTGACGTCATGGTGCGCAGTCTGATTGAAAAAACAGCGGAAAATCTTTCACGCGGCGTTTTTCTCATGGAAATGGAGCCGGACATTTTTGAAGCGACTATGAAATTACGCGATTTCCTCTTTGAAAATGTCTATTTCAATCCGGTTGCCAAGAGCGAAGAATCCAAAGCCGGAGAAATGCTTGAAATTCTCTATGGATACTATTGCAAGGACAAGGACAGGATTCCCGAAGAATACCGCCGCAATATCGGTGAAAGCTGTTCGCTGGAACGCGCTGTTTGCGACCACCTTGCATGCATGACCGACCGATATGCCGTGTTAACCTTTGAAAACCTCTATATTCCGAAAAAGTGGAATAAATAATAATTGAACGATCATCTGAAAATAAAGGAGTCTTACCGTGCCGTTTCCACCCGGGTTTATCGAAGAATTAAAAGCCCGTAACCCTATTGACAAAATCATATCGCGCTATGTGGAATTGAAGCGTGCCGGAAGCAATCTTGTCGGTTTATGTCCGTTCCACAGTGAAAGAAGCCCGTCGTTTACGGTGTTTAAGGACAATTTCCATTGTTTCGGCTGTTCTGCCGGAGGAGACGTCATTACGTTCGTCATGCGCATGGAAAATTTAGAATATATGGACGCGATCCGCTTTCTTGCGGATAACTGCGGCATGAGTGTTCCGGAAAACGAAGATAGTGTGTTCCGGAAAAAATCGGCGCTCACGCGTGAAAAAAGCTTTGAAATGAATAAGCTTGCCGCGCGGCATTTCTATGAAAATCTCAATTCTCCGGAAGGACAAGAGGCACGCGCCTATCTGATGGAAAAACGGAAACTGACGCGCGCGACTTGCGTTCGGTTTGGATTGGGATATGCCAAGAACAGCTTTAACGACCTTACCGATTTTCTTGTTTCCAAAGGGTTTGCGCCGGAGGAAATAAAAGAAAATTTTCTTTGCGGCTTTTCACAGAAAAACGGCCGCCCGTTTGATATGTTCCGCAATCGCGTCATGTTTCCGATTATTGATACCACCGGTAATATTATCGCGTTCGGCGGACGCGTTATGGACGATTCCAAGCCGAAATACCTGAATTCATCCGACACGGTCGTTTTCAAAAAAAGCCGGAATCTGTTTGCTTTGAATTTTGCCAAAAACGTTGTTTTGGGCGATAAGGACAAAAAAGAAACAGAGGCTTTTAAAACGTCTTATGCCAATCCGGGCGAGCTGATTATCTGTGAGGGATATATGGACGTGATTGCCATGCATCAGGGCGGCTTTGGGAATGCTGTTGCAACGCTTGGAACGGCCATTACCTCCGAACATGCAAGAATCATTGCGCGCTATGCCAAAGTCGTTTACCTTGCCTATGATTCCGACGCGGCCGGACAGAATGCCACAGAGCGCGCCATAAGACTTCTTGCAGAAGCCGGAGTCGAAGCGCGCGTCATTAAAATGACCGGTGTCAAAGACCCGGATGAATATATTAAGAGCTATGGCGCCCCGGCCTTTGCCAAATTATTGAGCGCGTCAGAGGGACAGATTGACTTTAAACTAAACGGAATCTTGAAGAAATACAATCTTTCCGAACCGGATGATAAGCTTTCCGCGGTACGTGAGGCGTGCAAAATGCTCGCCGGTATCCGCTCTGAGGTCAAAAGAGAGGTTTATGCCAATCGCTTGGCCGGGCTTGTTTCTTTAAGTATCGAAAGCATCAATGCGGAAATCAAATATGCTGCCGGTGTTGAAAACAAACGAATCCGCACGCGTTTCCGCGACAATATTCAGAAATCGCTTCTCCACTACGGCGATACGGTCAATACCGAAGCCGCTGCAAATGCCAAAGCTGTCGTTGCCGAACAACGAATCTTAGGTATACTCATGCTGTATCCAGAACTTGCCAAAACAGCCGGGGTGAGTGCCGGCGATTTTGTCACCGCTTTCAATAAAAACCTGTTTGAACGGCTGATAACACTTTATGAAAGCGGAGAGACTGATATTTCCGCCTTAAATGAGTTTTACACACCGGAACAGTTTTCCTATATCCTTGCCATGAAGCGCGCACGAAGCGAATTGTCTTCAAACGGCAAGGACACCCTCGAAGAGCAGTTGACGCTTCTTCGCAAATACGGCAAAAAAGATCAGCCGCAAGAGGAAGAGTCTTTTACCGACACTATTTCGAGAATACGCAGTGAAAAAAAGAAAGGAAGTTAAAGATATGTCTAAGAAAGAAACTGCCGCAGTAGCGGAAAAAGAGAAAAATCCGGCAGTCGAAGCGGTAGCGGAGGCGGTAAGCGAACCCGCTTCGGCCGAAACTCCCGAAAAGGAAAAGAAACCGGCCAAGCCGCGCACGCATAAGACGGAAAAGGCCGATAAAACACAAATATCTGAAAAGACCGAAACGGTTGAAACAGCTGAAAAGGCGTCGGATTCCGAAAAGTCGGAAAAACATAAAAAAGCGGCCAAAGTTTCCTCCAAACCGGCCGAAAAGCCCGGCGAACCGCCCAAAAAGAAGAACGAGATTCAAGAGCTTATCGAAAAAGGAAAAGCAAAAGGCTCGCTGACCAACGAAGAAATCCTTGAAATCGTGGATCATGAGGATCTCGATGTCGAGAACATGGAAAAACTTCTGGAACAGATTGAATCTCTCGGCATTGAAATCAAAGAATCCTATGACGATATTCCCGACCTTGCCGCCATTGAAAGCGAAATTGCCGGAATGGAAAAAATGGACGGCTACGAAAGCGTAGACGACCTTGATGCTTCTGCGCCCCAAGACGGCTTGATCATCGACGACCCGGTCAAAATGTATTTAAAGGAAATCGGCAAAGTCGAACTTCTCTCAACTGAACGTGAACTGGAACTTGCCGAAAAAATGGCAAAGGGCGACGAGCAGGCAAAGAAGATTCTGGTGGAAAGCAACCTGCGCCTTGTGGTCAGCATAGCCAAACGCTATGTCGGCCGCGGCATGTTCTTCCTTGACTTGATTCAAGAGGGAAATCTCGGCCTTATGAAAGCCGTCGAAAAGTTTGATTATACCAAGGGCTACAAATTCTCGACTTACGCTACTTGGTGGATCCGTCAGGCAATCACGCGCGCCATTGCAGACCAGGCAAGAACCATCCGTATCCCTGTTCATATGGTGGAAACCATCAATAAGGTTCTTCGCGTGTCCCGTCAGCTCTTGCAGGAATTGGGTCATGAAGCGTCTACCGAAGAAATTGCCGAGCGCATGAATATGAATGTCGATAAAGTCCGCGAAATTATGAAATTAGCGCAAGAACCGGTCAGCCTTGAAACGCCGATCGGTGAAGAAGAGGATAGCCACCTCGGCGACTTCATCCCCGACGACGACGCACCGGCTCCCGCAGAAGCGGCTTCTTACACGCTGCTTCGCGAACAGCTTTGCGAAGTGCTCCACACCCTCACGCCGCGTGAAGAACATGTCTTGAAACTCCGCTTTGGCTTGGAGGACGGACGCACACGCACGCTTGAAGAAGTCGGCAAGGTGTTCAATATCACGCGTGAGCGTATCCGCCAGATCGAGGCGAAGGCTTTGCGCAAATTGCGTCACCCCAGCCGCTCCAAGAGATTGAAAGACTACCTGGATTAAAGGAGAACATGAATGGCAAAATTCGGCATTATTGCGGCACTTAACTGCGAAATCGAAAAATATATCGCCGATTTCTCGGCACCCCTTATGGACAACGGTCTTGTTTATCATGGCACGTTTGCCGGTCATGACATGTATCTGACGCTGTGCGGCGTCGGTAAGGTGAATGCGGCGATCTGCACCCAACGCCTTATTGACATGGTTTCTCCGGACGTGGTTATCAATTCGGGCGTTGCCGGAGGCGTATCGGAAAAACTACATATCTGTGACCTTGCCATTTCCGACACACTGACCTATCACGATTTTCACCCGACATACGTGCTTGAAAAATACACACCACACCGCTCGGTGTTTCCGGCAGATGAGAAACTGATTGAACTTGCTGTGCGTGCCGCCAACGAATATCACAAGACTGAGCCGAATTTCCGGTATCTTGTCGGCAAAATTATTTCGGGCGACGAGTATGTCGAGGATAAGCAAAAGACGCTTGCTTTCCGTGAAAAGTACAACGCGCTGTGCACGGAGATGGAGGGCGCGGCCGTTGCGCATACCGCCTATGCCAACGGAATTCCGTTTATCGTCATGCGCACGATTTCGGACAATGCCGATGAGGATGCGGATATGTCGTTTAACGAAATGTCCGTTGTGGCGGCTGAACGGGTCAGCTTTATTGTCAAAGAAATGATACGTTTATATTAAACCTTAGCTTTTTTGAAGGTCCCGATCCAAAAAGATTTTCGCTTCCGCCGCACGGAAACGTGCGGCGATTGCTGTTTTCCGTAAAAATACAAAATAGAGAAGAAAGGAAAATGCCTATGCTGAAAAACTCCGGTCAGCCGAACCGCACCGGGCTTTCGTTTATCCGGCTTGTTTTTATCATCGCCGCGTTTTGTGCGGTCTGCGTCGGCTTTGTGGCAAGACTTCTCTATTTGCAGGTTGTGGATACGAAAGAATTTGAAAAGGCAGCTGTTTCCAACAATTTCAAGAGCGCCGTTGTTCCGGCCAGCCGCGGTGAGATTTACGACAGAAACGGCGAAAAATTAGTTACCAACGTCATTTCCTATAATATTGATATCAACCGAACGACGCTGGAAAACGGCGGTTCCGTCAAGATTCTTTCGGCGCTTATCGACCTTTTGGATGCCTATAACGTGGAAATTCCCGATTCATGCCCTTTAACGCTTTCCGCACCGTTTGCACTTGACAGCGACTATATATTCGATTCAGATAAGAAACGTCTGTTTGAACGATTTTTAAAAAATAACGAAAAAGAGACTGTTGACCTTATGGGGACGGATTTCTACGCTTATCTTGTTAAACGCTATGGGATTTCCGAGGAATTGTCGCAGACGCTCAAAGGCCGAAAAATCGCCGCGATTCGCTATGATATGGAAAATGCGGATTTTTCGACTTCTGCGCCTTATACGCTTTTAAGAAATGTTGACGAGACTCTCAAAACCGCGATTGCCGAGCGTTCCTATGAGCTTCACGGCATTGAGATTTCACGGTCGTATTCCAGAAAATACGACCGGAATTCCGTACTTTGTCACATTCTCGGCAGTGTCGGCCCGATTTATGCCGAAGAAGCCGACGAATATATCAAAGAAAAAGGGTATCCTTACAATGCCGTTATAGGTAAAGACGGCATTGAAAAAGCGTTTGAGGATTATCTGCGTCCGATTGACGGCACTGCGCTGTGCGAGATTGATGAAAATAACGACCTTGTCGGCTATGAAGTGACAAAAGACCCAAAAGAGGGCTATTCGGTGCGGTTGACGGTCGATGCCGATCTGCAAGCCTTGGTGGAGAGTTCTCTCCAACGAGAAATTGCTTTGGCCGTGGAATATGCCGTAAAATCCGGGAAACCGTATTCCGGCGAGGACTGTCATGCCGGGGCGGCTGTGGTAACGGATGTCAATACCGGCGAGATTTTGGCTCTTGCCAGTGCGCCGGGGTACGATCTGAATACCTTTTCTTCGGATTTCAATACCCTGAAAGACGATCAAACCTCTCCGCTACTCAACCGTGCAACCCAAGGAACCTATCCGCCCGGTTCAACTTTTAAAATGCTGACAGCCGCCGCGGCTCTTGATACCGGCACAATTGATATCAACACCTACATCCGTGACGAGGGCGAATACAAAAAATATGCGCCGACCTACACGCCTCGCTGTTGGATCTACTTGCGCCGCGGCGGTACGCACGGTTATGTCAACGTAGCGGACGCCATCAAGGTCTCCTGCAACTACTTTTTCTATACGGTTGCCGATAAAATGGGCGTGGACGCCATCGTAAGCTATGCCAAGGATTTCGGACTCGGCGTAAAGACCGGCATCGAAGTGCCGGAAAAAGAGGGAATTCTTGCCAGTCCGGAATATAAGGAATCGCATGGATATGTCTGGAATCCGGGCGATACGCTCCAAATGGCAATCGGCCAGTCGGATAACGCCTTTACGCCGTTACAGCTTGCGTCGTATATGTCTACGATCGTCAACGGCGGCAATCGTTATAAAGCAACGCTTTTAAAATCCGTGGATGAATTCTATACCGGAACGCCTGTGTATGTCAACAGCCCCGTGCTGTTAAATAAAACGCATTTGTCCGATCAAACCGTCAATATCATTAAATCCGCCATGCGCTCGGTTGTGGACGACGAGGGAGGCACGGCGCGCGGCGTGTTCGGCGCAAAGCCCTATGCGCGTGATATCGGCGGCAAGACCGGTACGGCACAGGTGGCAAAGGGGAGCGATACGGTTTTGTTTGTCGGTTTTGCTCCGTATGAGAATCCGCAGATCGCGGTGGCGGTCGTTATCGAAAACGGTAACAGCAGTACGCGTGCATCCAGCGTTGCGGCAGATATTTTCGATTACTATTTTCAAAAGCAGGCCGAGCAAACGCAAGTGGCACAAAACCCATAACCAAGGGAGCGCGATAACAAGAGCATGGACACAAAAAATCTGCCTGTCACGTCCGAACAGCCGGCGACGTGCGAAAAAGCGTCGAAATCCGCCAAACATCTGAAAAGGTTTGTCACGGTCAGCGTCACATTGTTTCTTGTTTCCGTTGTCATTCTGACTGTCGGTTCGTTGGAAGCGTCTTTTGCTGAGGCGTACTGCAACACGGTTTCGGCGTTTCTTCGGGGAGCTCTCGGCTTGATCACCTCTGTTTTTCCGTTTTCACTTGCCGAAACGGCGGTCATTCTTGCGCCCTTTTGCTTTATCATTCTTCTTGCGGCGGCTGTTTGGCGACAGTGTGCCGGAAAGCAGAAAGGGGCTCTAAAACGCTTTGCCGTGCGCTTTTTTTGCTTGTGTTTACTTCTTCTTACGGTTTTTATCCAAACCTTCGGCATATGCTATAAGCGCGAAAGTGCGGCGGATCTATTTGAACTGGATACTGCGTCGCTTACCGAACGGGATATTTATGTCAGCGCGGCGCTTGCCATGACGCTTGCCGAACAGAATGCCGGTTCCGGTCTGTATTCGTCGGACGGGGCATCGCACATACCGTATGATTTTAATACACTGAAACAGAAGGTGCGCCATGGTTATGAAAAGCTGTTTGATTCGTTGCCGCTGGTGTTCAGCATAAAACCGGTTGCTCTTTCCGAACCGTGGACCTATACGCATATTTCCGGTATGTATATGCCGCTTACCGGGGAATCCAATCTCAATGTGAACTATCCGGATTACGTCGTTGCCTTTACAGCGTGCCATGAAGTGGCACACCAACTCGGCATCGCCTATGAAAGTGAAGCGAATTTCATAGCATTCCTTGCCTGTATGTATTCGCAAGACGACTATTTGCGCTATGCGGGAGCCTTGAATCTGTTTGAATATCTCACGGCAGATCTGGATACCGAAAGCGTCGGTCGGCTGTATCGGGCGCTTGACGGCAGGCTTGTGGGAGAACTTCGTGCGTACAGTGCGTTTTTTGACAAGTACCGCACATCAAAAGCGGCCGAAGTTTCGCAGACGTTCAATGACGGATATTTGAAATCGCAGGGCGTTGCGGCAGGCACGAAAAATTATTCGGAAGTCTCTCGTCTTGCGGCGGCGTACTTGAAAAAATATTTGCCGGACTACTTTACTTAAATTTACGAAATAGAAATAGTATTGTTATAAGAACTTTGCAAAAAAAATCTATAATAACACCATGTGTAAGGAGTTTTATATGAGTAAAAAAGATAAGCCTTGTTGTCCCGAACGCCTCGGTACGGTAGGCGGTCAGGCCGTTTTGGAGGGCGTTATGATGAAATCGGCAAAGCTTGTTGCTTTGTCGGTCAGGAAAACAGACGGCACGATTGAAACGGAAACCAAGCCCTGGCATTCGATCCGGGAAAAAAATAAGTTTTTCAACATTCCGCTTGTGCGCGGCGTGGTCAATTTTGTTGAAATGATGATCCTCAGTTTCCATACGCTCAACCGCTCGGCGGAAATGCTTGGCGTTGAAGAGGAAGAAGAGTCAAAGTTTGAAAAATGGCTCATGGAGAAATTCGGAAAAAGCGTTGCCGCTGTTGCCTCGGTCATCGGCGCGGTCATCGGGGTGCTGTTATCGGTCGGACTTTTCTTTGTCTTACCGGCTATGATCTCGGATCTTGTGGCAAAATTCTGCGATAACCGGCTTCTCAAAAGCGCGGTGGACGGTTTTTCCAAAATTTTAATCTTTATTGCCTATATCGCGCTTGTTTCGCTCATTCCCGATATGCGGCGCGTGTTTGAATACCATGGCGCGGAACATAAGTCGATTTTCTGCCATGAGGCGGGCTTGGAAATGACTCCGGCCAACGTTAAAATTCAGAGCCGTTTTCATCCGCGCTGCGGCACAAGTTTTTTATTTGTCATGATGTTTATCGGAATATTGGTTTCGGTTTTTTATATTGATGTGGATATCTGGCTTCGCATACCGATCAAGCTCTGCGTCTTGCCGCTTGTTGTGGGAATCGGCTATGAGTTTATCCGCTATGCCGGAAAGCACGATAATCTTTTTGTGCGCATTTGTTCCGCACCGGGTCTTTGGATTCAGAGATTGACCACAAAAGAGCCGGATGAAAAGGAAATCGAAGTGGCTATTGCTTCTTTGAAGGCGGCCTTGCCGGAAATATATCCGCAGGAAACCAAAGATACGAAGGAACCGGATTCTGAAAGTGAATCGGAAACCGGCGTTTCCCAAGAATAAAAAAGCAAAAAACAAGCCGGGACACCGGCTGATTCGGAGTCGGAATCAATGACGTTAAATGATTTCAGAATACAGGCGATGCATGCCCTTGAAGAAATATCGGACAATCCGCGCTTGGAGGCAGAACAGCTCATAATGTGGGCTTTGAAACTAAGCCGCAACGACGTGACCTTAAAGCGCCGCGAAGCGCTTTCTTCCGGAAAGATATTACAGCTTACCGAGGCTTTGAACCGCAGGCTTGCACGCGAGCCGATACAGTATATTTGCGGCGAATGGGACTTTTACGGACTGCGCATGTTCTGCGGAAAAGGCTGTCTGATTCCGCGCCCGGAAACGGAAATGCTGGTCGATTATGCAATCCGAGCCCTTCCGCGCGGCGGACATTTGCTCGATCTTTGCACCGGGAGCGGCTGTATTGCCGTGGCAGTGCTCAATAACCGTCCGGATGTGTCGGCGGCGGCTGTGGATGTGTCGCAGGCGGCCTTAACCTATGCCAGAAAGAATGCCGAATATCACGGGATTTCCGAAGATCGTCTGAAAATCGTCTGTTCCGATATTCTCGATTACACACCGTTCCGCATTCCCGATGTTATCGTTTCCAATCCTCCGTATATCAAGACAGACGATATACCGCGGCTTGACCCGGAAGTACAGTATGAGCCGTATATTGCCTTAAACGGCGGTTATGACGGCTTGGAGTTTTATAAAATCATCGCGTCCAAATACAGCCGCTACTTGAAGAATTCATCGGAAATTGCCATGGAGGTCGGCTACGATATCGCAGAAGAGGTATCGGCGCTTTTCCGCGGCAAACGGTTCCGCACGGAGCTTTTGACAGATTCTTTCGGCATTGAACGCGTGTGTGTGGCACGTATGCATGAATAGTTCAAAATTCTGAATTTTATAAAAGAGAGGAAAACAGCATGGAACTCAAAGGAAAGAAAATCAATTTTCTTGGCGACAGCATTACGGAAGGAGCAGGAACCAGCTGTGAAGCGGCACGCTTTACCTGTGTATTAAAAGAGATAGCCGGTCTTGCGGAAATCCGCAATTATGGTATTGGCGGCACACGCATTGCCCGTCAGCAGACGGTTGTCAATGAGCAGTACGATAAGAACGATTATTGCGCCCGTTTCTCGGCAATGGATGACGATGCAGATGTCATCGTTGTGTTCGGCGGCACAAACGACTATGGCCACGGCGACGCACCGTTCGGAATCTTTTCCGACCGCACCCCGGAAACGTTTTGCGGAGCAGTTCACTACTTATTCCGCGGTCTTATCGAAAAATATCCGACTAAACCGATTGTTGTCATTACGCCGCTGCATCGTGAAAACGATTATGTACCGAATGCTCTGCATGGCAAAATTTTAAAAGACTATGTCGATGTTATCCGCGAAGCAGCGGAGATGTATTCGCTGCCGGTGCTTGACTTATTTGCTTCTTTCGGCGTTTGCCCGGACATCCCGGCGCAGAAAGCGGCCTTTTGCCCGGACGGACTTCATCCGAACGATGCGGGAAACAAGATGTTGGCTGAAAAACTGAAAAAGTTTTTGGAAGCCCTTTAAAAGATGCTTTTTGGCTTGCATACCCGGAAATTAGGAAAGGACATACCTATGAAGAAAAACAACGAAGGCTTATACGGAACGGTTTCACTTTTGCTACACCGCTTTTTTGCCGTTTTTGCGCTGATACTTTTAGCACTCTCGGCTACCGGTGCGCTGTTAAACGGCGATAACGTCTTATTCTGCACCCAGATTCTTTGGATAGCGTTGTTTGCCGCCATGATTGCCGTGACGTTTCTCATTACAGATTTCTTTGCGAAAAAGGGAATGGGTACGGTTCTTAACCGGGCGATTCATTTTGTGTTGTCCTACCTGTCCTTTTTGGCGGCCTTTGTGTTTGGCGGGGGAGCGGAGTCGTATTTCAAATCAAATACGGCGCTTACCAACCGTATTTTTATGATTGTATGCATGTCGTTCCTGTTTATCGGCGTGTACGCCGCTTTCGGTGTTGTACGGCTTGCTTTTCTTTCGCTTGTTCGCCGCAAAAAGCAAAAACCGGACGATTATCGGAGTTTATATTCCGATTTGAATGCTTCGGGAAAAAACTAACCATTGTGTATCGCCGACGCGAGCCGGCGATATCTTTATGACAGAACGAAAAAACGAGGATATTATGGGGCTAAATTTTGTTGAAACATCTGCAAAAAACGGATATACTTATGTCGCGACCTGCTTGTTCGGATTGGAAAAGTTTGTTGGTGAGGAGATCGATGCCTGCGGAGGAAAACGGCTTTCTACCATTGACGGCCGTGTTGTCTTTTCCGGGGATGAAGAACTTCTTGCACGAGTCAATCTGAATTTGCGCACAGCAGAGCGTGTTTATATTCAGGTCGGTGCGTTTCACGCCGAAAGCTTTACTGAACTGTTCGACGGCGTAAAAAAACTGCCGTGGGAACACTTTATCGGCAAGCGCGACGCGTTTCCCGTCAAAGGACACGCGATCAAATCGACGCTCCATTCGATTCCCGATTGCCAGAGCATCATCAAAAAAGCCGTAGTTGAACGCTTGAAAAACGCATATCACGTCGATTGGTTTGAAGAAACGGCGACCAAACTGCAAATCGAATTCTTTATCTTGAACGATGAAGTCTCCGTTATGCTCGATACCAGCGGACTGCCGCTTCATAAGCGCGGATACCGTACCGAAGCCGGCGCCGCACCCATTCGTGAAACGTTGGCGGCGGCGCTGGTAAAAATCGCACGTCCGAGAGAGGACGTCCGCTTTTGGGACCCGTTCTGCGGCTCGGCCACCATTCCGCTTGAAGCGGCGCTTTTGATGACCGATACCGCACCGGGGCTTATGCGCGGATTTGCCGCGGAGAAATATTCATTTCTTGACCGGAACATTTGGGAACGGGCAAGGGAAGAGGCACAGGAAAAAACTATCCGGAACAGTTCATTTTTGGCATATGCGTCGGACATTGACCGAAATGTCTTGAAAACCGCTCTTGCCAATGTGCGCCGCGCCGGGATGGAAAAGCACGTCAAGGTGTTTGAAAAGGACGCGCTCACGCTTGCACCCGACGGTGTGCGCACGACGATTGTCTGCAATCCGCCATATGGCGAACGACTTGATTCCTTGCGTGAAGCGCGTGACCTCTACCGAAAAATGGGAACGGTTTTCCCGAAACTTTCCCCGTGGCAGATCTATATCATCACGTCGGAGGAAGAGTTTGAACGCCTGTACGGCAAAAAAGCGGACAAGGTACGCAAGCTCTATAACGGCATGATCAAGTGCGGCTATTATCAGTATTTCAGAAGAGACGAGGCACGTAAAGCATGATGCGTATCGATATGCACGTTCACACAAAAGAATCCAGCGAGTGCGGCAACGTACCGGCGCGCGAAATCGTGGATATGTACAAGAACGCCGGGTATGACGCGATTGTCATTACCGACCATGCCTTGCCGCGCTATGTAAAGAAATTTTCTTCGGCCAAAGAAATGCTAAAAGTACAGCGTGAAGGATACTTGGCCGCGAAAGCGTATGCGGATCAGATTGGTTTTTCCGTGTTTTACGGCTGTGAATTCCGCTTTACCGAAGCGTATCAGACCGATTTTCTGGTGTATGGCGCTGACCCGGACTATTTTATGAATCGTCCGGAACTTTTGGAAACCCCGATTGATAAGGCGTTACCGGCGATGCGTGCCGATGGGCTTCTTGTGTATCAGGCGCACCCGTTCCGCAACAAAATGCAGATCATAGCGCCGGAGCTTTTAGACGGTGTCGAGGTGTATAACGGTCATAACGGCTATGATTCCCGAAACGGTTTTGCCATGCTTTGGGCAGAGCAATACAAACTGCATAAGATTTCCGGTTCGGATTTTCACAACCCTTGCGACCTTGCACGCGGCGGGATCTTATGTCAGGAACCTGTTACCAATACAGCGTCCCTTGTGCATTGCTTAAAAAAACAAATGTATCAATTGATTGTCAGTTTAAATTAAAAGGAGTCCTATTTATGTCTTTACCCGTTCTTCTTCCGGAATTCAAAACTTGCCCGGCCGTGTTTGCCGTAAAAAACGATTATCAGATCATGGTTCCCGTCAAAAGCGACGTACTGTTCTGGGTAACGGTTGGCGGCAAGAATTATTATGACCACTCCAACGGTATCATCCGTTCTTCGACACGTATGCACCGTGTCAATATCCCTATGAGCGAACTGAACAGAACCGGGGAATATACCGTCACTTACCGGAAGATTATCGACCGAAAACCGTATTTTGCCGAAACCGAAGAACCCGTGTCGGCGACTTATTCGTTTCGCCCTGTGCCGGATTCGGACAACATCCGGATCTATCATCTTTCCGATACGCACGGCCGCTTTGAATTTCCTGCCAAGGCTGCAACCTATTTCGGGGAAAATCTCGACCTGTTTGTTTTAAACGGCGATATTCCCGACCACAGCGGTAACGTTGAAAACTTCGATCTGATTTTTCAGCTTTGTGAAGCGGTAACGCATGGTTCACGCACCTGTGTGTTTTCGCGCGGAAACCACGATACGCGCGGCTTTTATGCAGAAAATATTGCGGATTTCACGCCCACCGAGAACGGACATTCTTATTATACGTTCCGCGTCGGCGCAGTGTGGGGAATCGTAATGGATTGCGGCGAGGACAAGACGGACGACCATGCGGAATACGGTCATACGGTCTGCTGTCACGAATTCCGCTTAGAGGAAACGGAGTATTTGAAAAAGGTGATTGCCGGGGCGAAGGACGAATATTTGGCTGACGGCGTGAAATACCGCCTTGTGGTGGTACATAATCCGTTTTCCTTTACGATAGAAGCACCGTTTGATATCGAACAGCCGCTCTTTTCGGAGTGGTTAAAACTATTGGGTGAACATGTGAAACCCGAGCTTTTTCTGACGGGACACCTGCACACAACTGAAATTTCGCCAATCGGCGGACAACTTGACAGCAAAGGCCAGATCTGCCCGGTTATCGTCGGTTCAAAACCCGAAACGGATCCGCAAACCCAAAAACATATCGGTTTTATCGGTTGCGCCCTTACGCTATCGGGCGGAAAAGCACATATTTCGTTTACGGATTCCGAACACCATGTGCGGGAAGAACAGACCCTGACGCTGTAAGTCAACTTTGGCGAAAGACTTCGCGAAGTGCCAAAATAAATGTTAAAAAAATGTTAATATTAGAAAAAATACTTGATTTTTTCTCTTGACAGGTATACAATACACAATGTGGGTTAGCACTTGATAAATTTGAGTGCTAAACAAATGAAAATGTAATTCATCATTTAGGAGGAATAAAAATGAAATTGAAACCTCTTTCCGACAGAGTTGTTTTAAAAGCTCTCGAAGCAGAAGAAACCACCAAAGGCGGTATTATTCTTACCGCATCGGCACAAGAGAAACCGAGCATCGCCGAAGTAATCGAAGTTGGTCCCGGCGGCATGGTAGACGGCAAGGAAGTCGTTATGACGGTTAAAAAGGGTGATAAGGTCATCACCAGCAAATATTCCGGCACGGAAGTCAAACTTGACGGCGTTGAATATTCTGTTGTAAGACAGAGCGATATTCTCGCAGTCGTAGAAGACTGATCCGGCATCACAGGAGGTAAGATTTATGTCTAAGGAACTTGCATACGGCATTGACGCAAGAAATGCATTGAAAAAAGGTGTGGACGCTGTTGCGGACACTGTAAAAGTAACGCTCGGCCCGAAGGGCAGAAACGTTGTTTTGGATAAGAAATTCGGTTCTCCGTTGATTACAAACGACGGTGTTACCATTGCAAAAGAAGTTGATTTGGAAGACCCGATGGAAAACATGGGTGCACAGCTTTTGAAAGAAGTTGCGACCAAGACCAACGACGCGGCCGGCGATGGCACGACCACCGCTATTCTTCTCGCTCAGGCTTTTGTAAGAGAAGGTATGAAGAACGTTGCGGCCGGCGCTAACCCCATGATCCTCAGAAAGGGTATTCAGAAAGCCGTTAATAAGGCAGTTGAGTCCCTTAAAGAGATTTCCAAGAAAGTCAACGGTTCTGGCGATATCGCACGTGTCGGTGCTGTTTCTTCGGCTGACGAAGTTATCGGTAAGTTGATTGCAGACGCTATGGAAAAGGTTACTTCGGACGGTGTTATTACGGTTGAGGAATCCAAATCCGCTGAAACGTACTGCGAAGTTGTTGAAGGTATGCAGTTTGACCGCGGCTACATTTCCCCGTACATGGTTACGGATACCGATAAAATGGAAGCTGTTATTGATGACGCACTTCTTCTCATTACCGATAAGAAGATTTCCAACATTCAGGATATCCTGCCGCTTCTTGAACAGCTTGTTCAGTCCGGCAAAAAGCTTGTTATCATTGCCGAAGATATCGAAGGCGAAGCACTTTCGACCTTGCTTGTCAACAAGTTGAGAGGCACATTTACCTGCGTAGCTGTCAAAGCTCCGGGCTTTGGCGACAGACGTAAGGAAATGCTTACGGATATTGCTATCTTAACCGGCGGCGAAGTCATTTCGTCCGACCTTGGTCTTGAACTGAAAGACACTACGCTTGAACAGCTTGGTAAGGCTCGTCAGGTTAAGGTCAACAAGGAAAATACCATTATCGTCGGCGGTGCAGGGGATTCCGAAAAGATCAAGGCAAGAATCGGCCAGATCAAAGCGGCTATCGAAACGACCACTTCCGAGTTTGACAAGGAAAAATTACAGGAAAGACTGGCAAAGCTTTCCGGCGGTGTTGCTGTTATCAAGGTTGGTGCGGCAACGGAAACCGAAATGAAAGAAAAGAAGCTCCGTATTGAAGATGCTCTTAATGCTACCAAGGCAGCTGTTGAAGAGGGTATCGTACCGGGCGGCGGAACGGCATTTGCCAACATTCTTCCGACGGTTGCAAAACTCCTTGATGAGACTGAGGGCGATGAAAAGACAGGCGTTGCCATTGTTGTAAAAGCTCTTGAAGAACCGATTCGTCAGATTGCGTTTAACGCAGGTAAAGACGGCTCCGTTATTCTTGATAAGATCCTTAACAGCGGCAAGACCGGTTACGGTTACGATGCATACAACGATACGTTCGTCGATATGATGGAAGCTGGTATCGTTGACCCGACCAAGGTTTCGAGAAGTGCATTGCAGAATGCGGCTTCGGTTGCATCGATGATTCTCACCACAGAAGCGCTTGTTGCGGATAAACCGGAACCCCCGGCCGCAGCTCCTGCCGCTCCCGCTCCGGGCATGTATTAATCGCTCGTTCGCACAGGCGAAAGGGAGAACCGGCTTTTCTTAGAAGAAAAGCTGAACAAAGAAATTAAATTTTTAACGCGAGACGATTTGATAACTCAAACCGTCTCGCGTTGCATTTTTGCTACTTTTTTGTACAAAAGAAACGTAATGTAAATCTGTACTTTTTAAGATTTCGGAAAGTTCCAAAAACAAACGATGCGCGGCAGTCTGAATTTTCAGACTGCCGCGCACCAAAATTTTAGTTCCTTTGACTTACTTTTCTTAAAAGAAAAGCGGAAGAAGTGTTACGCCATCGTTTTTAACATTTCCAAGGATACTTCATAAGTACATGGCTCGCCGGCGGTATACTTCCGGTATTCTTCCGCCATGTATTCTGCCATGCGGTGAACCTCGTTACCGCTGCTTCCGGCAATATGCGGAGTCAGAACGCAGTTGTCAAGCTTATAAAACGCATGCCCAGCCACCGGCGGTTCGGGGTCGGTAACATCCAAAAGCGCAGTGATATCCGGACGGTTTTCCATATGTCGGACCAGGTCATTTTCAATCACCTGCGCGCCGCGTCCGGTATTGATAAATACGGCGTTTTTACGCATAAGCGAAAATAGCGTATAATCAAGCATTCCTTTGGTCTGTTCGTTGTTTGCCAAGTGATTGGATACAACAAAAGCTTTTGAGAACAATTCTTCTAAGCTGCATTTTGTTACCTTTAACTGCTCTGCTTTTTCATCGGATAAAAACGGATCAAATACAAGGCACTTCAAATGCAGTGCATTCAACCGTTCGATTACCATCTTTCCTATCATTCCGGCACCGATGACACCGACCGTTTCATCATATACCCCCGGATATTCAGAAAAACGTGCACGCGCCTCTTTATGCGATCGTTTGTTCAAACGCGACGACGCAAAAAAGCCTTTTAACGCCAAAATAATCTGCGCGGTCGTATACTCCGCTACCGGTACAGCGTTAGCCGCCCATGCCGAAAACACCTTGATACCGCATTTCAAAAAAGGCTCTGCAAAATAACGTACCGTGCCGGCGGCATAAAAAATGCATTTTAAAGCCGGAAAATATGCAGCAATTTCTTTTTCATCAAACAACGGCATTCCCCAAGTAGAAAAAATATACTCTGTGTGCTGAAAGCTGTCCGGATTTTCCAAAATTGCTTTTTTATTGTACAGGGTCCGGTCAAGTCCGGCGGCTGATTCGAGTTTTTCAAGAACCGCGGTGCTGTATACCCTCTCAATGTCGTCAAAATGCTCGCTTAACAAAATACTTTTTTTATTTTGACCCATGTTTCATTCCTCCGCGATTTTCCGCAGTGCATCTGCCTCTGTGGCAAGTGATGTTATATTCCCGTCCGGCATGAATTCCAAGAGCAGGGTTTTGTTTGTGTCAAATGCGGCAAGGTATTTTTTCCAGACATCCACTGCTTCACAAAGTGGATTCTTTTGCTCGCCTTTCCAGTTGAACACGTGGATATGCTCGGTATACGGCGCAAGAAGTTTTGCATATGCGATGTTTTCTTCTTCGCTCTTGAACTGATTGGGTTGCCAATACATCTTAAAATGCGGCGAATGGACGGCTTTCATCAGTTCAAGCGCTGTTTCTTTGGTATCGGTAAATGTCCAATTGTGGCACTCCATGCAGAAAATGACCTCTTGCTTTTTACCGATTTCGGCAATTTCCCGGCAAACCGAGAAGAAAGCGTTTTTCTTTTCGGCTGTATAGGCTGCACTGCCCTCATTTCCGGCCCAAAGGCGGACGATATTGGTTCCGAGCGCTTTGGCGGCCGCACAGATCGGTTCAAGGTCAGCCAAAGGCGACATACCAATCCGAAAATAACTGCCATAGGAGGAACAGCAAACGCCGTAATTCTTTTGAAGTGCTGCAATATGCCGGATTTTTTCCGGTTCATTCGACGGCGCATGGACGTCGCCGCCCCATTCGATATAGTCAAGCTTTGTTTCTTTCATAGCCTGCAAGATTTCCTCCGGCGTATGAGCACGAAAGGAAACCGAAACAAGCCCCAGACGATAAGCACACATGACGTTATTCCTTTCCAAGGTTTATTTTTATGCTGTTGGACGGAATCTTATAGACGCGATACCGTCCGTTCCGATTATAGTATCTTTCATAGCCTTTGTCAAGAGGCGCGTCAAAGGTATACCGGCAAAAGTGTTTTTTGTAGGAAACCGTGATTTCGCCGTCTTTTTCCGCAATATTTGTAAAGGTTTCGCCGTCATACTCAAATACCGGGAGCATAAAGCCGGTTACAGCGCCATAACCGGTTATTCTTACGCCGTCCGGCGTAAGCGCATAACGGATTGTTGCTTTTTCTCCGGCAAGCTCTTGCGAAAATGTTGCACTTATTTCGGGACTGTTTGTCGTCTCTCTGACAAATTCAAGCGGCAATTCAGAGCCATAAATACATTCTTTTTCCGTTTCAGAATAGGGGCATAGCGACATCGGGCGCGGATTTTCTGCCTCAGTTTTATAGGTTGCTCCGGCAGGAGGAAACGGAACGGACAGACACAGTGTGTCGGGACAATCTTTTTTTTGCAGTTTTCCCAATCCGCATGCGTCGTAGTGAAAATCGGCGTTTGTATCAATTTCCATAGAATAGCCGAAACCGTTCAAAACAACTTTATGAAATGATTGGCTTGTGCGGCAGATATAGCCGCCTGTCTCGCAGGGCGCTGTGGTCGGCGTAACGCTGTCGTCAGCAAACTGATAGGCAATATACGCAATCGATGCAAGCGTTATCATATATTTGTTGAAATATCCATAGCCCTCACAGCCGATCATAGAATCAACCGGATAGCGGTTCTTTAACGACCGGAGTGATGAATCAGAAAGCCAGGACGTAAGGTTTTTCGCCGCACACTGTGCCGCCGCTTTATAAGCGCCGGCTTTTTCCGTTTCGCCGCGCGAAGCAAAAAAGCGCGCTAAAAACTCATAGTCGGCCGCTATCCACATCTGATTGTGGAAAAACTGATTGCTGCGTCCACCAAACGGCATTTCGCCGGTTGCCGACTGCAACCGTATTGAAAACGGTGCGGCCTTGATCAGATTTTCTTCAAGCCGGTCGCGGTATTTGCCGTTATACCCGGCATACAGCATGTAATTAAGGAGAACGCGTGTAACATAATCGTATACCATCGGTTCGTGTGGATCTTTGTACATGCCGTTTTCATCAAAATCGTTTAAGAGTGATGAAATCTGATTATCAATGAAAACAGAGCTATTGATACCGCATAGCTTACTGCGCACAATTTCACTGACTGCGCCGAATGCCGCCCAATTGCCTTTTGATTCAAACGGGGCTGTGACAACGTCATATTTGGTATACGGGTCAAACGAGGACAAGAGCTTTACCCACTTTTCAATATGGGTTTTGTCCACGGTTTCCGTCTCGCGGCAGAGATTTAACGCACACACGATCTCTCGCACGGAAAATTCGTTGGCGGCGCGTTTCTGCGGCATTCTTTCACAGCACATATCCATCATTTCAAGCATAATGTCCCGATATTCCGTGCACTTTCCGAACGCGTTCAAAATAGCAAGATCCGCCGCAAGGCGTGCAAATCCGTGTTCGCTAAGGCCATTCTTCTTTACATCTGCTATATAGTCAAGCATGCGCTGTTTATCATAGGCATGTAGCGCTTTCTCCATGATATCGATATAGATTTCTTTCATACAAAGCTCCCCTTAATATACGTTTCCGTTTTCCCGATATGACCGCCAGACATTCTCAAAGAAGATGTCGGTTTCCGGGATCGGACGCACCGGCCGCCACGAAATAACGATTTTGTCCTCACGGCATTCGGCTGTCTGGATTTTATCCTTTGCCGCCTCGCTGTCCGGAACAAAACGGAACATTTCGGAAAGTCCTATGCGAAGTTTTCCGTCTTTTTGATAATACAGAGCCGATCCCCGCGTCTTTCCTACTTTTTCGGCATAATCCAAAAAGGCGGAAATAACGGTGCGCTGAGTAAGAAGCGTATCGGTATATTTGAAAAATTTATAGAGATCGCATTTTTTCTTGACCGTAAAATCTATTTGGGCGTCTGCAAGCGCTTTTTCCGTCTGTTCAAGCGTTTCTTTCATATGCTCCGGATTCCGGATCGCCGATGCGCCGTCGCTCATACGGCGGCGAGCGGCATCGATTAAGATATCGGAGTTGTCGGTATCTTTTAAAATTTTCCCGAATGCGGCATTCAGGTTTTGCACTGCATGCTCCAAAGCGGTTTCAAAAGCTTTGGTATCGGCTTTTCTCGGATGACGGACAATAAAGTTTGCCGCGCGCAAAGAACCAACCTGACCGGCGTTGAGTGCTGAACCGCCCGGACGGACAATTCCGTGCGTTCCGGCACATTCGCCGACCGCAAACAGTCCGCTTATATTTGTCTGCCACCATGCGTCCACGGCAATTCCGCCGTTATGGTGTTGGGCGCAAAGGGCAATGGGCAGATACTCCGAAGAAAGGTCTTTTCCTTTGTTCCGGTACAGCTCGACGGCAGGGGCGTTCATCTTTAACAGCCGTTCAAGCGGCGTGCCGAAAAGTGTGTCCGCTTTTTTGAGATACGTATATGCCTCCGGCGAAAGTTTTTCGTATTCAATTTCCGTAAGGCCGAACGGATTTTTTGTGTAATCCAGATAGACTTTTCGTTTTTTCAACACGGTTTCCGTATACACAAGTAGATCGATAACTGACGAGCCGTCCAATATTTTCTTGCTGTCAAACGGCCATTGATAGCCTTTTAAAAAGACGGCCGAAAGCGCAGTATAAGCGTCACCAAAATAGTCAAGCAAAAACTCATGTTCGTTTCCGTCTGCATCGACCGAAACAAAACGCGGCAGAACCTGCATATACGTTCCTGAAACATTCCAGCGCGGCTCCGTCGAAGCAAGTCCGTACTGCCATTCCGTCAAATTCTGCATTTGTGCACCGCATGTCACGGCAAGCGACATACACCCCGTGTGACAGGTCGGATACACGCTGTCCGCGTATATGCCGGCCGGGCCTCCGGTCGCAAGAATCATGTTACCTGCCTTGATTCCGACGGGCTTTCCGGTTGCTTTTTCGACGCACAGAATCCCGGAAACACCGTTGTTGTCATCTTTCAGAATCTCCACGGCAAGAAGCCCGTCCAAAATCTCAACATTCAATTCTTTCGCTCTTTTTTCCAATGCTTCGGTCATGAAACGCGATGTCAGAGGTCCTGCGGACGTGGCTCTCTCATGCAGGTCGTGATCGGTCTTGTACCCGACATATTCACCATATCGGTCAGTTGGAAACGGCACGCCGAGTTCGCACAGGTTCATAAAACAGCGAAGGGAATTGGCTGCCTCACAAAGCGCACTGTCTCCATCCACACTGCCGGAGGCAAACAATTCTTCCGCCATAAGTCTTACGCTGTCCGGCGCGTCTCCGCAGATTCCGAGCTTATAATAGGTCTGTTTGTCACTGCCGGTATTGCGCGATGTGCCGCAGTTTATTTCTTCTGTTATAAGTGCCACCGAAAGAGAACCGCTTTCCTTTAAGCGATTGACAGCGTTGAATCCGGCCGCGCCGCTACCGATGACAAGAACGTCGTATTGAAAATAGTTCATCTTACAGCCTCCGGATATGGAAACCGCCGTCCACGTCGATCGACTGACCCGTGACATACGGCAAACTTCCGTTTACAAGCGAGAGAACCGCCTTTGCGATATCCTCCGGCTGTCCCCAGCGTTTGATCGGCAGAAGGCCGCCCTCGATTAACGCATCATATTTGCCTTTGACGGTTGCGGTCATGCCGGTTGCAATAATGCCGGGACGAATCTCGTTGACCGGTATACCGTATTCGGCAAGTCTGTCGGCAAACAGCGCGGTGATCATGGAAACGCCGGCTTTGGAAATGCAGTATTCACCGCGGCTTGTGGAGCTTGTGTAGGCAGACATAGAAGATATGTTGACAATGCTCTTTTGTTCCGCCGGATTTTTAATCATTTCCTTAGCAACTGCTTGGGTCAGAAACATCGTGCCCTTGGTATTGATGTTCATAACAAAATCATAGCTTTCTTCGGTCATTTCAAGAATATCCGCGCGGATTTTGGGTGCAACCCCTGCGACATTGACTAAAATATCTATTTTCCCGTATCGGTCAAGTGCGGTACGGAGATAAGTTTCCCGGCTTGCCTTATCCGAAAGATCGCCTTTGAAATAGAGAAAATTTTCGTTTTCCAGCGGAGAAACGTCTGCAACATCCATACCGACAACAGTAATTCCGTTTTCCAAAAATAAGCGTGCTACCGCTCCGCCGATTCCGCCGGCAACTCCTGTAACCAATGCAATGTTCTTGTGTTCCATTTTTCTTACTCCTTACACAGTTTGTTGTAGATCGGAAGATAAACTTCCTTGTCGCGGATTACACACCCCGGTGTACCGCCGGGTTTGCGCATAATTTCCGTACATTTTGAGCAGCAGATACAGATTTTGTCTTTATCCATACCGCCCTTTTCCAGTATATCCCGTGCAAAATCGGGATAAGCAAAAATTGTTCTTCCGAAGCCGGCAAAATCAAAAGCTCCGCTTTCGATATAGGCCGCCGTTACATGCGGCGCGGCGACGCCTAAAAAAGACACGGCTGATGAAATGAGCGCCATATCCGGCGTCGCTTTTTTTAGCTGTGCAACTCCCTCTAACACGCGTTTGACACCGACTAACGGATGCTCCGGCGGTTCATAAGCGCCATGTGAAAACGGACGGTTGACATGTGGATTGAAATACGGATTGCCCATGGTGATATTGAGAATCCGAACGCCCTCGTCGTAAAGATTTTGTATCAGCTTTTTCGGCTCGGTAAGATCCACATTGATACTGCCGTCGGTCGGAACGCCGAAACCATATGGATACGGGAACCCGTCGTAGGCGTTAAGCCTGGACGAAACGATGAAGTCGTGCCCGACAGCAGCCATCGCTCCTTTTACCGATTCGCGAAGAAGCCTGGTGCGGTTTTCAAAACTGCCGCCGTATTTTCCTTTGCGCTCATAGGCCGACAGCAGTTCGCAGTTTAAATACCTGTGACAGCATTTGATATCCACACCGTCAAAGCCGGCTTTTTCCGCAAGCGCCGCACCCTGTATCAGGGCTTCGCTCACACGATCCAGATATTCATCGCTTACAATACGGTCGGATGAGATCGGCGCGTCTTTCTCAAAGATCGGGTTGTTGTACGCAATGAGCGGTTCGGGAAAGCCGTGCGGCTTGGAATACCGGCCGGAATGCGTCGCCTGCATAAAGACGACCGGCGCATAGCCGTTTTGGCGCATGGCTGTTTCTTTGATGTCTTCAACAATTCTCTTGAAACTGTCTAAATTGTTTGGGTTTATGTATAATTGGCGTGGATTGGCGCGCGCCTCTTCCATAACGGCGGTCGCCTCAAACCAAATGATACCGGCGTCGCCTGCGGCTAAGCGCTTATACCGCCGTTTTGTCAGTTCATCCGGTTCGCCCGAAGCCGTTCCGTCGCAGCCCTCCATAGCCTGGCAGGCAAGACGGTTGGGAAAGCGGTGATTCTGTAAGGAAAACGGCTGTGCAAGTGCTTTTACATCGTCGGTATACGGCAAAGCCGTCTGCAACGCATCGTTTTGTGAAAGAAAGTCCTCTTTGCTTAAATAAACGCTGTGTTTCATATAGATTCCTCCAACTCTACTTTTATTGTAGCAGGGTTTTTGAAAATGTGTTATAAAGATACGGTTTGTCATTATGTAAATCTTGCATTTTTTGAAAATCTATGCTATACTGATTTGGGGGTGAGAGTCCATGAACAACATCATTCATTCGCTTTACTTTGCCGACCGGAATCAACAAGCCTTGCCGCATTACCATGATTGCCACCAGATTCTTTTTGTCACATGCGGCACGTGCCGCGTTCGCATAAATGCCAAGGAAAAAACGGCTTGTAAAGGGAATATCATCGTTATTAGCCGCTTTGAGGAGCATTCGATTTCAGACGCAAGCGACGATTATCAAAGATACGTTTTACGCATTTTGCCGCATGGGGATTATGGGGAAAACCCGAAACTGTATTCGCTGTTGTTCAACCGCCCCGAGCATTTCAACAATGTTCTGCAAACTTCCGCGGACTTTGAGAATATCCGGCATCTGTTTGAACGGCTTTTACACGAATATACAGCGGAAAATGAGATGAAAAACGAAATGCTTGAACTACTGTTGGAAGAGCTTTTGATTTTCATTTGCCGCCACGCGCCGCTTACACTTTTTGCTTTGGACGCCTCCGGTTTTGAAATCATAGCGGAGGTGCAGAATCTTCTTTCATCGGAATTCGGCGAAAGTTATACGTTAGGTACTCTTGCGTCGCGTTTTTGTGTCAGCCCCTCATTTTTATCGCATCGGTTCAAGAAAATCACCGGCGTTTCGGTAATGGAATTTCTGTTTTCCTGCCGAATTGCCGAAGCAAAAAGAATGCTTGTCAAAACAGATCTTCCGGTCGGAAAAATCATGGAAAAATGCGGCTTTTCCGATTTCAGCAATTTTTGCCGAATCTTCAAAAAAAGCACGGGGCTTTCTCCGACCGAATATGCCGCGCACTATAAAAATTTGTAATAATTAAAATCGCACACAGCAGCTTTTTCCAGCTGCTGTGTGCGATAAAGTTATTTTGGATAGAATTACAAGGCATTATATGTCAATTGCTCAATTTTCATTGAGAAACGCCGCGTTTTCGCGAACCTCCGGTATTTATCGGCAGCTCATTTGTATTTAAAAACCAAAGAAATCATAAGCATTTTGATAGCTAATATCGTAGACCATTTTCCCGACATGCTCCAAATCGTTCGGGTATTCGCCGCGCTCAATCATGCTTCCGAGATAATCACAGAGAATGCGGCGGAAATATTCATGACGCGTATAGGATAAGAAACTGCGCGAATCGGTGAGCATACCGACAAAGTTGGCGAGCACGCCCGTGGCGGCAAAAGAGCGAATCTGGTCGCGCATGCCGTCAAGGTGATCGTTGAACCACCAGGCGGAGCCGTGCTGAATGCGGCTCTTGATTCCCTTGTCATTTCCTTGGAAACAACCGCACATAGCGTCGATCGCGGCATTGTCGTTGGGGTTCAGCGAATAGAAGATCATCTTCGGCAGGTGATCGGCTGTTTCAAAGCTGTCAAGGAGTTTTAAGGCGTTGCGGACGCAATCGAAACTGGCAATTGTGTCGAAACCGGTGTCCGGACCGAGAGCGGCAAAATTTTTCGCGCTTTGATTCCGGATAACACCGAAATGAATCTGCATGACCCAATCGCGCCTTGTAAATTCGCCGGCAAAGAAGGATAGCAAAAATGTCTTGTATTTGTCAGCTTCTTCGGCAGAAAGCGTCTGTCCGGCAAGCGCCTTTTTGAAGATGAGATCTGCCTCCTTGGCGGTGCAGGGCGCAAAAGGCACATAGTCCATGCCATGGTCGCTGGTTTTGCAGCCGTGCGCTTCAAAATGGTCAAGCCGTGCAGTCATCGCGTCGAGAAGTGAGTCAATGTCGGAGATCTCCTTGCCGAAAGCAGGGGACAGCTTTTCGGTGATATATTCTTTAAAGCCGGCTTTTTCGATATTGACGGCTTTGTCGGGACGGAATGCCGGCAAAACGCGCGTTTCAAAGCTTGCGTCTTTGGCAATGGCGGCGTGATGCTCCAACGAATCGGCGGGATCGTCGGTCGTGCAGATGACCTTGACGCCGCTTGCTTGGATGAGGTCGCGCGCACCCATTTTGCCGGAGGTAAGCAGGACATTGCATTTTTCCCAGATTTCGTCACAGGTCTTTTCATTTAACGGCACATGTATGTCAAAATAGCGTGCCAATTCCAAATGCGTCCAATGGTAGAGCGGATTGCCGATAAGATTCGGCATAGTAGCCGCCCAAGCCTTGAAACGGTCATAGTCCGAGGCACCGCCGGTGACAAGGCTTTCGTCAAAACCGCAGGCACGGATGGCGCGCCATTTGTAGTGGTCGCCGTAAAGCCATGCTTCGGTGATGTTTTTGAACTGTTTGTTCGTTGCAATTTCTTCGGGACTCAAATGGCAGTGATAATCCACGATCGGTGTCTTTTGAGCATAGGTTTCAAACAGTTTAACGGCTGTCGGTGTGGACAGTAAAAAGTCTTTTCCCATAAATTCTTTCATGGCGTATTTCCTTTCGCAATCTATATGAATTTTCGTGGTTCCTTTACGCGTTCAGTATAACAAAGGAACGGAGAAATGTCAAGTTTTCATAGACAATGCAGTTGAATTACACAAATAGTGTGCAGGTTTTGAAGAAACACGGATAAATGGCGGAAAAACAAATAGTCGTATTTGGGGTTGTATTTGCCAAGAAAATGTGCTATAATAAACGTGATAAAATGTGCCGTAAATTTCAGATTTTACCGCTCAGATCGGAGTACCAGCCATGATGAACAAACCCTTTTCATTAAAAAGCAGTTATACGCTTGCCGGCGACCAGCCGCAGGCTGTCGATAAGCTTGTGCAAGGCGTTCTTGACGGAGACAAGGCGCAGACGTTACTTGGCGTAACCGGTTCCGGCAAAACCTTTACCATGGCGAATATCATCGCACGTGTCAACCGTCCGACGTTGGTGCTCGCTCATAATAAAACGCTTGCCGCCCAACTTTGCAGTGAGTTCAAAGAGTTTTTCCCGGATAACGCTGTTGAGTTCTTTGTTTCTTACTATGATTATTATCAGCCGGAAGCCTATATTCCCGGCAAAGACGTGTATATTGAAAAGGACTCATCCATTAACGATGAAATCGATAAACTGCGTCACAGTGCGACCAGCGCCCTTTTTGAGCGGCGCGACGTTATTATTGTTTCGTCTGTTTCCTGTATTTACACGCTTGGTGATCCGGCGGAATACAAAAGCATGACGGTTTCGGCATCTCCCGGACTTCAAATCAGTCGCGAGGCTTTTATCGCTTCTTTGGTGCGTATTCAGTATGAGCGCAATGACCTGGTTCTTGAACGAAACAAATTCCGCGTGCGCGGCGATACGGTCGAACTGCTGCCGTCCAATAACGATAAAACAGCACTTCGCGTTGAGTTTTTCGGCGATGAGATCGATAACGTGTCGGAAATCGATATCGTTACCGGAGAAGTGCTGCACCGGTTGACTCGTGCCGTGGTTTATCCGGCAACCCACTATGTCACCTCTGCTGAAAAGCGGCAAAAGGCTATTGACGAAATTTTAGAGGAAATGACCGAACGTGCCGCGTTCTTCAAGAGTCAGAATAAATTCATAGAGGCACAGCGTATCGAAGAGCGTACCCGGTATGACATGGAGATGCTTGCTGAAATCGGGTATTGTTCGGGCGTAGAGAATTATTCACGCGTATTGTCCGGACGTCCGGCCGGAAGCACGCCTTACACACTGCTTGACTATTTTCCGAAAGACTATCTTTTGTTTGTGGATGAATCGCATGTCACGCTTCCGCAGGTGCGCGGTATGAGCGGCGGCGACCGTGCCCGGAAGAAAAATTTGGTCGATTACGGCTTTCGTTTGCCGTCAGCGCTCGATAACCGCCCGTTATTTTTCAATGAGTTTGAAGAACGTGTCAATCAGGCGATTTTTGTCAGTGCCACGCCCCAGGAATACGAAAAGACCCATTCGGAACAGATCGTCGAACAGCTTATCCGACCGACCGGACTGCTTGATCCAGAGGTGGAAGTGCGCCCGGTAAAAGGACAGATCGACGACTTGATCAGCGAGATCAATAAGCGTGTCGAAAAGAGCGAACGCGTGCTTGTCACAACGCTTACCAAGAAAATGGCGGAGGATCTGACCGAATACCTCGGAAATTACGGTATCAAGTGCCGGTATATGCATTTTTCCATTGAAACAATCGAACGCATGGAACTTCTTCGCGATCTGCGTCTTGGCGTATTCGATGTGCTTATCGGTATCAACCTCTTACGCGAGGGACTTGACTTGCCGGAAGTGTCGCTTGTTGCGATTCTCGACGCGGATAAAGAGGGCTTTTTACGCAGCGAAACTTCCCTTATTCAGACGATCGGACGTGCTGCGCGAAATGCCGAGGGTAAAGTCCTCATGTACGCCGATACCGTTACCGGTTCTATGCGCGCCGCCATTTCCGAAACCAACCGCCGCCGCAAAATTCAGAAACAGTATAATGATGAGCACGGAATCGTTCCGCAGACCGTTAAAAAAGATGTACGCGACATTATAGATCTTGCCGTTAAGGATAAGGACAAAAAAGGCACGGTGCGAAAGATGTCAAAAGCGGAATTGGATCGTACAGTCGCCGAGCTTACCGAACAGATGAAAGCCGCCGCTGCGTCGCTCAACTTTGAACTTGCCGCGGCATTAAGAGACAAGATTTCCGGATTAAAACGCAGTAAAAAATAGGTGTTTCTGCGATTTTGGATTGGTTTCACAGAATTTACACATTGTGCGTATATAATTGAATCAAATCATAGATTATCTCTATAAGGACGTGAAAATATGTACAAGCTTTTGGTTGTGGATGACGAACAGAAGATCCGCGAAATCATCTCAAAATATGCCCAGTTTGAGGGATACAGCGTCGAAGAAGCGCCCGACGGCATGACGGCAATCGATATGTTCAAGGAAAAGGATTATGATCTTGTGATCTTAGATGTAATGCTGCCGGATCTTGACGGTTTTTCTGTTTGCAGAGAGCTTCGTAAAACCAGCCGCACGCCCGTTATTATGCTTTCGGCGCGCGGCGAGGAATACGACCGTATTCATGGTTTTGAAGTCGGTATCGACGATTACGTCGTCAAACCCTTTTCTCCGAAAGAGCTTATGCTTCGTGTTTCGGCCGTCTTAAAGCGCACCAACAGTATTTCCGACGACACCTTTGAATACCAGGGCTTGAAGGTGGATTTTGCCGGGCGCATCGTTTATATCGACGGCAAAAAGACCGATCTTACGCCCAAAGAATATGATCTGTTGTTCTATCTTATCAAAAACAAAGGGATTGCGCTGACGCGCGAAAAACTGATCAGCAATGTCTGGGGATATGACTTTTTCGGCGATGATCGAACGCTTGATACGCACATCAAGCTGTTACGCAAAAATCTCGGCGAATACGCGCGTCTTATCGTGACGTTAAGAGGGGTCGGATATCGCTTTGAAGCAAAATAAGACCGGGGTACGCGGCATGAGCGTGCGTTGGAAACTGTTTATCAGTTTTTTCTTCGTCTCTATGATGATACTCCTCATCCTTTGGGTTTGCCAGGTTGTGTTTATCAGCAGTTTTTATCAGTATGTCAAGACAGGTGAACTCAAAAGCGCGACAAACGAAGTTATAGCCAATCTTGACAGTGATGACAGCGAGGCTATCTTCAACCGAATCATTCTGCAAGGCGACATCAATGTGCGCATCATCAACACCTCTGATTTCAAGAATGTTTATTCCGGCGGCGACGGAGTTGTTTCTGCCGCACACGATATCGGCGACTATGAGATTCTGCGCTTATATGACCTTGCAAAAGAAAACGGCGGCGAAGTATCCAAATACTATACGTATGACAGGGAAAACGAAGATTTTTTAAGAGATATTCATTTTGCTATCCGGGAGATTCCGAAAAACGATTCGTCCGTAAACGAAGATTTGTCCGATAATTCCGCAAACGCCGCTGATTCTGCAAACACGGATGACGAAGGTTATTCGGATACAGAAAGCGCGTCCGGTGATAAAGCTGGACGTAAAGAGATCGGCATACAGTTCTTTTCGGGGCGTCCTGCTTTCTTCCGCAACGAACGGTATGTGGACGATTTTTTGTATGCCAAACTTGCCACACTGGACGACGGCACGGAACTTATGGTCATCAGCGATGTTCAGGTGACGCCGCTTGATTCCACGATTGCCATTTTAAAAGGACAGTTGGAAGTGACGTCGATGCTGGCCTTAATATTTTCATTGATCGTCTCGTTTATCCTTTCGCGCAACATTTCGCGCCCGATCGTAAAATTAAATGACTCGGCGTTGGAACTGGCCCGCGGAAAATTCGATACGGAATTTTCCGGCAAGGGCTACCGTGAAATAGAAGAACTCAGCGATACATTGAACTATACAGCGCAAGAACTTGGCAAAGCCAACCAATTCCAGCACGAACTGCTTGCCAATGTTTCGCATGACTTGCGCACGCCTCTTACCATGATTGGCGGTTATGCCGAAGTCATGCGTGATATTCCCGGCGAAAATACACCGGAAAATGTACAGGTTATTATTGATGAAACCAAACGGCTGACAGCCTTTGTCAACAATATTCTTGACTTGTCTAAATTGCAGAGCGGGTTTGAAACGCTTAAATATGATACGGTCTGCATTACCGAAATGTTGGAAAGCATCCGCACACGCTACTTCAATCTCACCAAGAATGACGGTTACACCGTGGAGATTCAAGCCGATTCCGAGGCATATGTGAAGTGTGATGAAGCCAAAATCTCGCAGGCGTTTTATAATCTTATGGATAATGCCGTCAACCATACCGGAGACAATAAAACCGTTGTTATCCGCCAGATTGTGACGGATAAAAAGGTCCGCATTGAAATTTCGGATTTCGGCGAGGGGATTGCACCGGAAGAACTGCCGTATATATGGGATCGCTATTATCGTGCAAAAAAGACGGCGCATAAACGTGCCGTAGTCGGTTCGGGAATCGGACTTTCCATTGTTAAAAGCGTGTTTGAACTGCATAAACTGTTATATGGCGTCGAGAGTGAAATCGGAAAAGGCACAACGTTTTGGGTGGAATTTGAACGTGTAAAGGTTTAGCCGGTAAGCATGCAGGACTTGTGTTCATGAAAAAGGCTTGATTTTTATAAACGCTTGTGCTATAATACTCCTGTATATTTGGATTAAAAAAGTGAGTGATTTTTCATGTTTTCTGTCGGATTATCTTCCTGTGGGAAAACGTTAGATGAGTCGTTGTTTGACGCGTATCGTGCCAATGGGATTTCCCATATGGAGCTTTCGCTTAACGCAGAGGGCTGTAATTCGCTTGATTACAAGAAAGTTGCTTTGCTTGCCAAAACGTATGGGATTGTGCTTTGGTCGTTTCATTTGCCATTTGTACCGTTTGAGAGAATTGAGCCTTCAAGACTTTCGCTTGCCAAGCCGACGCTTGCCTATTTCAAAGAGCTGATTGCAAAGGCATCGGATATCGGAATCACGCATTTTGTGGTTCATCCGAGCGGTGAGCCGATTACAGACGATGAACGTGACGAACGCATGAAATGTGCCAAGGATACGCTTGCCGCCTTGGCGGAGCTTGCAAAGCCTTATGCGGCTGTCATTGCCGTGGAAGATCTGCCGCGTACCTGTCTCGGACACAATGCGGCTGAGATCCATGAACTTATATCCTTGAATGATTCGCTTCGTGTGTGCTTCGATACAAACCATTTGCTTAGCGAGAACAATTTGGACTTTGTCCGTGCCGTTGGTGATAAGATTGTAACGACGCATGTTTCCGACTATGATTTCGTCAATGAACGGCATTGGTTGCCGGGTGAGGGAAAGATTGACTGGCAGGAACTGGTAAATGCGCTGAAAAGTGTAAATTACAATGGCCCGTGGCTGTATGAGATCGGCTTTACCTGCCCGAAAACGATTTTGCGCGACCGTGACCTTACCTGTGCGGATTTCGCACGCAATGCCAAAGAAATCTTTGAAAACCACCCGTTGAGCATTTTTTCAAAATCGAAACCGAATCTCGGATTTTGGGAGTAATTCAGAATCACAATAAAGGAGACTTTTTGCAACATGACAAAAAAGAACTATTTACCGGTCTATACGCTTAGTGAAGAACTTATCAACGCGATATCACATGGTGTCGGAACTTGCCTTTCGATTGCGGCATTGGTTTTATGCATTGTTCAGGCCGCGGTCAACGGAACGGCTGCCGGTGTTGTTTCGGCATGCATTTACGGCGTTTCATTGACCATGCTTTACATCATGTCCACCTTGTATCACGCGATTACCAACCGTACGGCACGAAAAGTATTCCGTGTGTTTGACCATACGTCAATCTTCTTCCTGATTGCCGGAACCTATACGCCGATCACGCTGGTTACATTGGGCGGCGCGCTTGGCTGGACGCTGTTTGGCATTGTTTGGGGTGTTGCGATTTTAGGGATCGTACTCAATGCGGTCAGTATCGAAAAGTTCAAGAAGTTCTCCATGATTTGTTATGTCTGCATGGGGTGGGCAGCTCTTATCGGAATCAAGACCATTTATGAGAATATGCCCGGAAACGGCTTTATGTTCTTGCTTCTCGGTGGTGTGCTGTATACGGTGGGCATCGTATTCTATGCTCTGAAAAAATACAAGTATATGCACTGCGTATGGCACTTTTTTGTCATGGCCGGCAGTATTATGCACTTTTTCTGTGTTTATTTATACGTGTTGCCGACAAAGCTGTACGCGTAAGGGTACGCGGCTTTTCTTAGAAGAAAGGAATTTAGTTTTTGACGCGCGGCGGTTTGAATCATTAGACCGCCGCGTGCTCTTTTATTCAGAATGAAAATTCAAATAAATCAGGTGCGAAATGCTGACGAACACATTTCAATATGTTGTTGTAATTTTACTTAAAAATAAAGGCACCCGGTGATTTGAGAAATCAAATTGCTGGGTGCAAAATTAAAATTCTTTTGTCCAACTTTTCTTTTAAGAAAAGTTGGCGAGGTTTAAGGGCGAGCAGCCCTTATCAAATTACATATTCGCTTTCAGTATCACGCTTCATCAGATCGGCAATCGTAATGCCGTCAAAAAAATCGTTTGTCAGATTATAAAAACGTCTCCACATATCAAGCGTGCGGCATTCATGTGCTCTTTCACAAGGATCTGCATTTTCCGCAAGACACGCAACCGGCGCAAGTTCTCCTTCGGTAAGCCTTAAAACGTTGCCGACACGAATATCCTCCGGCCCTTTTTTCAGCCGATAGCCGCCGCCTTTGCCGTGAACGCCTTCTACATAACCGCTTTTGGTCAACAGCGGCAGAATGCGTTCCAGATATTTTAGAGAAATCTCCTGACGTTCGGCAACTTCTTTCATGGGGATATAACTGCCGTTTTTGTGCTCCGCAAGGTCAATCAAAACGCGCAGTGCATATCTTCCTCGGGTGGAAATCATCATAAAACCGCTCCTTTCGCTGTAATACCGTCTGTTATCCGAGTTCAATCATGCGGTCAATACAGGCACGCGCGTTTCGTATCGTTTCTTCGGGCAACGTAATTTCTTCGCCGGCAAGACCTTTTATAGCTCGGTAAACGTCCGGCAGCGTCGTTATCTTCATATTGTGACAAACCAAATCTTTCGATAGAGGATAAAAACTCTTATCCGGAAATTCATACGATAAATGCTCGGCAATCGATAATTCAGTACCAATGATAAATTCGTTTTCCGCATCCTTATGTTCGCGTACATAGTCAATAATCGCAGTGGTGGAGCCGACGAAATCGGCGAGTGCGACAACGGCCGGCTTGCATTCCGGATGAACAAGCAGTTTTGCATTCGGATGAAGCGTTTTTGCCTTCTGCGCCTCTTCGCGTGAAACGCGCGCATGTGTCGGACAGCCGCCCTGCAAGAGCTTGATTTCTTTTTCCGGAACAGATTTTGCTACAAAATCACCGAGATTGCAGTCGGGAATAAACAAAATCTTGTTGTTTGAAAGCGCCTTTACGATTTTCACCGCACTGGATGAGGTCACGCAAACATCGCAAATGGTTTTAAGCGCGGCGGTCGTATTGATATAAGCGACAACCGTATAACCGGGGTACAACTGCTTTACGGCGGCGATTTCGTCCTTAACCATTTGTTCCGCCATGGGACATCCTGCCTCACTGCGTGCTAAGATTACTTTTTTGTCGGGGGAAAGGATTTTTACGGTCTCCGCCATAAAGCGCACACCGCACATCAGAACCGTTTTCTGCGGCGTTTTTGCGGCTTTTACGCTAAGTCCGAAAGAATCGCCGACAAAATCTGCCACTTCGCAGATTTCTTCGCCCTGATAGCTGTGCGCCAAAATACAGATGTCGTTTTCTTTTTTTAAGCGCATGATTTCGCTTTGCATTTCTTGTATTGTCATGGTTTACTCCTATATACCGGCATTAACGGCGTCTTCTGACTCGCGCATGGCAAGAATGGTCTGTTCAATCAGCTCTTCAAGCGGCATGCCCAACATGTCCGCACCGTTCTGGATCACTTCGCGCGAGCAGCCGGCCGCAAATTTCGGCGTCTTGAACTTTTTTAAAACGGACTTGGTTTCTAAATCCTTGACACTGCCGGATGGGTGCATACGAGCCACAGCTCCGATAAGGCCGGTCAGTTCATCGACAGCATATAATACTTTTTCCATTGTATGAACCGGGGCAATATCGACGGTTAAACCATATCCGTGGCTTGCAACCGCGTGAATCAGTTCTTCGGGCGCGCCATGCTCACGCAAAATTTCCTGTTCTTTGGTGCAGTGTTGCTCCGGAAATTTTTCAAAGTCTAAGTCGTGTAACAATCCGACTAATCCCCAGAAGTCCCGGTTGTCGCCATAGCCGAGTTTCTTGGAAAAATAGCGCATAACGCTCTCAACTGTGAGAGCGTGCTTGATATGGAATGGTTCGGAATTGTATTCTTTTAAAAGAAGAATAGCCTCATCGCGAGTCATAAGATACATCCTTTCTTTTGTAAATCATAAAGACAGCGCCGGAAGCCAAAGCCGCCGGCGCGGAAGTATTATCTTGTTTAGTCAGCAAACAACGGTGTTGAGAGATAACGGTCACCGGTATCGGGCAACAGTACAACGATGTTTTTCCCCTCATTTTCCGGACGTTTAGCAAGCTCAATTGCCGCATGAACAGCGGCACCCGATGAAATACCGACTAAAACGCCTTCGCTTTTGCCGATCAGTTTACCGGTTGCAAATGCGTCCTCATTGGTGACCGGAATGATTTCATCATAAATCTTGGTATCAAGAACGTCTGGCACAAATCCTGCGCCGATACCCTGAATCTTGTGCGGACCTGCTTTTCCTTCTGAAAGAACAGGGGAGGTAGCCGGTTCAACGGCGACAACTTTTACATCCGGCTTTTTGGACTTTAAGTATTCGCCAACGCCGGTAATTGTACCGCCTGTGCCGACGCCTGCCACAAAGATGTCCACGTTTCCGTCTGTGTCCTCGTAGATTTCCGGACCGGTTGTTGTGCGATGTGCCTTAGGATTGGCCGGGTTGACAAACTGACCGGGGATAAAGCTGTTCGGAATTTCGGCGGCAAGTTCGTCTGCCTTGGCAATGGCGCCTTTCATGCCTTTTGTGCCGTCAGAGAGAACCAGTTCCGCGCCGTAGGCTTTCATCAGCTGGCGGCGTTCTACCGACATGGTTTCCGGCATAACAATGATGATACGGTAACCGCGTGCGGCGGCAACGGCGGCAAGACCGATACCGGTGTTGCCGGAGGTCGGCTCGATGATGACAGAGCCGGGCACTAATTTTCCGGAGGCTTCGGCGTCGTCGATCATGGCTTTTGCTACACGGTCCTTGACAGAGCCGGCCGGATTGAAGTATTCAAGTTTGACGAGAATTTTTGCTTTTAATCCAAATTTCTTTTCAAGGTGCGTTAATTCAAGAAGCGGCGTTTTGCCGATAAGTTGGTCAGCGGAAGTATAAATCTTAGACATGGTAAAAACTCCTTTATCAATTTACTTAATATGTCAATGTTTGAAATCAGTTGCTGGGAGAATCGAAAATCAAATAACGTCAACATCGATTTCCGACCGGATATCCGGAGTAAAATCCATACATGAATCCGCACCTCTTTGTTTGTTTTGCCTACCAACCCTGTAGGTTGGTATTATAATATCACATGTATTATGATTTGTCAAGGGGTTTTTCAAAAAAAATCAAATTTTTTTAATCGTGTCTGCGAACTTAAAATGAAATACCCGGTGATTTGGGTATACAAATCATCGGGCGTTAAAATCAAGTTCTTCTGTCCGGCTTTTCTTTACGGAAAAGTTAGTGAGTTGGAGCGGATAGCCTTTGCTTCGTTCAGAATGACAATGTTTTCTCCAAGCAAACGAGCTTTACTCCGTTGATTCCGTTGAACACACAGTCAATAATTCCGGATTCACGGTATCCCAAGTGACCGTAAAGAGAGCGTGCCGCAGAGTTGTTGACGTTGGTATCCATGCGCAAATAAGGACAACCGTTTTCTAATGCATAGGTTTCATAGAAACGTACAAAAGCACTGCCGTAGCCTTTTCCGGAAAGAGCTGGATCGACTACAAGTGTGTGAAGTACCATTACTTGGTCATCCGGCGCTTCGGGATGCTCCCAAGCGGCGTTTGCATACTCCGGAACCTGTACCCGGTTGATGCGCGCCGCGGCTGTTATCGTATTTCCATCCTGCAATACAAACATTTCGTCGGCGTCAAGAGCCTCTTGGGCGGTATCGCGCGTCGGGTAGACTCCACGTACCCAACCGACGGATGTTTTGCCGGTTTCTTCAAGGTCTAAAATATGGCTGTAAATTTCAGCGATTCGGTCGAGGTCGGCCGGGGTAGCTTTCCGAAAAAGGAAAGCGGCATTATCTTCGGAGGACATGTGTATAAACTCCTTGCTGAATTTTCGTTATCTAACGCCGGTCAGCGTGAAATTTTTTCTGTGCAAAGCCGCAGCGACTGCAAAAGGCGTTCGGGGCAATGCCACAGTCAAAAGAGGTTCTTAAAGCATGCGTTGCCGGTGATGCAAGAATTTCATCAAGCGGCGTTTCAAATAAGTTGCCGAGTGAAAGAGTGCCGTCACTGTCCAGACAACAGGGAACGACCGTACCGTCACACAGCACGCCGATATGGTCTTTTAAGGCATAACAGCGAACCTTTTCGCACGGTTCGGCTTGCGGCGGCCAAAGAAAAGCGTCGCCGTTTTCGATAAACAGCTTTTTGCGAATGCGGATTCCTTTGGTGTTCGGGATCCATTCACCGGAAAAACGCGCTTTCAAGGATGTCAGTATTTCATCGTTTTGTGAGTTTTTGCCTCCGTCATTCCATAATCGAAAAACTGTAATGATTCCTTTTTCAGACGCGCGGTCGGCAAAATCAAAGCAGCCGTTTAAATAGGAATCAAAGTCGAGCGCCCTGTTCGCCTCAAAGGCGTGAAGTGAAAGGCTGACTTTGAAAAGCGACGGTGCGTTAAGTAGCGTGTTCGCCACCAGGGGCAGGCGTGTGCCGTTGGTGGTGAGAATCACGCGAAAACCGTATGACTGTGCAATATCCAAAAAATCTGCCAGCAGGGGATGTGCCGTTGGTTCGCCCATGAGGTGGAAATACAGAAATTCCGTATACGGCCGTAGCTGTGAAGCCAAAAACAAAAACTCTTCCCGTGTCAGAAAGTGCTTGGTTCGGCTTGTTCCGGCACAAAAGGAACAGGATAAATTGCAGACATTGGTAATCTCCAAATAGACTTTGGCAAACATTCCGTTATTCTACGCTAAATAGGCGCATGCCGCAAGCGCCGCCGCCGTACCGTCCGCACAGGCGGTCGTGATCTGACGGAATGCCTTGGTGCGGCAATCGCCAGCCGTGAATACACCTTTTTTCGATGTTGTGCAACTATCATTTGCCTTGATATAGCCGCGTTCCAATTCAATCATGTTTGCAAACGCATCGTTGTCCGGTGCAAGGCCGATAGCAATAAAAATGCCGTCTGCCGTGATTTTGCGTTCTTCGCCGGAAACTCCGTCGTGAATCGTGGCGCCGCGCCTTTCTCCGTCTGCAAAGAATGAGAGAATTTTTACGTTTGTCAAAACTTCGATATTATCCGTGGCATAGATTTTTTCTGCAAGATTTTTTTCACAGGTCAGCTCCGGCATATCCTGTAAGATTGTGACGGCCTCGCATGTCTCGGAAAGCTGTAAAGCTTCGGCAGCCGCAGAATTTCCGCCGCCGACCACGATAACGTGTCCGCCGGCATAGAACGCCCCGTCGCAGGTTGCACAGAACGAAATCCCGTTGCCGATGAGCTCCTCTTCGCCGGGAACGTTTAAATGACGGTGCTTGGCGCCGGTCGCAAGAATCACGGCACGGCATTCATGCGCACCGCTGTCGGTGGCGACGATAAAACCGTTTTCCGTTTTGGTTATCCCGGTCGCTTCTTCAATATCGATATCAGCGCCTTGGGCGAGAGCCTGGGCAACAAAGGCGTCGGCAAGTTCTGCACCGCTGATTTCGGTAAATCCCGGATAATTTTCGATTTTAGGCGAATAGTTTATCTGACCGCCGAAGCTTTCGCGGTCAAGAACCAATACGCTTTTCCCGGCGCGTCTGGCATAGATCGCGGCGGTAAGCCCCGCAGGGCCTGCACCGATAATAAGAATATCAACCATAAATTCAAACCTTTCTAATTAAATCTAATTAAAAATCGACAGAACGCCTGTCCGCAAAAACTGCAAACAGGCGTATTGGTTTTGTCCGATTTAAGCGAGATATTGCTTGATAGCCGGAACGCCGACATAGATCTGTTCGCCGTCGACCAATGCCGGAACCTGCTTAAAGCCATACTTTTGCGCAAGTTCTCTGTTTTCTTCTACTAACAATTTTTCAAAAACTATTCCTGCTTTTTCGAGAAGTGCCGCCGCGACCTTGCAGTTCGGGCAGGTTTTGGTGGTAAACAGGATGACTGACCCGGTCTTTGCTTTCGGTGTTTCGGTCCTTACTTCTTCTTTCACGCTTGCCGCCTCCTTATGAAGTGTATCCGGAGTGACACGCAGATGACTGTGAGAAACGTCATAGACCTTTCTGTCCTTGAATTCTTCCGATTTGCCGGCATTCCAGTTCTGAACCGGACGGTAGTAACCGGTGATTCGGCTGTAAACCTCGGTTTTTCTGCCGCATTTCGGACAGGTGTAGATTTCTCCGGATATGTAACCGTGATCGGGGCAAACGGAATAAGTCGGGGAAAGTGTGTAGTAGGGGAGCTTGTGATTTTCGGCGATTTTGCGGACTAAGTTCGCGGCCGCTTTCCAATCCGGCAGTTTTTCACCAAGGAAGGCATGGAATACCGTTCCGGAGGTATAGAGCGTTTGCAGTTCATCTTGAATTTCGAGAGCCGAGAATACATCGTCCGTGTAGCCGACCGGCAAGTGAGAAGAGTTTGTATAATAAGGCGCTCCGTCATCAGAACCGGCGGTAATAATATCGGGATAACGCTTTTTGTCGTGCTTGGCAAGACGGTAAGCGGTGGATTCGGCAGGTGTTGCTTCAAGGTTGTAAAGATCGCCGTACTTTTCCTGATAATCGGAAAGACGTTCGCGCATGTGATTCAAGGTCTTTTTGGTAAACTCTTGGGCGTCGTGGTGCGTTAAATCCTCGCGTAACCACTTGGCATTGAGGCAAGCCTCGTTCATGCCGACAAGTCCGATGGTGGAGAAGTGGTTTTCAAACGTGCCGAGATAACGCTTGGTATACGGATAAAGACCCTCGTCGAGCAAGCGCGTGATAACGGTGCGCTTTACCTTTAAGGAACGCGCAGAGATATCCATCATGTGGTTCAGACGTTCAAAATATTCTTCCTCGTTTTCGGAAAGATATGCAATACGCGGCATGTTGATTGTAACAACGCCGATCGAACCGGTGCTTTCACCGCTGCCAAAGAAACCGCCGGACTTTTTGCGGAGTTCGCGCAAGTCAAGACGCAGACGGCAGCACATCGAACGTACATCGCTCGGTTCCATATCGCTGTTGATATAGTTGGAGAAGTAAGGCGTGCCGTATTTGCTGGTCATTTCAAACAAGAGCTTGTTGTTTTCGGTGTCCGACCAGTCAAAGTCACGCGTAATGGAATAAGTCGGGATCGGATATTGGAAACCGCGGCCGTTGGCATCGCCTTCGATCATGATCTCAATAAACGCCTTGTTGACCATATCCATTTCTTTCTTGCAGTCGCCGTAGGTGAAATCACGTTCTTTGCCGCCGACGATGGCTTTTTGGTCGGCAAGGTCTGCCGGAACTGTCCAGTCGAGCGTAATATTGGAGAACGGAGCCTGTGTGCCCCAGCGGGACGGCGTGTTGACGCCGAAAATGAACGATTCAAGGCATTTTTTGACCTGTTCGTAGTCGAGACCGTCTGCCTTTACAAACGGGGCAAGATAGGTGTCGAAAGAAGAAAATGCCTGTGCGCCGGCCCATTCGTTCTGCATAATGCCAAGAAAGTTGACCATCTGATTGCAGAGCGTGGCAAGGTGACTTGCCGGAGCGGATGTTATCTTTCCGGTAACGCCGCCAAGACCTTCTTTTATCAGCTGTTTTAACGACCAACCGGCGCAGTATCCGGTAAGCATCGAAAGGTCATGCAGATGAATGTCGGCATTCTTGTGCGCGTTTGCAATTTCATCGTCATAGATTTCGCTGAGCCAATAGTTGGCGGTGATCGCGCCGGAGTTGCTCAAAATCAATCCGCCGACCGAATAGGTGACGGTTGAATTCTCCTTGACGCGCCAGTCGGTTGCTTTGACGTAGCTGTCAACCAGTTCCTTGTAGTCGAGAATGGTGGATTTGACGTTTCTTAACTTTTCGCGCTGACGGCGGTATAAGATATATGCCTTTGCGACATCGGCATAACCGGCCTGAACAAGAACGGACTCAACGCTGTCTTGGATGTCTTCGACCTGAACGAGATTATTCTTGATTTTCGGTTCAAAATCGGCCGTGACCTTTAATGCCAGAAAATCGATGATCTGGGGTACAAAATTGGTTTCACATGCTTCAAAGGCAAGGGAAATTGCCTGGGAGATTTTCTCTAAATTGAAATCGACGATTTTGCCGTCGCGCTTGATGACCTGATACATGGAAGAGTGCCGTCCTTTCAAAGATTGGTGATGATGTTGCTAATACTATATCACAGACGGCGGCGTTTGTCAAGGGGTAAAACACAATATTTTGATGTTTACAAAACGTCTACATACTATATCTTGTGTTTATATGCCGCGGAGCATTGTGTTTCTCAAATAGGGCAAAGCGGCGTTTTTGCAGGCTTCAAGGGCGTTTTCGTCCGGTGCGGCAAGGTTATTTTCAATGATATCTCCGGAATCCTTGAAACACTGTATATAGTATTTGGCGTCAGGAGAAGCGGTTTCGGCGATCCATTTTCCGATTTTTTTAAAATCGTCCGGTTCATGAAACGAAGCGACCGTTGTCGTACGGAATTCGTAGTCGGGAGCAAGTTGTGCAATATATTTCATGGAGGCGCTGATCGTCTCTGTTATTCTTTCCGGACCCGGTGCGGTTATACCGATTGTTTTCGGATATTTTTCCGGCGAGTTTTTCACATCCATGGCAACATAGTCAAGAATTTTTTCTTTCAACAGTTTTTCCAAACGTTCGGGAAACGAACCGTTTGTGTCGAGTTTAACCAAAAAGCCCATGTTTTTTATCGTGCGGATAAATTCTTCCAAATCGTTCTGTAAAAGCGGTTCTCCGCCTGTAATACAGACGCCGTCAAGCAAGCCGGTGCGTTTCTTTAAGAATTCAAAAACATCGTCGGTTTCTAAGTATTCATCCGGATGCCGCACCACGAGCGATGCATTGTGGCAGAACGGACAGCGGAAATTACAGCCGTCTGTGAAAACGGTCGCGGCAGTTTTTTCAGGATAATCAAGTAGCGTCAGTTTCTGATAAAAGGGAATTTTCATGCGATAACGTCCTTTCGGAATAACTACACAAGCTGTTGTTCGTTGATGATGAGCTTGAATTCAAGACCGAGTTTGGCGGCCGCCTTGCGGCAGAGAATCATACGGTCCATGAAGATTTCAAAATAGTCCATAACCGAACTGTAATGCGTGTCAACGTCCAATTTCAGCTTGACCTTGGTGTGATCGGTATTGATTTTCAAAAGAGAATTCTTGACGGAGTAGTTGACGCGGTCGTGAATGTCAAAGCCGGCAGGATCGGTATTGCGCACACGCGAACGCCGCACGTCCGACTTGTCGGCAAGAATCAAAGCTGCCGCCACTTCGTTGACCGGGACGCCCGTGCCCTCGTCGTGATTGCCGATTGCGGTGACAACCGTTGCGATATCCTCCGGCGTCATATCCATGTGATCGAGTAACCGGAACGCCATGACAGCACCGCTTTGCGAATGCTCAATACGGTTGACAAGATTGCCGATATCGTGTAAAAAACCTGCAATTTTCACTAATTCTGTTTCGTGTTCGCCGTAGCCGAGTTCAGTCAAAATGTAACCGGCGGTTTCGGCAACTTTTGTCACATGCGCAAAACTGTGTTCCGTGTAGCCGAGCGCCGCAAGCGATTCATCGGCTTTGGTGATATAGGTGCGGATAGCGCCGTCCGCTTTTATCTGTTCGTAGGTTATCATATACATTATTCCTTTTTTCGATTTCCTTGTATAGTATAGCATAAGAATCTGAGAAAGTCTATGTTTTTTCTGAAAAAGCCGGAAAAACGGGAAATTTATTTTATGGTTTGAAAAAGCACACAGCGATTTGTCAAACATCGTTTGGCGCCAAGCTTAAGTCGTTTTCGGATGATATTGGTTATTATTGTAAACTTTTTCAAATGCGGTAAATTCCGTTGACAAGAGCCGCGCAAAATAATATAATATAAATAAATGTGTATGAATAGGGGAATTTTGTGCTGCGCATGGATTTGGAATTGAAAGGCGATACGCTTTCCGTCGATTACATAGACAAAGGAACAGGCAAGGTGATTGTGATTCTTCAAGGTTGGGGAACCACAGCGTCGCTGTATGAATCCCTTATCCGAATCCTTTCGGGAAACTTCCGTGTTATCGCGCCGGATTTTCCGGGTTTCGGCGAATCGACCGAACCGTCATTTGCTTACGACACGGCCGATTATGCGGATTTTGTATTGGCTTTTTTGAAAAAGCTTGATGTGACGGAAGCGTCTTTTATCGGACATTCCCACGGCGGCCGCGTCCTTTTGGAAATGGCTTCGCGCGAAAGTTTGCCGATTAACATCCAAAAGCTTGTTTTGATCGATTCCGCAGGACTCATCGCCAAGAAATCTTTTTCACAGCGCGCCCGTATCCGTACATATAAATGCTTCAAGAAGTTTTTGCTTATAAAGCCGGTTAAAAAATTGTTCCCGACGGCTCTTTCTTCGCTGCAAAAAACGTTTGGAAGCGCCGATTACGCTTCGTCCTCTCCGCTCATGCGCCAAAGCATGGTCAAACTTGTCAACACCGACTACAAGGATAAATTGTCCCTTGTCCGCGTGCCGACGCTTTTGATCTGGGGCGAAAAAGACGACGCTACGCCGCTGTATCAGGCAAAGATCATGGAAAAAGCCATTCCCGACTGCGGTCTTGTGACCGTGCCGGGCGCCGGGCATTTTTCTTTCATCGACAATCCGGTTCTTACGGAACGGGTATTGCGATCATTTTTTGAATTTTGAGGGGAATTTTATGTTATATGCAACCATTGCCTATTATCTGGCACTTGCGGTCGCTCTCGGCCTTTCCGCCGTCTATTATGCCCACATGTTCCAGCTTGAATCCTATCTTCCGGTTCAGTTCCTCAAATGGCTGTTCGACCGGTCGCGTAGAAAACGCATAGGAATCTTTCTTCCGGCGCTTGCTGCGGCGTTTATCATGCTGTTCTGGCGCGGAAAACTCTGGCCGGTCGCCGTATCGGCGGCATGTCTTGCGCTCTGCGCCTGGTTCTTCCGGCCGTATAAGGCAAAAAAGCCGCTTGTAGTCACGGCGCGTGTGCGCAGAATGTTTGTGACCTATGCGATTCTTATCGTTCTGGTAAGCGTTCTTTGTACTGTCTTTGACCTTGTCGGTCTCACGGCTTTGCTTATGCCGCTTTCGGGATTATTGCTTTTGCTTGCCAACTTAATCAATCGCCCGATTGAAAAAGCGGTCTGCAACTATTACATCGGTCAGGCGAAAAAAATCATTAAAGCGCGCAAAAACACTCTTACGGTCATCGGTATTACCGGCAGCTACGGAAAGACCAGCACCAAGTATTTCCTTACCAAACTTCTTTCGCAAAAATATAACGTACTCATGACGCCGGCCAGCTATAACACGACTATGGGCGTTGTGCGTGTGGTACGTGAAATGTTAAAGCCCTCGCATGAAATCTTTATCTGCGAAATGGGCGCACGCGACATCGGCGAAATCAAGGAAATCTGTGATATCGTGCTCCCGTCTTACGGTATCATTACTTCTATCGGGCCGCAACATCTGGAAACATTCAAGAGCATTGAAAATATCGTGAAAACCAAATTTGAGCTGGCCGATTCCGTTGCAGATCCCTGTCACATGGTATTGAATGGGGATAACCGCTATATTTTTGACCGCCGCTATAATGAAAAATATACCTATTACGGTATGGTCAACCCGGATGTCGGATACTTTGCCGATAATGTATCGACAACCTCGGACGGAACTTCTTTCAATCTCCATTTTCCGGACGACGAAACTTATGTCTTTTCTTCGCGCTTAATCGGCAAACATAATGTCTTGAACATTCTTGCGTCGGTCGCCATGGCGGATAAATTCGGCGTTGACCGCAAAGATATCGTGCGCGCGGTGAAAATGCTTGAACCTGTTCCGCACCGCTTACAGCTTGTAGACGGCGGAAATCTCACGATTATAGACGATTCATTCAACTCCAATCCCAGCGGTTCTCGTTCTGCCTTAGAGGCATTATCCTCGTTTGACGGCGTGCGCGTGCTCGTTACGCCCGGCATGGTCGAGCTTGGCGACAGCCAAAGCATCTTGAACCATGAGCTGGGGGTTCTGGCAGGCGATATCTGTCAGTATATCTATGTGGTTGGCGGTGTCAACTACGACAGTATCTTTAAAGGGGTGGAATCCACCGGTTTTGACGTTACCAAGCGTCTTATCCGTGTGGATACGCCGGAGCAGGCCATTACAATGGTGCGTGCTCTGCCGACCGACAACAAAAAAATCGTGCTGCTCGAAAACGATCTGCCGGATAACTTCAAATAATTAAAATGTGCCGCATAGCGCGTTTTTCGCTTTCATACAGAAAAGAGGTTTTCTCACGTGTCTCACAAAACTGACAAATATTCGGACAAAATCAAAATTGGCTTTTTCTTTGGCGGAAGAAGCGTCGAACATGAGGTCTCCGTCATTTCCGGATTACAGGCCATGTACGCCTTGGATACGGAAAAATATGCTCCTGTGCCGGTTTATATCACCAAAACCGGTATCATGTATACCGGCGGACGGGTGGGTGAGATCGAGGCATATTCCGATATTCCCGCTCTTCTTTCCGGCGCTGAACGGGTCAATCTTATCAATGAAAAGGGCCATTACTTGTTGGTTCGCTATCCGGAAAAAAAGTTTTCGGATAATGTTTTAGCGGAAATTGAGGCTGCGTTTCCGGTCGTTCACGGTACAAACGTGGAGGACGGTACATTGCAGGGATATTTGAAAACCATCGGCATTCCGTTTGTCGGCTGTGACGTATGCGCAAGTGCAATCGGTATGGACAAATCCGTCACCAAAGCGGTTTTGAAACAATATGGAATTCCCGTGCTTGACTGCGTCTGCACGGCGAGCAAAGCCTTTTTTGACAATGTGGATGTAGCTCTCGACCGTGTGGAATGCCAAACAACTTACCCGGTTATCGTAAAACCGCTGAATCTCGGTTCGAGCGTCGGCATTACAAAAGCCTCTGACCGCACGGCACTTCGCCGCGCTATGGAGCATGCCTTTTCTTTTGCCGAGGTCGTGCTTACGGAAAATGCGGTCGATCATTTAAAGGAAATCAACTGTGCCGTGCTGGGCGATATGGATGACGCGATTGCTTCGGTCTGCGAAGAACCGGTAGGCTCGGATGATATTCTTTCGTATACGGATAAGTATGTCGGCGGCGGAAAAGGCGCCAAAACAGGAGCCAAGACGGCAGGTGCGAAATCGTCCGGTATGGCTAACCTGAAACGTAAGATTCCGGCTGATATCCCGGAAGATATCGAAAAGGCGGTCAAGGACTATTCCGTCAGCGCTTTTAAAGCCATAGGCTGTGCCGGTGTGACGCGTATTGACTATCTGTATAACACCGAAACCGGCGCGCTGTATTTGAACGAGTTGAACACCATTCCCGGTTCGCTTGCCTTTTACTTGTGGGAAGCAAGCGGCATTCCGTTTGCGGAACTGCTGGATCGTCTTATCAAACTTGCCTTTAAGAGAGCACGAAAAGAAAATGAACTCAACTTTTCTTTCGACTCCAATATTTTAAAAGGAATCAAATTAAACCGAGGAGCCAAAAATTAAATGTATCTTACCACACGGAAACTCACTTTACTTGCCTTATTTGCCGCACTGATGTGCGTGCTTTCGCCGTTTTCGATTCCCACCGGTCTCGTTCCGCTTTCGCTTGCCACGTTTGCGCTGTATTTGACTGTGGCTGTATCAGGCACAAGCGGAACACTGTCTATTGTCGTATACCTGCTTTTGGGAATGGTCGGACTTCCGGTCTTTTCCGGCGGCTTAGGCGGCTTGGACCGCCTTATAGGCCCGACCGGCGGCTATCTTGTCGGGTATATCCCGTGCGCATTGATAGCAGGCCTTATCATTGACCGGTTTGAAAACAAAAAAATTGCTTATCCGATTGCAATGGTTCTCGGAACAGTCGTGTTATATGCGCTCGGAACAGCATGGTTTATGATTCTTATGGGCGCGAAAGGGTCGCCTTATACATTAGGCGCGGCACTTTGGGCTTGTGTGATTAAATTCCTGCCGGGCGATGCAGTGAAAATTGCTGCGGCGAGTACCTTGGGCTATGTCTTGCGAACGGCTCTTGCAAAAAATCTGAAAAAAGCAAGCTGAAATACAAAAAATCGAACGAAATTTTCGTTCGATTTTTTTCTGTAAAATGTTGACAATTGTAAATATATATGATAAAATTGATTAAACAATTTAAATAAGAAAGGACTTACTTTTTATGAAGAAACAGAAAATTCTTCTTGCCGGCCTTGCTTCCGCACTTCTTGTATCTGCCGCAACTACGGCATATGCAGGAGGACGGGAGGGCGGACTTTATGACATCACGGGTTGTTTTAAAGAAGATTCCTGCGCTCTTTTCCGTTTTCCGGATACTTTTACGGAGGAATATGTCAATTATCGCCATGTAGGTATAGAATTTTGTTTGGATAAAGGAATCATGAACGGGACAAGCGAAAACACTTTTTCGCCCGGTGCCAAGCTGACTCGCGCCCAACTTGCCACAATGCTTTACCGTTACGATGGTTCGCCGGAAGTAAACGCCGCCAATCCCTTTACCGATCTGACCGAAGATTGGTACAAAACATCGGTTGCCTGGGCTGCGTCTGTCGGAATTGTTAACGGTACATCTGCAACGACCTTTTCGCCGGATGAGCCGATCACCAATGAACAGTTAGCAACGATTTTCTATCGCTACGCCAAATCCAAAGGTTTAAATACGGAACTTGACGGGTCGGTGCAAACATTGATATCCGATCCGAGCGATCCATATTCCGATTATGCAAAGGACGCCATTCTTTGGGGAAATCAGGCAAACGTGATTGATCTTTGTGATGTAAGCTGGAATGATAACGATGAAATGCAGATGACAGCCAAAAACGCAGGAGAATTCGCGACACGCTTTGACACCGCCTATTACTTTTATCGTTTGTATACCACGTTGACAGGTGAATACTATACGCCCACAGAAACTTCCGCAGAAACGCTGTAAGGAGAAAGTTTGCCATGAATATCAAAAAGACGCTGTTAGCAGGTTTGGCTGCAACACTTCTAATTTCCGGCGTAAGCAAAGCCGGCGCAGAGGAAGATGTCGGCATCTTTCAGCTTATGGAATGCGGCAAAGGAGAGCATTGCGCCATTTACCGCTTTCCCGACTTGTTGGCGGATGAATGCATAAACTATCATCACATAGGGGTGGAATACTGTTTGGATAACGGTATTATGAACGGGACAAGCGACACCACCTTTTCCCCCCAGGAATCGCTTACACGCGCACAGCTTGCAACGATATTCTATCGCTTTGCCGGTTCTCCTGCCGTAAGCGGCGGCAGTCCGTTTGCCGATCTTACCGAAGATTGGTATAAAACGGCGGTCACTTGGGCGGCATCGGCCGGAATTGTCAACGGTACGTCTGCAACGACCTTTTCTCCGTATGAGCCGATCACCAATGAACAGTTGGCGACCATTTTCTACCGCTATGCAAAATCCACGGGAATGGATATGTCAGTTCCTGACCCGTCAAGAAAGTATACCTGCAACGAAGATGACCCGTATTCTGACTATGCCTATGAAGCGCTTGTATGGTGTGAGGAGAGAAGTATAACGAGTTTAGGCGATGATTGGAGCGGAAACGGGATTGTCATACAAAATGCCGGAAAACCGGTTACACGATTTGATACTTCTTATTATTTTTACGGCTTGTTCACCGTATTGGGCGGCTCATATTCTCCGGTTTACCAATCTGAGGAGACGGAGTAATTCCGGTTTTCCGATGATTTTGGGTTATTCCGAACCATAACAAAAAAGATCTGATATGCTCGAATGCCCCTCGTTTAATTCACGAGGGGCGTTTTTTATACCAATATCTGTTTTAATTCCTTTACCGAGCTGCAAACGGCAATCGGCTGCGATCGGAGCAATGCCTCCGGATTCCCGAACCCATACGATACCGCAATTCCAGGGAGTCCCGCTTTTCGCGCGCCCAGGATATCATGCGGTGAATCACCGATCATTACCGGCGTGTGAACCGATAGATTATGCGGAACATTCTCCAACGTATAGCGAATGACTTCGCATTTGTCGGTTCGTGTGTTGTCCATCCGTGCACCGCCGATATAGGCGAATTTCTCGGTTAATGAGAAATGACCGATAACCAAACGTGCGAATTTTTCGGGCTTGGAGGTTGCTACCAATAAAGTTTTTCCGGCCTGTAACAGTGCGTCAAGCAGATCCGGAATTCCGGTATACAGAGAGCACTCAAAAATCCCCGTAACACCGTAATACTCGCGGTATGTTTCCACAAGCGCTGTCCCTTCGGCCGTATCCACACCGCAAAAAGCCATAAACTGTTCGCGTAACGGCGGTCCGATAAAGTGTTTGAGCGTTTCCGGGGCATGTTCTCCATAGCCGCGTTTTTTTAAGGCATACGAAACGGATTTGGTAATGCCCTCCGATGAATCGACAAGCGTTCCGTCAAGGTCGAACAAAACGGTATCAAAATTCTGCATGATATCCGCCTTTCAGATTACAGATATAGATTGAAAAACTTGGGATCAATGTTGTCAAAATTATCAGCCGCCGTGCCGTAGTCGCACATGTCGATTCTGTTTTGATTCCCGTTTTCGCTGAGGGTGACATCGAAACGGCACAAAACGTTGGCGTTTTCACGCGGCATTGGTTTTACAGTTACTGCAACATTCTTGCCGTGAATGCTGTCGAAAAAGAACATGGCTTTTTCCGGTGTGCCGAGCTTCTTGGAACGTGCAAGAACAAGCGGTCCATAGGTGACAAACGAGCAAGGTTTGTTCATCATGCTGTCAAGCGGCATGCCGCGTTCGGTCGTGTTTTCCCAGATCCAGCGGTCAATGCGGAAATCGTGTTTCGGATAGGAATCGACCTCCACCGGTTCGGAAAAATCCGTTACAGAAGCATGAAAATCAAAATCCATGTTAATCTGCGTATGTCCTGCTTCTATATTTAACTCACAGAATTCTCCGGCTTTTAATCCTATGCCGCTTTTGCCTGCTGTAAGAGTGGCCTTTTTTCCGGCACAGGCAGGAATGCGGAGGCAAAGAGCAAGCGAAGAGACGGTTTCAATTTGAAGTGTCGCATGTCCAGTTTCGAGATAGCCGTCGGAGCAGATGATACGGATTCCTTTAAATTCATTTTCGTACTCAAACGGGCAAAACTCTGTGACGTAAAAATGCTTGTTGTCTGTCATGACGGCGGAAGAGGTAAAATTCAAGAAACCGCGCGGAATGTTGTCCACACAACAGTGGTTCAACTTACATCCGGATTGTCCCTCTGCCATGAAATGCCGTCCGCTTGAACGGACGCCGCGCGCGCCCCAGGTGCCGTCATCCGAAATGCTTGCCATAAACGCATTATAGAACGCTTTCTCCGTGGAATCCAAATATTTTGTGTCTCCGGTAAGCGTGAACAGTTCCGTGCAGACGCGCATCCAGTGTATCACGTCGCACGGCTCGGAAATGGCATTTTCCCAAGCGGCGGCGTGCGCGAAAATGTCATTGAATCCGACCGAACCCATAACGTTGCTTTCGTTCTGTCTCAAAAGTTCATACATGTTTTTGACCGCTTCAAAATATTTTTCCGTTCCCGTCACGCGGTAAAGCTCCAACAATCCATCCAGACACGACATGGTCTCATAGACCTTTGCCCAAAGATGAGATTTGGGGTACCATTCGTGCACCGGTTTCTTTTCAAGCGCGTTGCGGATGATATTCGGACGTTTTCCGTCATCTCTGTCCCAGTCCTCTGCAATTTCTACACAGAAATCGAGCAGTTCGCGGTCGCCGGTATAGCGGTAAAGTATCAACATCGGTTTGATGATTGAACCGCTGGGCACACCGCTGAAATTGGCAGTTCCGGTGTCGCCGATGCGGACATTTTTTTCATGAAGCTCATGAATGAGCTGGGAAGCAAGCTTATGCGCACCGTTTAAGATCTTTTCGTCTCCCGTGAGCACGGCACATTCCACGAGTCCCCAAAGCGTGTATTTGCGGCACCAGATGTTCCAGTTCCAGTCACAGCGCCACCCCATGATTTTTACGGTTTCGTCGGGATTTGGAGCAAAGAAATTGGCGGAATCTTTATAGGAGTTGATGTAACCGTCAGGACGGGCATAAGACAGCACACGGTAGGCGGATTCCTTGACAAATTCAAGCAAGGACGCGTCTTTTGTATATTCGTACACACGGCAGGCGCTGATTTCAAGCTTGCCCCAGAATTCGCCGCTCCACATGCCGACAATGGTGTCGTCGTCATGCGGTTCGCGAAGCGCCGTTTCCGCTTCGCCGAAAATTTTTGTTTTAGCGAAATCCGAAAGTACGCGGTTTTCAAAAAAGCGGTTGAAGTAGTTGCCGATAAATTCGGAAAAGTGCGTGTTTCCGATCGGCGTGAAGTCGATTTCGTTTTTAACTTTGTAGGAAATGATTTCTTTCATTGTTTTGCTCTCCTTTGGCAGCAAAGTCTTGCAGACTAAAACCGAAAAAAGAATAGCATAGATAAAGGAAAATGTCAATGTTTTTCAGAAAAAATCTAAAAAATTTGCTTTGTTTGACATTTACTTGCTTTATTGCCAAAGAAAAAGGGAATGTGTTGAAACATTCCCCAAGGTGTGCCGAAAAACGATATTCTGCCGGCAAGCTGGCACCAAACAGTTATTTTTCGGCCACTTTATTTTTGTGAACCGAGTCTGCAATTTTCTTTGCCATTTCACGGATGCTCTCGTATTGTTCGCTCTTTACGCCGGATTTCACGGTCACAACGTTTTCCAAAAATGTCAGATTTTTGCATTTTTCCAATGCTTGGCGCATAAGACCGGCACTGACCGGCGCCCAAGAGCCGTTCTCGATAAAGGCAACCGTTCGGTTCTGGATATTGTGTGCGGCCAGATCGGAAAGTAAGGCGTCCATGGTGACAAAAATGCCGGCATTGTACGTAACTGACGCAAACACCAAATGACTGTATCGGAAAGCGGCGGCAATGATCTCGGGAGCCGCTTTGACCGATACGTCGTACATAACCGCTTTTACACCCAAGTCGCGTAATTCCGACGCAAGGATTTCAGCCGCGTTTTCCGTATTTCCATAGACCGAGGCATATGCGATCATCACACCGTTTTCTTCGGGCGTATAGGAACTCCATGCATTATATTTGTCGATAAAATAACTCAAATTCTTTCGCCAGACAAACCCGTGAAGCGGACAAATCATGGCAATATCGAGAGCGGCCGCTTTTTTCAAAAGTGCTTGCACCTGCGCGCCGTATTTTCCGACAATGTTGGTATAGTAACGGCGTGCTTCATCGAGAAAGTCACGGTCAAAATCAACTTCATCGGCAAACATTGCGCCATTCAATGCGCCGAATGCGCCGAATGCGTCGGCAGAAAAGAGAATCTTGTCCGCAGTATCATATGTTACCATAACTTCCGGCCAATGTACCATGGGGGCGGAAACAAATGTCAATGTGTGTTTTCCGGTGTTTAGCGTGTCACCTTCTTTTACAAGGAGAGCACGTGCGTCAAGGTTTGTCTCCTCCGGAGAAAACTGCTTGGCCATGGCAAGTGTTTTAGCGTTGCACACAAGTTTCATGCCGGGATATTTTTCCATCAGGCGGAACATGGCGGCCGAATGGTCTGGTTCCATGTGCTGTACGATAAGAAAATCGAGTGTCCGGCCATCAAGCACGTGGGTTACGTTTTCAAAAAAACGGTCAGCGACAGCTTTATCCACTGTGTCAAATAATACTGTTTTTTCGTCGAGTAACAGATAGGAGTTGTATGATACGCCGTCCGGAACGGCATATACGCCCTCAAACAGGGTAAGGCGGCGGTCGTTTGCGCCAACCCACCATAAATCATTTTGTATTTTTTTACAGCAATACATTTGCATTTTCCTTTCGGAGTTTTTTCGATCCGGTTTGCCTATTTTATAACAGAACCGTTATTTTTATTATATCCGATTTTTTTCGGAAACTTATGTTGCTTTTGAAACGAAACAAACGCATTCTTGAAAAATATTCATGAATATTTATGAAAGCAGTATTGTCAGCGAAAAGGCGGGAGGGGAGACGAGCGCAGATTATGTCAAAAAACATGAAAATTTGTCGGATATAGCAAAAATGGTATTTACAAGCCGATTTTTTTGTGATATAATATACGCAGAATTGCTTGCTTTTGCAGGAATGAAGCCATGACCCGCCTGTTGGAATATAGGGTGTGGCAGAAAAAGAGGAAGTCTTATCATGAATTTTGATAACTCCGGAAAACGTTCCGGAAAAAATACGAAAACCTTTCATAAAAACAGTCATCCGCGTTCTGAACGCTCCGCACCGCGCAAAAAACCGTATAATTCCGGTGAAGCGCCCTTGAATGCAGAACCTTTGAACAACGGCTCTGTTCCCGGACGCAACGCCGTGCGTGAACTGCTGAAATCCGGACGCACTATCGAAAAAATCTTTATTCAAAGCGGCGAGCGCGAAGGCTCGATTACGGTCCTTGCGGCAGAGGCTCTTTCGCGCGGTATTCCGCTTATCGAAGTGGAGCGTGCTAAGCTTGACGCGCTGTGCGGTTACGAACAGCATCAGGGAATTGTTGCTATTGCGTCGGAAAAAGAATATGTTTCGGTTGAGGATGTTCTTGCCATTGCTGCAGAACGCGGCGAAAAGCCGCTTATTGTGATTGCCGACGGCATTTCCGATCCGCATAATCTCGGTGCGATCATTCGCTGTGCCGAAGGTGCAGGCGCTCACGGTATTATCATTCCCAAGCGCAGAGCCGCTTGCATAACGCCGGCTGTCGTCAAAGCATCGGCCGGTGCGGTAGAACATTTAGCGGCTGTCAAATGCACCAATATCACAGAAACCATAAAGAAGTTAAAAGAGCTCGGCTTGTGGATTTTTGCCGCCGAAGCAGACGGCACGCCGTATGATAAAGCGGATTTTACCGTTCCGTGTGCGATTGTGCTTGGCAGCGAAGAAAACGGCGTATCGGAACTTGTTCGTAAGAATTGCGATTATACCGTATCGATTCCCATGCGAGGCAAAGTCAATTCACTAAATGTATCGACGGCGGCATCGGTTCTTTTGTATGAAGCGATTCGTCAAAGAAATTCGTGAGTTATAAGAACAGTATTCTGTAAGTCAAGAGTATGATAGAAAGAAAGGATGAAAAAAGTGTCGGAGAAAAGTACCAAAAACGCCGGACGTTTTAAGCATTTGTTCGGCTTGGATAAAGCAAATGAAACAGAAGTTCCGGATGAAAAAATGGACGAAACGGAACAGACTGATTCGGTTGTTTCCGCGATTTTTTCCCATTCGGAATCCGAAGATAACGGTGTAGATGAACCCCAAGACGCCGATTCCGGTATCGAAAGAGAAGCACGGGAATATTATAATAACCACCATTCTCAATCCGTAGAAGATAAAGTCCGCAGCATTCATGAAAATGCATTGAACAGCTATGCGAACGAGTCTCCGCAAACGGCCGCAAATGATGTCAGCGAAGAAAGCGAAGATAACGAAGGGGAAAATCTCCCGGAAGAAGAGACGCAGGCTGCGGAGAATGAAGAAATTTCCGAAACGGCCGCAACGGCAGATACAGAAAAAACCGAAAATCAGAATGCAGCAGCGTTCGGTGAAACGAAAAATTATGACATGTCGCAGTTGATCTCGGTCTTGAAAGAATCGGGCAACGGACGCGGCTCTTTCAAGAAAACGCAGAGCGATGAAGAATACGACGATGACGACGAGGATGTACCGGAGGATTCGCTTGATATTCACGATTCCGAACTGTATGACGATGTCAACGAATATCGCCACGATTTTGAATATACCGACCGGGTTCAGGGCGCGGCTCTTTTTGCCGGTTTTCGTAAAAGCGCTGTGATTGCTACGGCTTCTGTGATACTGACGCTTTTAGCAACAATTGTCTGCGTTTGGTTTGAGCTTGGACATGCCGCAGGACTTCCGTTTTCCGGCATGATGCATCCCGGCCGCTACGGGCGCGTCTATGCCATGATTTCCTTACAAGTTCTGGCTTTCGCCGTTTTCTTCAATCTGGACGGCCTTTCACGCGGTATACATAAGCTTTCCGTCAAACGCCCTGCGCCCGAAGCGATAGCAGTTGTCACAACGGCTCTTTGCGCGTTGCAGACGATTTATACGGCTTTTACCGCCTATGAGTCGCTTTCCTATAAGACCTATTGCTTTGCCGGTTGTTTTGTCTTGCTTGTTCTTTCGGTCAATACCTTCATCAAGGCTTATACACGCTTCAAGGCATTTGCCATGGTTCTGTCCAAAAAGCCGAAGCTTTCAACCAAAAATCTCGATCACTTAGCCGAAGAATATGCGGCGTTTGAAAAGTATTTGAGCGAGGATTCCGAAGTTCTTGCTGTTACCAAGACCGATTCGGTTTCTGATTTTGTCAAACACACTTACACGGTTCCGGAAGCATCGCGCTCCTGCAACCGCTTTATGTACTTTGTTCTCGGAGTCAGTGTTGTAGCGGCTTTGCTCGGCGTATTTCTTCTTAAAAAATCGCCCTATGAAGCGCTTACCGGCGCGTCGCTCATTTATCTTTTTTCCGCGCCGGTCGGAATGTTGATTTCCACGGCATTGCCTTATTTTGTGTCTTCGGTCAAGGCGTCGGCTTTACATTCGGCTATTCTCGGCGAAGCCGCCGGTGATACCTTTGACAATGCCGCAGTGCTCTCATTTGACGATACCGAAGTGTTTCCGCCCAAGGCGGTGAAGATCACCAACATCAAAACGTATAACGATCACCGTATCGATAAAATTGTTGTGTATATGACAGCTATTTTCAATAAGATCGGCGGTCCGTTGTCATATGTCTTTGCAAGTTCCTTGCAGGATATGCCGCAGGATGTCGGCGAAATTATGGTACACGAGGCTGGTGCGGACGGATTGCATTTAAAGGTCGGCGATGACGATGTTTTAGTCGGCACGGGCACCTATTTGCGCATGTTTGACATCGAAACACCGGTAGACGCCGTGGATGAAACCGAAATGCGTTCGCTTACCAGCATATTGTTCCTTGTCTGCAACGGAGAGCTTGCCGCAAAATTCTATATCCGCTATTCGTTCAACCGCAAGTTTGAACCGGTTTTACGCGGTATTTACGATGCCGGTATCTGCTGTGGTATCCGCACGTTCGATCCGGGCATTGACGACCAATTGGTCGAAGGCAACTTAAAGGATACCAATTATCCGATTCATGTCGTTCGCAAGGAAACAAAAGATATCGGGAAAATCGAAGAAACTCTTTCCGGCAGCGTCATTTCGCTCTCCTCTATCCATAATTATTTAAAGACATTTTTGCTGGTTGACCGTTTGAACAGCATATACCGCACGACTGGCATGCTGTCGGTTATCGGGGCGCTGATCGGTCTTGCCGTTTCGATTTTCTTCTTCTTCACCGGCGGCGCGCTTTCCGCTACGGCGTTGCTTTTATTCCAGATTTTTTGGCTGCTGCCTCCGGCAATCTATTCTTTCTTAGGTAAGTAAAAAAATAAATAAAAGGAGCGAACCACTATGAAAATTTTCAAGAAGATCCTGTTTTCGGCGCTTTTGCTCGGTACGCTTTCTGCGACTGCCTTTGCTGCCGATGCAGAAATCCCGGATGAGCATTTAAAGGATGTCAAGTCTGCGGATGAACAAAGCATCAGTATCCTTTGTGTCGGTAACTCTATTCTGGCACATGGTGCCAGCGAATCCATCGGATGGAGCGGCAACTGGGGTATGGCAGCCTCAGATTCCAGCAAGGATTATTTTCACCTGTTGCAGGATAAAGTCAGTGCCGCAGGCTATGAAAACGTCAAATGGAGTTCTGTGGGCGTTGCACCGTTAGAGCGTGCCATCGACAAGCGCATGGATTACGACTATAAAAGCGAGATTGATTCCATGCTTGCTCCGTCGGTAACCAAGGCTGTTCCGGACGTTGTTATTTTCCAGATTGGTGAAAATGTCAACCAAGGCCCGACGCGCGAATCTTATGAGCATGCACTCACAAAGCTTGCGGAATACTGCGTATCCGTTAATCCGGATATTCAGATCATTTTCTGCAAACCGTTCTGGGACGGCACAGCTCTTTGCATGGGTGCGCAGAATGCTGCCATTCATCTCGGCTTTACCTATGCGGATCTTTCGCAGTTCAATACCAATGATAACAAGGCCGTCGGCTTATTCGAGCACAGCGGCGTTGCCAGCCACCCCGGCGACAAGGGCATGGCCAACATTGCTGATGAGATCTACAAGCAGTTGGAGATCATCCTCTACAAGAAATACAGAGACCCAAATCAGGTCGAAGTCAAGTTTGACGGCAAATACGTTTCTTTTGACGTTCTGCCGCAAATCATCAATGACCGCACCATGATTCCCGTTCGTGCCGTCGCTGAGGCATTCGGCGCAAAAGTTGACTGGGATGAATCGACTGAAACCGTAAGCATCGAATCCGGCAAGACCAAGATTCTTATGAAACTCGGGGAAAACTTCTTCACTAAAAACGGTGAAAAGATAGACCTTGACGTTCCGGCTCTCGAAACCGACGGCCGCACGCTTGTTCCGGCAAGAGCCATTGCCGAAGCGCTCGACTGCATTGTCGATTGGGACGATAAGACCCAGACTGCGATTATCTCTACGCCCGAACCCGAACCGGTCAAACTTCCGGATTCCATCAATGCAGACCCGTGCAACAACCTTTCTTCTTCCGGCTATTTTGCGGGCGGAAACTCCAAGGTCTCGGTGGTCAAAGAGGGCGGCGACCACGGAAATGTCTTTCATGTACAAGCAACGACATCCGGTAAATCATGGACGTATCTTTGGACGAAAATGGAATTTAAGCCCGGCAAAACGTATATTGTCGAAGCAGATGTCAAGGCGCTTCCCAAGAACGGCGCCGGTGAAGAAATGACCAAGGGCAATATCGGATTTTGTCTGAAATTCGACGGCAAAGACCACGGTATCAAAATGACGGCGGTAACCACAGATTGGACGCATGCAACGGCGGAATACACCATCCCTGAAACCATGCAGCCAAATCCGGACAGCGATATGTTCGGTATCTTTACCGACCCGATTGACGACGTCGCATGCAGTTTCGCTGTCGATAACATCACGGTTAAAGTAAAAGAATAAAACAGACATATTTTGACACATGCGATTTGTAATACTGCACAAATCGCATGTGCTTTTTTTGTTTAAAAGGGAAAAAAACAATTCTCTTGGATAAAATGCCGGTTTTCGGTTGACTTATCTGAAAATTATTGGTATAATACACATATAAAGGGTGCAATCCCAAATATGTATTAAGGAGAATGACTATGAAAAAACTCACTCGCACTTTGCTTGCAGCGCTTCTTGTCGCTTGCACCGTGTTTACTCTTTCGGCTTTTGCCGAGGATGAGGGACGCGTTATTACCGTAACTCTCGATGGCAATCCCATTACGTTCGATGTTCCGCCGCAGTTGATCGACGGCAGAACCATGGTTCCGCTCAGAATGATTTTTGAGGCTCTCGGCGCTGAGGTTACCTGGGACGACGCAACCCAGACCGCAAGCGGCGTAAAAGGCGATACGACTGTTAAGATTACGATCGATGAAAAAGTTCTCTATAAGAACGGTCAGGCTATTACGCTTGACGTTCCTGCACAGCTTGTCAATGACCGTACACTCGTTCCGGTCCGTGCTATTTCCGAAAGCTTTGCTGTCGATGTAGACTGGGATGATGCAACTTCCACGGTTATCCTTGTAACTGCAAAGAATACGGAAGACGATAAGAAACATGTTGCGTTGAATAAGGATGCTTTTGTTGCCGGCAACGGTTACAACATCATCAACGAGAGCAAGGAAAAGGTTTCCGAAAATTCTCCGGTTACCGTTACTGACGTTGAAGGCGGTGTTCAGGTTTCTCACGGCGGTTACTACGAAAACGGCGTGAACTGGGGCGGCGTTGCACTCAAAGACGCTTATAAGCTCGACGGACTTTCGATTACCGTTAAGTTTGATGAAGTTCCGAAAGTAACTTCTTCGACCGACTGCTGGATCTGCATTGACTTTTTGAACAAGCCGCAGTTGTTCCAGGTCGGCGCTGTTTCCGACAATCCCGGTTTCATGAACCTTATGCGTTTCGGCAAACCTGCTTTGGAACTTTACAACGGTATCGCTGCTTTCTCCGGCATTGACGTTCCGGAATACGACAAAGATATGTTTGCTATCAAGAGCGGTGATGTTGTAACGGTTTCTGCAAAGCTTGACGGCGAATACTATGCTTTCACGATCAAAAACGGCGACAAGACCATGACTTACAAGTATGAAAGCACAGACTTCACCAAGGTCTTTACCGACGGTAAGGCTCATCCGGTTGTTTCTGCTTCCTGCATTGGTTCCGAAAAGGATGCGTTCAAGTACACCATTACCGATATTTCATACGCTGAATAAGCAAAGCGATAAAACGATAAGTTGAAATGAAAATCCGTGCTCCGGTTGATTTCGAAGCACGGATTTTTCATTGATATTCGAGCGATCTGATAAAAAACGCAAATACGACCGCAAAATACATATATTTTCAAAAAAATTCCTTGCAATGTTCACTTGTAACAGGTATACTAATCACAGTGAGTTCGTAACCATCCTCACTTAAAACAAAACTAAGGAGACAAAAAAATTATGGAAAAGAAAAATCAGATGCAGAATAAGACCGCAGGTCTTGCTATCGGTGCAGTGATTGCGGCACTTTATGTCGTACTGACGTTTTTGGCAAATGCGGTCGGACTTGCCAACGGCGTAATTCAGATTCGCATTTCAGAAGCGCTGAACGTACTTGTCTGCTTTACGGGTGCGGCAGTTCCGGGGGTTACGATCGGCTGTTTACTGTCAAATCTGCTTACCGGTTGCATTATGTGGGACGTTCTTTTCGGAACGCTTGCCTCGCTTATGGGCGCGTGGGGCGGTTATCTGCTTCGTAAAAACCGTGTGTTGGCCTTGCTGTGTCCGATCGTATCCAACACGGTTGTTGTGCCGCTTGTCTTAAAACGCGCTTATAGCGTGCCGGACGCGTATTGGTTTTTAGTGATTTCCGTTGCTGTCGGAGAGCTGATTTCCTGCGGTATTCTCGGATTCTTGCTCGGACATGTAATTGACAAATACGGCGGACACTTAAAATTCAGACGTTAAAATTCTTGCATAAATTTGCCTTTTACATCCAAAACTTTCTAAGGAAGTGATCGTTTGAAAGAAGTAAAAACCCCAAAAAAGCCGATTATATCATATTACCTCATTATTTTGGCTATTATGCTGCTGTTCAATTTCATTCTTATGCCCTCCTTTATGCAGCGGCAGGTCAAAGAAGTGGATTATGGCACCTTTATGAAGATGACCGAAAAAGGCGAAATCGGGAAAGTACAAGTTGAGGATATACAGATCCTTTTTACCGACAAGGACGAAAAAAACGTCTATAAAACCGGCAGAATGGATGACCCGAATCTGACTGAACGCCTGTATGATGCCGGTATTACCAGTTTCAATAAGGAAATCGTCGAAGAAATGTCGCCGTTTCTGTCGCTGGTTCTGTCGTGGGTATTGCCGATTGCCATTTTTGCGCTTCTCGGTCATTATATGTCCAAAAAGCTCATGGATAAAGCCGGCGGCGGAAATGCCATGATGTTCGGTATGGGCAAGAGCAATGCCAAGATTTATGTGCAATCCACCGAAGGAATCAAGTTTTCGGACGTGGCAGGCGAAGATGAAGCCAAGGAAAACCTGACCGAAATCGTCAACTATCTGCACAACCCCGACAAGTATAAAGAAATCGGTGCATCCATGCCCAAAGGAATTTTGTTGGTAGGCCCTCCCGGAACCGGTAAAACCATGCTTGCCAAGGCGGTAGCCGGTGAATCCAATGTGCCGTTTTTCTCCATGTCCGGATCGGAATTTGTGGAAATGTTTGTCGGTATGGGCGCGTCCAAGGTTCGCGACTTATTTAAGCAGGCAAAGGAGAAAGCTCCGTGTATTGTTTTCATCGATGAAATCGACGCTATCGGTAAAAAGCGCGACGGACAGTTTTCCGGCAATGATGAACGCGAGCAGACCTTGAATCAGCTGCTTACCGAAATGGACGGTTTTGAGGGAAACAACGGCGTTATCATTTTGGCCGCAACCAACCGCCCTGAATCCCTTGACCCGGCTCTTACACGTCCCGGCCGTTTTGACCGCCGTGTTCCGGTGGAACTGCCCGATTTAAAGGGACGCGAGGAAATTTTAAAGGTTCATGCGGTCAAGATCAAGACCGTTCCCGGTATCGACTATCAGAAAATTGCCCGCATGGCGTCGGGCGCCTCCGGCGCAGAGCTTGCCAATATTGTCAATGAGGCGGCGCTCCGTGCCGTGCGTGCCGGAAGAAAAGCGGCTGACCAGTCTGATATGGAAGAAAGCATCGAAGTTGTAATTGCCGGTTATCAGAAGAAGAATGCAATTTTGACCGACAAGGAAAAGATGATCGTTGCGTATCATGAGATCGGGCATGCACTTGTTGCAGCTAAGCAGAACAACTCCGCACCGGTGCAAAAAATTACCATTGTTCCGCGTACCTCCGGCGCACTTGGCTACACCATGCAGGTGGACGAGGGCAATCATTATCTGATGTCCAAGACCGAGATTGAAAATAAGATAGCCACCTTTACCGGCGGCCGGGCGGCCGAAGAATTGATTTTCGGCTCGGTTACGACCGGTGCCTCCAACGATATTGAACAGGCGACTAAACTTGCACGCGCTATGATCACTCGTTACGGCATGAGCGAAGATTTTGACATGGTGGCATTGGAAACCGTGACGAATCAGTATCTCGGCGGCGATGCTTCTCTTGCTTGCTCATCCGAAACACAAACGTTGATCGACCGGAAAGTCGTTGAGCTCGTCAAGGCACAGCACGCAAAGGCGTTTAAGATTCTGTCTGAAAACCGTCGGAAACTGGATGAGCTTGCCAAGTTCCTTTATGAATCGGAAACCATTACCGGTGAGCAGTTCATGGAGATCTTAGAACGTAAGGATGAGACAGCTACAAACTGATACAAAGGCTTGTCTTTTTGTACAAATGCAAGTGCGTCAGAAAAAAAGTTTTGTGAAAAACAGCATTTTTTGAAAAAAACCCTTGCTTTTTACGGCAAAACAGGTATAATAATAGCATAACGAAGGCGTTATTTCCGTAGGGGAAATAACGCCTATTTTGTTTTTACATTTTCATGAATCAATGCGAAAGGACAGCGGAGGTTGTAAAACATGAAATACACATGGCTACCCGAAAAGCAGGGTCTTTACGACCCGAAATACGAACATGATGCCTGTGGCATAGGATTTATCTGCAAAATCGACGGAGAAGCGTCGCATAAGCTTATTACGGACGCCGTTACTATATTGAAAAATCTGACGCACCGCGGCGGTGTCGGCAGTGAACCGGACACCGGTGACGGCGCAGGCATTCTCATTCAGATGCCGCACGAATTTATGTGCAAGGTTTGCGAGAGCGACGGAATTAAATTACCGGAAAAGGGCGAATACGGTGTTGGTATGCTATTTTTGTCGCCGGATAAAGAAACTCGCGAGGAGAGTCTTGCACGATTAAAAGAAATCATTGCGGAAGAAAAACAAGTTTTACTTGGTATCCGCGATGTGCCGGTGTTTCCGGACTGTATCGGAAAAACGGCAAGAGAGGCCATGCCGCACATTTGTCAGGTCTTTATCAAAAAAGACAAGAGTGCAAAAAAAGAATTGGATTTTGAGCGCAAGCTGTTTGTCATCTGCAAGCGTGCTGAGCATGAGATTCGCTATGCACCTGACAGCAAAGACAAATATTTTTATTTTGCAAGCCTTTCTTCCAAGACGATTGTCTACAAAGGCATGCTTACACCGGATCAGGTGAATGAATTCTATCTTGATTTAAAAGATGTCGATATGAAAACCGCCATTGCGCTTGTGCACTCCCGTTTCAGTACCAATACTTTCCCGAGTTGGGAACGTGCGCATCCGAACCGCTATATCATTCATAACGGCGAGATTAACACCATTCGCGGAAATGTCAACTGGGAAAAAGCGCGTGAGCGCATGTTTGTCGGCAAGGCTTTCGGAAACGATATTTCAAAAATTCTTCCGGTCATCAACGAGGACGGTTCCGACTCGGCCATGCTTGATAACTACCTTCAATTCCTTACGCTTTCCGGCTATACGTTACCGGGAGCGGTTATGCTTACCATTCCTGAGCCGTGGGAAAACAATCCGCATATGGACGCGAAAAAACGCGCTTTTTATGAATATAACTCCTGCATGACAGAGCCTTGGGACGGTCCGGCCGCCATTGCTTTTACCGACGGACGCTATGTCGGCGCTACCTTGGACCGCAACGGACTTCGTCCGGCACGCTATATGGTAACGGATGACGGCACCGTGATTTTAGCCTCAGAGGTCGGCGTTCTGGATATCGACGAAAGTAAGATCGAAAAGAAAGAGCGCTTGCATCCCGGCAAAATGCTCCTTATTGATACCGAAAAGGGACGTATCATTGACGATGACGAATTAAAGACTGTCGAAGCCGGCAGACATCCGTATGAGGCGTGGCTTGCGGAAAATCTGGATACGCTTGATTCTGTTCAATCGGATAATACCGAAGATTCCGATTGGCATTCGCTTGTCGGAAACATCAAAGGCAGTGTGGATACACCTGCCAAAGCGGTCAAATTAAAGCGCGTTTCCGAAATCGAAAAATCCTTTGCCGCGCGCTCCAACGACTTTGCCGATATGTTGCCGCACTTACAGCGCGAAAAAGTATTCGGTTATCTGTGGGAGGATATCAACGGTACGCTTAAAGCTATGGCCGAAAAAGGCGATGACCCGATCAGCGCCATGGGAATCGATTCTCCGATTGCCGTGCTTTCCGAAAAGCCGCAGTTACTGTACAACTATTTCAAACAACTGTTTGCCCAAGTGACTAATCCGCCGATTGACGCGATTCGTGAACAGGTGGTCACTTCGTCGCTTGTATATCTCGGCGGTGAAAGAAACATTCTGGAACCGATCGGTGAAAACTGTCGGCGCATCCGGTTGTCTACGCCGGTTTTGACCAACAAGCAACTGCAAACCGTGAAAACGCTGGATAACGATTATTATAAAGCCATTACCTTGCCGATTCTGTTTGACAGTACCAAGAAAGGCGATTTGTCGGCTTCCTGCGACCGTGTATTTGAGGCGGCGGATCTTGCAATCGGCGAAGGCTACAACATTATTGTGCTGTCTGACCGTATGTTCGGAAAGAGTTTTGCGCCGATTCCGGCTCTGTTAGTGGTTGCAGGACTTCATCATCACCTGATTTCCAACGGTACGCGTATGAAAGTAAGTATCGTCCTTGAATCCGGAGAACCGCGCGAAGTGCATCATATGGCACTTTTAGTCGGCTATGGCGTCAATGCGGTGAATCCCTATATGGCCTATGAAATCCTTGATCGCCTCTCGGAAGAAGGGCTGTTGGAAACCGACCGACAGACGGCAAAAGACAACTATATTAAGGCGCTCACCAAAGGCATTGTCAAGATTGCCTCTAAAATGGGAATTTCCACGGTTCGCTCCTACCAAGGCGCACAGATCTTTGAAGCACTCGGACTTTCTTCAGAACTTGTGGACAAGTATTTTACCGGTACAACGTCGCGTATCGGAGGCTTAGATATCAAACTTCTTGAAAAAGAAAGCGTCAAGCGCCACGAAAAAGCCTTTGAGCCGATTACGGTTTCTGACGCGCTCGAATCGGGTGGAAATCATAAGTGGCGTTCCGGCGGAGAATATCATATGTTCAACCCGGAAACCATTTATAAACTTCAAATGGCTTGCCGCACCGGCGACTATAAACTGTATAAAGAATATGCGGCCGAGATGAACGCGCACGAAGAACACGAGTGCACCATTCGCGGTATGCTCGATATCAAGACCATTGACAAACCGATTGCCATTGATGAAGTTGAACCGGTTGAAAGCATCGTCAAACGCTTTAAAACCGGCGCTATGAGCTACGGTTCAATCAGCAAGGAAGCGCATGAGTGTTTAGCTATCGCCATGAACCGCTTGGGAGGCAAGTCCAACAGCGGTGAGGGAGGCGAGGACTCTGACCGATATGAACCGCTGCCGAACGGCGACAGTTGCTCTTCGGCTATCAAGCAGGTAGCGTCCGGGCGGTTCGGCGTACACATCCATTATCTGAACAATGCCAAGGAAATTCAGATAAAAATGGCACAAGGCGCCAAGCCGGGTGAGGGCGGACACCTGCCGGGCGGCAAGGTATATCCATGGATTGCCAAAGCGCGCCATTCAACGACCGGTGTAAGCCTGATTTCACCGCCGCCGCACCATGATATTTATTCGATTGAAGATCTGGCACAGTTGATTCACGATTTGAAGAACGCAAACCGCGACGCGCGCATCAGCGTCAAGCTGGTGTCGGAGGCCGGCGTCGGCACGATAGCTGTGGGCGTTGCCAAGGGACGTGCAGATGTTATCTTAATTTCCGGATACGACGGCGGAACAGGCGCGGCTCCGCGTACCAGTGTCCGCAACGCAGGACTTCCGTGGGAATTGGGTGTTGCTGAAACTCACCAAGCGCTTTTGATGAATAATCTGCGTAACCGTGTTGTAATCGAAACCGACGGCAAGTTGTTGACCGGACGCGATGTCGCAGTTGCGGCACTGCTTGGCGCTGAGGAATACGGTTTTGCCACAGGGCCATTGATTGCTATCGGTTGTGTGATGATGCGCGTGTGCAACCTCGATACCTGCCCGGTTGGTGTGGCAACACAAAATCCGTTACTTCGCAGTCGCTTCTGCGGAAAGCCGGAATATGTCGAAAACTTTATGCGGTTTATCGCCATGGATCTTCGGGAATGGATGGCAAAGATCGGCGTGAAATCGGTCAATGAAATGATCGGCCATGTAGAACGTCTGTCGCAGAAGTCGCTTGTCGGACACGACCGCGATTCCAAAGCACGTTCAGTCGATTTGAACGCTCTTTTGTATCAGCCGAAGATCTGTTCCAACGACAGTGAACGTTATTTCAATGTTCCGCAGAACCATGAACTTTCTCAAACGTTAGACATGAACACCCTTATGCAGTTGTGCAAGCCTGCCGTGTATGACGGAAAGAAAGTGTCTGCAAAGCTTGAAATTACCAATCGCAACCGTGTGACCGGCACGATTCTTTCTTCGGAGATCGCACGTGTACACGGTGAAAAAGGTCTGCCGGAAGACAGCATTTCGCTTGATTTTGTCGGTTCTGCCGGGCAAAGCTTCGGTGCTTTTCTTGCTTACGGCGTGACGCTTCGTTTGGCTGGCGAATGCAATGACTATATCGGAAAAGGACTTTCCGGCGGCAAGATCATTGTCGTTCCGAAGGAAAACGCCAAATTTGTTCCTGAGGAAAACGTAATTGTCGGTAATGTCGCGTTTTATGGCGCGGTATATGGTGAAGCCTATATCCGCGGTGTGGCCGGTGAACGGTTCTGCGTGCGTAATTCCGGCATTTCGGCTGTCGTCGAGGGAATCGGCGACCATGGCTGTGAATACATGACCGGCGGTACAGTAGTAGTGTTAGGCAAAACCGGACGAAATTTTGCAGCCGGTATGTCGGGCGGCGTTGCCTATGTGTATGATAACGACGGTACATTTGAAGAGAACTGCAACAAAGGGCTTGTTTCGCTTGAAGCCGTTAAAGACGCGGAGGATATCCAAACGCTTCGCCTGCTTATCGAAAAACATTTGAAATATACCGGAAGTACCGTAGCGGCTGCTGTCCTTGATCATTTTGATTCGGAGCTTTCACACTTTGTAAAAGTGATTCCGAACGACTATAAGCGCGTAATGGAAATCATTAAAAGCGAACAGGCAAAGGGCGCGGATAAAGATGCCGCAGTGCTTACGGCTTTTGAAACGGTCGCTCACAAAAAAGTGGCCATGTGAGGAAGGAGTGAACGAGAATGGGAAAATCAACCGGATTTCTTGAATATGACAGACAGCTCCCGAACGACCGCGCACCGAGCGAGCGAATCGGAGACTGGAACGAATTCCACACGCATTTCGACGAAGAATCGCTTCGGTTACAGGGCGCACGGTGTATGGATTGCGGCGTGCCGTTCTGCCATACCGGAAAACTGGTGTGCGGCATGGCAATGGGCTGTCCGTTACACAATCTGATTCCGGAGTGGAACGATTTGGTTTACCGCGGCGAATATGAACTTGCCTACGAACGCTTGTCGCTAACCAACAATTTTCCGGAGTTTACGGGACGTGTTTGTCCTGCGCCCTGTGAAGGGTCTTGTACAGTCGGTATGCACGGCTGTCCGGTCACGATCCGCAACAATGAATGCCATATCATTGATAAAATGTTTGAACAAGGCAAGGTAGTTCCGGTCACACCCAAAGTGTTTACCGGAAAACGCGTGGCTGTGGTCGGTTCGGGTCCCTCGGGGCTTGCCTGCGCCGATACCCTCAATAAAATGGGGCATATCGTGACCGTTTTTGAACGTGCAGACCGTGCCGGCGGACTTTTAATGTATGGAATCCCGAATATGAAATTGGATAAAAAAATTGTCACACGCCGTGTCGAACTCATGCAGAAAGAGGGCGTTAAGTTCAAGCTGAATACGGAGATCGGAAAAAACTATCCCGTTGTCAAACTGCTGAACGATTATGACGCAGTGGTTCTCTGCTGCGGCGCGACGAAACCGCGGACGCTTACCTGTGAGGGCGCGGATGCCAAAGGCGTTTATTTCGCCGTGGATTTCTTAAAAGCCAACACCAAGAGCCTGCTTGATTCTGAACTTACGGACGGAAACAACATCAGCGCGGCTGATAAAAACGTTGTTATTATCGGCGGCGGCGATACCGGCACGGACTGTGTGGCAACCTCAATTCGCCATGGCTGCAAGAGCGTCGTTCAGCTTGAAATCATGCCGGAGCTTCCGGAAACGCGCGCAGAAAACAACCCCTGGCCGCAATATCCGCGTGTCAAAAAGACAGATTACGGTCAAGAAGAGGCCATAGAAGTTTTCGGCGCTGATCCGCGTGAGTACCTGACAACACTTACGAAAATCGTAAAAGATGACAGCGGTTCGGTCAAAGAAGTGCATACTGTAAACGTCACATGGAAAAAGGACAAAACCGGTAAATTGTCGCCCGTCCCCGTACCGGGCAGTGAAAAAGTGCGCCCGTGTGAATTGGTTCTTGTCGCCATGGGCTTTACCGGACCGGAGCAGACGCTTGTTTCGGAGCTTTCGCTTGATACAGACGCCAGAACCAATATTAAGGCAGATGATTCCTCCTATCGCACCAACCTTTCCGGAATTTTTGCCGCAGGAGATTGCAGACGCGGACAAAGCTTGGTCGTCTGGGCTATCCGCGAGGGCAGGGAGGTCGCTAAGGCCGTTGATGCCTATTTGCAAAAAAAATAAGCTTTCTTTCCGCTTATGAGTAAAACCAAAAACAGGTTCGGACATTGTCTGAACCTGTTTTTGGCATATAATTCAAGAAAATCATAAATTAAAGACGGAAAAATCAATATCTTTCCTGTTATAGGGATACTCGTCGTCTTCAAGAATATCGCCTACCGTCACACCGAAATAATCGGCAAGCTCATTCAACTTGGATAAACGTGGAATTTCGTTGTTGAGCCAATGCTTCATGGTCTTTTCATCCAATCCGAGTGCATAACAGACAGTGCGCGGAGAAATGTTTCTTTCAGCGCATAAGCGCAAAATATTATCACGTATCATATACATCACCTTCGCTATGAATTATAACATAAACACTGCAATTTGTCAATATTTATGTTATTATAATACGCATTAAAATTTGCAATCATTTCGTCTTTTTAGACAAAAGCGCGAAAATTTAATCTTGACAAATTGCATGATTCTTGATATAATAAGCAAGTAATTTGGTTGTCGGAATGCTTGTCACAGCGCCGTGCACGAAAAAAACTTGCACCTGTGGCGGAATTGGCAGACGCGCCAGACTTAGGATCTGGTGTCATTGACGTGAAGGTTCAAGTCCTTTCAGGTGCACCAAGCAGAGCCGAATAATTTATTCAAACGGGGCATTAGCGCAGTTGGGAGCGCACGACACTGGCAGTGTCGGGGTCAGGGGTTCGAGTCCCCTATGCTCCACCAAATCAGGAAACCGCTGAACAGGCGGTTTCCTTTATTTTGACTTAACCATGCAGGGTTTTGATGTTTAGAATCTTATATCAAAATTCAGAAAATTATACCAAAATACGGTATTTTAAACAAAAATATAACACGAAAGATGACACGAAAAAGCCGCGCAAAAGCACGGCTTTCCTAACATCGTCTTACTGCTTCGCAGAATCGAACTTGCGCATCAGATCGCGGTATCTGTCCATGTAGTCCTGTATCAAGGCTTCGGACAATGGGTCAAGCTCAATTTCGCCCGACATCATCGATATAACTTTTTTATACCACTCCTGCACACCGTTTAACCGCTTTTGCATTTCAATAAGGTGCATTTCTGCAAGCGCAGTTTCGCCGCACCGACGTGAGTCAATGGCATAGTCGTATTGAAGTTCTTTAATTGTTCTGTTGTTACAAATTTTTTAGAAAAAAGCCAACAAGGTGAAACTATGTATTTTGAATATGACGATGACGCGCTTGATTACTTAAAAAGCAAAGACAAGACCTTAGGGGAGATCATAGACAAGATCGGGCACATTAACCGTGAGGTCGATCCGAATCTGTTCTCTTCGGTCGTTCACCATATCATCGGACAGCAGATTTCCACCAAAGCGCAGGCGACCATATGGCAAAGAATCAATGAGAGTGTGGGCGTGCCGAATGCTGACCGTATCATAGAGGCTGGTGTAGAAAAACTGCAATCATTCGGCATGACGTTTCGCAAGGCGGAGTATATCACCGATTTTGCGACGAAAATCAAAAACGGCGAATTTGACCTTGACGGCATTTGGCAAAAAACAGATAAAGAGGCTACCGAGGAACTTGTTTCCTTGAAAGGCATCGGCGTATGGACCGCCGAAATGATTCTGTTATTCTGTATGCAGCGTCCGGATGTTTTCAGCTTTGATGATCTTGCTATACAGCGGGGGTTGCGTATGACGTATCATCACCGAAAAATGGACCGAAAATTATTTGAAAAATATCGCAGACGTTTCAGTCCGTATTGCAGTGTGGCGAGTCTATATTTGTGGGCTGTTGCCGGCGGGAAAATAGAAGGTATGAGAGATTATGCTCCCAAAACAAAAGGCGCTAAAAAGTGAAATTTGAGATTATTCGGGATAAATGTAAAAGAATAAAATAACTAAAATGCTCTGAGACAAGAGGAGTTTTAAAATGATCTATACATGCGAATATCATTCACCGCTTGGGGCAATCACACTTGCCTGCGACGGCAGATCCATTACAGGACTTTGGTTCAACGGGCAAAAGCATTTCGGAAACATACTGCCCGAACAGACAGAGAAAAAGGAATTACCGCTTTTTCAAGAGGCAAAGCGCTGGCTTGATATTTACTTTTCCGGGAATGAGCCGGATTTTCTTCCGCCGCTTCATTACGATTCCACTCCTTTTCGCAAGGCTGTCTGTGATATTATGTTAGGCATTCCATACGGGAAAACCATGACGTATGGTGAAATTGCGGCGGAAATCGCCAAGCAAAAAGGGCTCCAACGAATGTCGGCACAAGCAGTTGGCGGCGCTGTCGGACATAATCCGATTTCTTTGATGATTCCGTGTCACCGCGTGGTCGGAACAAGTGGAAGTTTAACCGGTTACGGCGGCGGAATCACGCGAAAAGTTAAGCTGTTGGAGTTGGAACGCGCGGATATGAGTCATTTTTTTGTTCCTAAAAAGGGAACGGCATTGTAAGAGGGAGGAAAAGGAAATGATCGTTTCATCGGCTATTGAAAAAATGATTGGCTTCTATCAGGGCAATTTGCATGACATTGAGCATTTTCTGAAAGTCTGGGCTTTTGCCAAAACGATAGGAGAACAAGAAAAACTAGATGCGCATACCCTGCAAATTCTCGAACTTGCGGCTGTTGTCCATGATATTGCATGTCCGATCTGCCGTGAAAAATACGGAAATACCGACGGCAAAAAGCAAGAACTTGAAAGTCCGCCGCTCGTGGAAGACTTTTTTGCGGAGTATCTTAGAAATGCGCAGGTGTCCGCACAGGATGCAGAACGCATTTCATGGCTTGTTGCACATCATCATACTTACACAAATGTAGACGGTCTTGATTATCAGATTCTGTTAGAGGCGGATTTTCTTGTGAATGCAGGGGAAAGCGCATACAGTGACTCGGCTATTGAAAGTGCGAAGAAAAATGTGTTTAAGACTTCGGCCGGAACGCGGTTGCTGGAATTGATTTTTGAAAACCGTCAGCAGAAGTAAACGGACAGCTATCCGAAGAATTCGTTAAAGCATCTCCTTAAAATGTGTCGTGACCTTTCAATCTTTTTACAAAAATGTCGCAAAAAATCATTTACAAATCACAACGGGTATAGTAAAATAACACCATAATGAAGTCAAATAGACTTCTGTATTTGTTTGAAAGGACGATAAACATGAAAAGAATACTGACTGCGTTGTTGGCCGCTTTTCTGTCGCTCAACCTTATAGTTTCGGCAGTTCCGGTTTTTGACATCCATGTTGAAACAGCCGCTGAGCCGACAGAAACAGCAGAAACGACCGCGCAAGCGGCTCTTTCAGAGGACAAAATCACCTATATGTGGGATTTTGAAGACGCTTCTTCCCAAACGTGGAACTGCTATAACGAAGGATACTCTATCAAGTACGAAGACGGCAAAATGAAAGTGAATATCGACCCCGAAGCCGGTTATATCGCACATAAGGACGTTTCTTTGGATACGTCCAAGTGCCGTTGGCTGGTTATCAAAGCCAAAAGCACCAGCGACTTTGACAAAATCAAGTTTTATTATAAAACAACAGAGCAGGAATTCAAGGAAAGTCACACCGTGGAAATTCCGATTCGTCCCAATGATACACAGTTCCGGGAATACGCCGTTAATTTGAAAGCCTTGAAAGGCGATTCTTTCACCGGAAACTATACCAGCTGTATGATCGTGTTCCATTCCGCACAAAAAGGCTCTGTTGAAATTGAAGAAATCAGTTTCCGCGAGACTTATATACCGGAGGCAAGCGCGGATGCCGCACCGGAATGGCATTATCCGTTGGAAAAATCGATTATTACTTCCTCTTGGGGCGGTATGAAATATGAATTCCCGTCAGAGGGAATTATGACGATGACCGTTCCTAAGGAGGGCGGTGCAAGTTTTGTGGATGTCCCTGCCGGAGAGCAGGTTTCCGCCGCCGACTATCCGTATCTTGTGTTAAAGGCAAAAGGCCCTGCCGCTGACAAAGTATTCTACGTTTACTATTCGACGAGCGCATACCCGACCAAGAACGAATCACAGAAACTGACCATGACGCGTTTGCCGTATAAAGACGGTGAATACGACTATTTTGCCGTTCATCTGGGAAGTAAGGATACATGGATCGGCTTGATCGGCCAAATGATGCTTTCTTCGGCCGGAGAAGCGACCTCCATCCTTACGGTGAGCGACATGTATTATGCAAAAGAATTGAACTTTATCGATGACTTTGAACTTTCCGCTTCGGCTGATACCATAACGACCGATCAGGGCACAGTTACCCTTACGCCGACCGTTAAAGCACGTGCCGATGTTGACCCGGCTGTTACCTATACCACCGATTCAGTCAATGCGACACTTACAAAAAATGCTGACGGCACGGCTACCGTTACCGGTATGATAAACGGCACGATCACGGTTACGGCGACCCTCACGGTCGATTCGACCTATTCTGCCTCCAAGACCATTACTATTACCGGTCAGTCTCCCCGTGCCTCCACGACCCAGATCCGTTACCTTACTTACGGAAACTCGATCATGAAACACGGTCCGAATGAAAAACTCGGTTGGAGCGGCAACTGGGGCATGGCGGCCTCCGCACCGGAAAAAGACTATCTGCACCGCCTGATTGCCGCATTTAAAAAGAAGTATGGCGATGACAATGTTGTCCAAGAGTTCGGCACTTCGCAGACCAATTGGGAAAACGGCATTACGGCGAGCGACGCGACGGATAAAGATTATTCTTACATGATCGACCCGATGCGCGAGGATTTCCGCACATTCAAGCCGAATGTTGTCACGCTTCAAATGGGTGAAAACGGTGCTGCGGGTATATCCCAAGCACAGTACGAGAACATAATGCGCCAGATCGTCACCATGTTCAAAGAAGAAGCGCCTGACGCAACAATCGTTATCACAACGCCTTTCTGGGGCGGATATGCGCGCGTAAACGGCGCTTTGAAAGTTGCAAAAGAATTAAATGTAAGAATCGCACAACTGGATACGCTCAACAGCGAAGAAAACAAGGCAATCGGGTTATTTGAACATAACGGCGTTGCCATTCATCCCGGCGACCTTGGCATGGAACGAATCGCTAATCTTTTCTACGAGCAAATCAATGCCGAACGCAGTGAGACCGAAACCATTACATATACCAATTTTCCGGCCTCCCTTACCATAACCGGTTCCGAGCGTACCATTACCGCGGAAAACGGAACATTGGCGCTTGCGGCTGAAATTCTGCCGGCAGACGCCGATCAGACCGTGGATTGGTCGGTAGATAACCGCTATATCGCCGAAATTGACAAAAACGGCGTTTTAACAGCTCTCAATAACGGAACGGTTAAAGTTCGCGCCACAGCGCACTATAACCTGGCCGTCTATGCGGAAACCGATGTTGAAATTTCCGGCCAGACCGAGTCTTGCACGGTAACATATGATAAAAACACGACCGACGATGTTTCCGGAATGCCCGAACCGAATCCCTACGCCAAAGGCGAATTTGTATTTGACAATACCTTTCCCGAACGCGAAACGTACACGTTTGTCGGTTGGTCGCTCACGCCGGATGGGGAAGTGGTTTCTTCTGTCCATGTGACGCACGATCTGACGGTTTACGCAGTCTGGAAACCAGCCACCTCCTGGTCTTTCGACCGCGATGACTACAAAGAGGGCTTTACGGTTGATTACGGTTTCAACCAATATGTCAAAAATGGTGTTTTCTCGACCATTGCTACCGATACTGACCTTGAAAAAGGCGCTGTACTGAAAGTTGTTTCGCCGAAGTTGGCAATTGATCCGACAGAGTACACCATCCTGGCACTCCGCCTGCAAAACAGCGCGGTTGCCAAGGATACAGAGCTTGCTTTAACGGTATATACCGATACGGACAGCTATTCCTATACCACTTCTGTCACATCAACCGATATGACGTCTTATTCATTCAACCTTTCTGAAATCAAAGAAACCATAACCGGTTTTGCCTTTACACCGACCAACATCGACTGCTCGATTATGATCGATGAAATCGCTTTTGTATCCCTTGAAAGCGGCGCGCTCATTTACGGCGCCAATACGGATGAAACCGTAACCAATCTGCCGTCGCCCGAATACCTGGCAAAGGACGGAAAATTCTTGCTGTCCGAAGCAAGACCGACACGAAGCGGATATACGTTTTTAGGCTGGACAAAGAATAAGGAAAGCAAACTGCTTCTTTCCGGCTCTGTGGATGAATCCGTTCATACGGTCTATGCTGTCTGGGATAAAAACGACCATTGGGAAATGGACGACACTTCTGAATATAACCTCGGCAACGGAAAAGGCACGCTTAGCGAAGGTATTTTACATTTTACAGCGACCTTAAAATCCGATAACACCTATGACCCGATTATCGGCATTCCGTCGAAATTTATTGCTTCGGGAACCTCCGGAAAAGTTGTCGCACGTATGAAATGGTCTACGGAATCGACCAAAGATTATTTCTCTCAAATGTTCTTTGAGGGCAGTGACGCCAAGCTTTCCGAAACGAATTCCGTAAAAGTTGATTTGCTTCCGCTTGGCGGCAGAACACCGGATGATTATAAGCTCGTAACCTTTGATTTTACGGGCAAGGCTAATTGGAAGGGAACAATTACCCAACTCCGTTTTGATATCATCAATACCCAAGGGGAAGTCGATCTCGACTATGTTCGCTTAACGGATTCTGAGGCAAACATCTTGACGGATACCGGCAAGACCCGTAAAGTGTCCGCCTCCGACTGGGCAACATATATCGTCAAAACAGGCGGTACGCTTGCGCCGCAAGGCACGGTTTCACTGAAAAATCTGTACCTCTCAGGCGAGATCGATTATGCGAACGGCGCAGTGGCTGTGACCGATACGCTTGAAATCGCAGAAAATGCACCGTATGCCGTCTTTACATTGGATATGGCAAAAGACGCATTGACGGCTGCCGATACCATGTATCTTGCCGGTTGTGAAAAGCCGGTTGAACTGATCGACGGTGCAAAATATCCGGTCAAACTGGAAAATGGCGTCGGATTTGTCTATTTCGGAAGTAAGACGGATCTTACGAAAAAGATATTGTACAAGATTACTTCTGACGGCATCGAAAAAATGGATACCGTGTTTACTTCCATGGATGACGCCGTCTCGATCCGTGCGTCTGCTCCGACTGGTATTCGTTTCTGCGCCATGGCCTCCAACAAACTGCTTGCGGCTACAACCGACAAAGACGGTTTTGCCGTAACCGAATTCGGTTTCCTTGTCTCCAATGCCGACCATTTAACCGACGCAAACGAACTTGACTTTGCTTCTCTTGCACAAGGAAAGGCTATCAAGGGTGTTGCGCACGACGCACGGACCGATAAGATCTACGAGATATCTGCCGAATCGACTGTTTTCACGGCCGTTCTTGTCGGAATTCCCGATACAAAGGCCGCTTATACTGTCAATTTCTATGTCAGACCGTATGCGATTCTTGACAGCGGTGCGGTTATTTACGGAAATCCGATTACCCATTCCGCCTACGATGTGGCGCGCCGCGTAGCGGATCACATGACCGGCGATGAAGCATATGCCGATTACGTCAATCATGTGATTGCCGTTGCTGAATCAAAGTAGGAATCCATCGTTTCCTGCACATCTCCATTTAATCTCATTTTGGATTCTATATTCTTTTAATTATTGAGCCTGCCAAAGGGACGAAACACAAAGCTTATGTGTTTTGTCCTTTTTTGTTCATCAAGTTGTCCGTTTTGACTACTATTTCAATTAGTTATTGGTAAATATGCACAATTAGCACTCCCAAAAAACGTCGATTTGCAATCTTGATTTCGGATAAGTTATGTAGTATAATAATAATGCTCAAAATTAAAGGAAAAGGAGTTCCATTATGAGAAAAACACATTTCACCAAAGCGTTGTGTTTTCTGCTCTCGTTCTGCATGGTTTTCAGCGGAATCGCTTTCGCTGTACCGGCTATCGAAACAGTTGAACCGTCCGACGAAACTGTTTCAAGCGCGGGAGAAAACACTTCTCTTAACGACGTGGGCATAAAACCCGGTCTTAACATGCTCACACAGACCACAGAGCCGTATGGCTTTGAAACAGTTGACACCGATACCGCAAGAAAATTATTTTCTTTCTACGTTACCGGCGGCAATGCGTATGTAGAGTCAAACCCTGCCAAAGACAGCGTCAACGGTTCGGAAAAGGCAGTCAATCTGAAAGCAACCTGCCCGTCAAGCAACGACGGCTATCCGTCGTTCCGCTTTACGTTCCCGTCTGCCTTAGACGCAAAGCGCCCAATCTATGTCAGCTTCAAGTATAAGAAAACTTATACGCCCAAAGCAAGTGAAGCGGCAGTGGGTGAGGAAGCTCTTTGGGTCATGAAAGGCAGTTATATTGTCAAATCTGTCGGAGGTTTTGCGTTTGACAAAGATTGGAAACAGTACAGCGGTTTACTGGATTTCACCACCGCGTACAATCCGTCCAATCCCTCTCAAAAGGATACCGGCGACACCAAGAACGTCCATATTCAGGCGAAAGTTCTGAAATCCGACGGGACGACCAACTTCTGGTTCGACGATATTCTCTATATCCCGTCCTATAAGGCTACCTATTACCTGAACGACGGCACGAATGGTGTTGCACAGACAGATTATTTCTTGCTCGACAGCGATAACAAGATCATGACGTCTTATGCGGTTAAGGACTATACCGCTAAGCGTTTCGGCTATATCTTCAAGGGCTGGTCGCTGAATGCTGACAGCACAGTGGCTGACGCTCCCGAAACAATTGCTCTGAAAAACGAAGATATCGCGCTTTACGCTGTTTGGGAAAAGGACCCCAATCCGACTGCGGCAGCTTTCCATTGGGATTTCAGCAAATCCTCTGCACAGACATGGCACTGCGCCAACAAGGGCTATTCGCTGGCTTATCAGAACGGCTTGGCCATTGTCAATACCAATGCGCAAGCCTATGAGGGAACACCGTACATTTACCATGACAATGTTTCCTTGAATACGGATACATACCGTTATTTTGTCATGCGTGCAAAATGCCTCGGCAAAGCTTCCTCTGTCAAGTTTTACTTCAAGACATCGGATCACCCCAGTGCAAGCGAAGATATGACGGTTAATTTTGCTCTTGAACCCGAAACCGACACGTTCAAGGAATTTTATGTTGATATGAGCACCAACAAATACTGGACCAGCAACTATACCAGCTGTATGCTCGTTATCAATGGCGGCGGTGTTGTCGAAATTGAAGATATCTATTTTGCAACCCGTCCGAACTATGAGTGCCAGTACCTCATGAACGACGGCACCGATACGGTTGTTGCAACCCGTTATTTCCTGTTGGACGACCAGGAAAAGCTCATCACCTCGTACACACCGGATGCCGCTTTGCAGCCGACCCGTTACGGTTACTTCTTCAAGGGCTGGGCACTTACGGCTGATGCAACAGCAGACGATGTTGTATCGACGGTTGATGTTACCGATAAGATCAAGCTCTATGCCGTTTGGGAAAAAGACCCGGATACGCCTGAGGCAACTACCTATACATGGGATTTCGAGGACGCGTCCTCACAGGTATGGAAAGCTGCAAACAAGGGTTATTCCATGGAATACAAGAACGGTATGATGATCGTCAATACAAGTGCCGAAGCATATGAAGGCACGCCGTATTTACAGCATCCCCGTGTTTCGCTCAACACCAAGGCACACAGATACCTTGTTGTTAAGGCAAGAAACCTCAATACCGTTAACCAGGTTAGATTCTACTTTACCACCTCGGATCATCCGCAGGCCTCCGATAAACAGACTGTCGTTATTCCGTTTGAACAGAATTCCAAAGTGTTCAAGGAATACTATTACGACATGACCCAGAACGAATATTGGACGGGCGATTATCAGAGCTGTATGTTCAAATTCGAGGGCGGTTCGGGCGTTGTTGAAATTGAAGATATCTATTTCACGACACTGTATGAACCGAAAACAGACGAAGCTTACGAATACCACTATACTTCCGGTTTCAGCGCCTGGGGACATCACAGTCTCGCAGCAAATGCTGACGGCACTTACACGCTGACCCGCCTCAACAAGGATACCAATCAGGGTGCGTTCAACATAGCCTCTCCGACTGCGACCTTGGATTCTTCTATTTACAGCAAACTTGTCATTAAGGCAAAAGACGCCAACGGCATTACCGGTTTCCGTGTTTACTATTCGACCGATAAATATCCCGGCTATACGATTGGTAATCTGGGTCAGGTTGAAAAAACACAAACTTCCAATATAGCCACGTTCAAAGACGGCGATTACAGCTATTATGTTGTTGATTTTGCCGGATTGAAAGAGTGGGAGGGCAACGTAAAGACCTTTATGCTTGCCACTACCGGTACGTACGGTACAATTGTAATTTCGGATGTATTTATGACCAATAAACTTGTTCCCCCGAAATCGGAATCTGTTGAAAAGCTTGCGCTTTACACAACCTCCACAGAAATTACCGAGGACGGCGGCGAGGTTACCATTCGTCCGTATGTCCGTTACAGCGACGGAAGAGAAACCACCGAAGCAAACTTTGTCACGGATACCGTGAATGCAAAGCTTACCAAAAACAATGACGGTTCTCTGACGCTCACCGGTATGATCAACGGTACGATTACCGTTACAGCCCTTATCAACGGCGTTGAAGAAACTCCGTCAGTCACCATCAACATTTCCGGTCAGCCGGAACGTATGGCGGTCAACGATTACCGCGTTATCGTATTTGGTAACTCGATCGCAAGACACGGCGCTTCTTCCAGTATCGGCTGGAACCGCGTTTGCGGTATGGCAGCATCCTCTGAGGAAAAAGACTACGCACACCGCTTGCAGTATTACATGAATGAAAAGTTCGGTGCCAACAGCACGACTTTGAAAGTGGGCGCTTCTCTTGCCGAGTTTGAACGTGCTATTGCCAAGAACGACCTGACCGTTGATTATTCAAGTTTGGTTCAGACGTTTGTGGACAATGTTGTCACCTTTGAACCGGATGTTATCTCCATTCAGATGGGGGAAAACGTCAACACGGACCCGACCATTGAGTCCTACCAATATGCTGTAACAGCTCTTGTCAATGCTCTTCGTGCCGCAGCTCCTGACGCTGTTATCGTCGTTTGCACACCGTTCTGGGGCGGCTACAACCGCATTGTCGGTATGACAAATGTTGCCGAAGAACAAGATCTTGGTCTTGCGCTTGTTCATAACCTGAATTCCATCGAAAACATGGCTTATGACGATCCTTCGCTTAAAAACTGCAGAATCGATGAAAACGGCAAATTGGTTGATGCTATCGACGGCGTAAAACGTCATCCGGGCGACCTCGGCATGGACCGCATCGCCAAACTCATCTTTGATCAGGCTAACGCGCGCCTGTCTGTCAACGACAGAACTGAATACACCACCATTCCGAAGAGCGTTGAATTTGCCGCTGATACGGTCAAGGAAATTACCAAAGCAGACGCTTCTGTCAAGATTTCCGCAACTGTTCTTCCGGATGGCGCTCCGCAGTCCCTTGTTTGGACTGTAAGCGACAAGAACCTTGCCGCAATTGATAAAAACGGCGTTCTTACCGCTAAAAACAACGGTACTGTTACGGTTACCGCAACATCCAGATATGACGAAACCGTCAAGAATACGATTGAGATTGCCATTTCCGGCCAGACAACGCCGTATACTGTAACCTATGATGCAAATACCACCGATACTGTTACAGACTTGCCGAAACCGAACACATTCGCCAAAAACACCTTTGTCTTTGACGACGGTTTCCCGGTAAGAGAAACCTATAAGTTCCTCGGTTGGGCTACAACGCCGGACGGTGAACCGGTCAAATCGATTGAGATTACCGGCAACATCACGGTTTATGCACAATGGGAGCTCGCAAAGTCCTGGTCGTTCGATACCGACGGCTACAAAGAAAACTTCACAATCGACAACGGCTTTAACCAGTACGTCTTAGACGGCAAGTTCATGTCGATCGCAACCGGCACGAATGTTGCTACCGGCGAAGTTCTGAAAGTCAATTCGCCGAAATTAAATCTTAACGCCTCCGATTATTATGCGCTGATTGTCACCATGCAGAACACCGAGATCTCCACGGATACGGTTCTTGATATGACGATTCATACGACCGAAGGCGATGTGAAATTCCAAGAAAAAGTTGTAACGCGCGATTATGTCACATATTGCTTCAAAATGAGTAAAGTCAAAGGTACGATTACCGGCTTTGAATTTACTCCGACCAATGTGGACTGCACCATCAACCTGGATGAGATTGCTTTTGTGGAACAGCCGATTCTCGGTTATGATGAAAACACCACCGACGCCGTTTCCGGAATGCCGGCCGGTGAGTTCAAGAGCCTTGGAGAAGTGACTGTTTCGGACGCCGTTCCGACCCGCGCAGGCTACACGTTCCTCGGTTGGTCTGCTGCAAAAGACAGCAAACTTTTAGTCGGCTCCAAGTTCAATGTCGAAAAAGCCGGTACGTTCTTATATGCCGTTTGGGATAAGAACGACCACTGGGAATTCGACAATGGAGAACTTGACAGCGTCAGCAACGTTGACGCAACCAAGACGAAAGTGGAAGACGGTATTCTTCACTATGAATCCAACAGTGCTGACCCGATTGTGTATGTCAAGAATCTTCCGAACTACCCGACTTCTACCACTTCCAATAAGATCCGCGTTAAGATGAAGTGGAACAACGCGGGCGGCGCAAATACAACTACGCAGATCTTTTTCAGAACTTCTACTGCTACAAATCTTTCCGAAGCTAACTCGGCATCAACATATCTCAACACATATGGTCCTGCACCGACTGATTGGCAGTACATTGACGTTGATCTTACCCAGAAGGGAACGTTTGGTGGCATCCTCACTTACTTCCGTTTTGACCTTACCGGCTGCAAGGGTACTAACGATGTCGATTACATCCGTTTCACCGATTCCGAAGCTAACATTATTGCAAGAACCGGCAAAACGTTGAAAGTCAGAACCGACGATTGGGCGACCTACCTCGCAGCAGAGGGCGGCACGCTCGCTCCCGAGGGATCGGCTCTCATCAAGAACCTGTATCTGACCGGCGATGTTGATTTCTCGAACGGTGCGCTTATCGTGGCAGAAAATCTTGAAATGTCTGACGCCAACAAGGACAAATACGCAGTCTTTACGTTAAACATGGCCAATATGGGTGTCTCTTCCACCGATTACATGTATGTCGGCGGTTATGATAAACCGGTTGACATGAAAGACGGCGCGAAGTATCTTGTTAAACTGAACGAAAATGGCGTTGGCTTTGTATACTTTGGTAACAAAGCGGATGTTTCCAAGAAAGTTCTTTACAAGCTCACCTCTGCCGGCGCAGAAAAGATGGATACCACGTTTACCACTTCGGATACGGCGGTCTCTTTCCGTACCAGCGCTCCCAGCGGCGTACGTTTCCGCGCTATGGTAGCCAATAAACTGCTCGCCGCAGGTAATGCAACCGAGGGCTTTGCCGTTAAAGAATACGGATTCCTCGTTTCCATTGGCAGCCGTATCGCTTCGGCAGAAGAATTGAATATGGCGGCTGTTGAGGCCGGCAACGCGGTAAAGGGTATTGCTCATAACGACGAAACAGACGTCATTTATGAGGAAACTCCGGAGGCACAGATCATCACGGCAGTTATTGTCGGTATTCCCGATACCAAAGAAGCTTACCTTACAGATCTGTATGTCAGACCGTATGTAACGCTTGCGGATGGTACGGTTATCTACGGCAATCCGGTTGTTGATTGCATGTATGAAATCGCGATGAAACTGTATGAGAATATGACAGGCGATGAGCCTTACGCAGAATACCTCGACAAGGTCATCGAAACCGTTGAAAGCAACTAAATGCATTTTAAAAGAAGTGCGTACCGAAAGGTACGCACTTCTGAGCGTGTCGCAAAACTGCGTTTTACGACACGGAAACAGATTCGTACGCTCGCGCCTCATGCCAAAAAGCTCCGCTTTTCGACACGCGCGAATCTATCGGTGAAAAATCCGTGGCACATGTCCCCGGATTTTTCAAATTTTTATTAAAATCGGGCTTCGCCCGAAAAATCTTATAGACTTTTGCAACAATCTGAGAAGTGCGTACCGAAAGGTACGCACTTCTTTTTCTTCATACAAATCACTCCGGAATTGTGTGAACCGTGAGGTTCTGTACAATGTCCGTCATTTCTTTTTTGCTTGCCGCATGTCGCGCAAGATCAATCACCTCGCGCTTTTCGCTATCCGAAAGATTGGTAAAGACCGTCATCGCGGCGGCGTTCTGACAGAAAGCGGCTGCAAGCCCTTGCGGCAGATCCGAAAATTCGTTTAAAGCGGAGGTCGGAAGTTCCGCTTTGTTTGATTTATGCATAAAATCACCGTCCGAAAATAAGATAGGGGAGAACTATGCTTATTTTTTACGGACGGCGTCTTTTTATTCAATTTTTGCAGTAAAACAGGCTTAACCCTTTAAAAAATCCCGCAACAGCTTTCCGTTCGGTACCAAATCGTCAAAGTCTCCGCCGCAAGCGGCAAGCGTACGGATGAGCGTGGAACTGACAGCCGAATAGCACGGCGATGCCGGTAAAAACAGCGTTTCTGCCTCGAACCCGTATTTCCGGCGGCATAGCTCGCGATTGTACTGCGCCATTTCGATCTCATAGGTAAAATCCTTTTCGTTTCGGACACCCTTTACAAGCGTCGGACGACCATGTTCAGCCATGTAATCAATGAGCATTCCGTCATATAGATCAGCCGTCACGCCGGGAATGTCCTTGATAGCGTCCTCCACTAAGGCAAGTCGCTTTTGGGAGCAAAGCAGATAGTTTTTGGCGGAATTGTGAGCCACTAAAACTGTTACGTGATCAAAGATTCCTGCCGCACGGCGAACGATATCCAAATGCCCGATGGTAATCGGGTCATAACTGCCGGGCAAAAGAGCGCATCTCATTTTGATGATTCCTCCGAAGATTCCGAGTTTTCCGTTATGTCTGATTCCGGCATTTCCAACATCGTAATGTAAACTCTGCCGTAGCGGTATTTGCGGCGGAATCTTAATCCGTATACATCTTCGTTCTCTGTGAAGCGGTCAACATCGGATTCGCAGACCACAATGGCGCCGGACGCTAAAATTCCGGCACGCGAAACCTTTTTTAATACCTCATCCTTGACATCTTTGGCATAGGGCGGATCCAAGAATACAAGGTCGAACTTCTCACCTTTGGCGGCCGCCGCTTTTAAATACTCACTGTAATCCATGCGTGAAATGCGGCATTGTTTCATAAGGCCGGTGTTCTTGGCATTATTCTTGATGATCTCAACAGCCCCGACGTTGTCGTCGATCATGACGGCGCTTTCTGCACCGCGGCTAAGCGCCTCCAAGGCAAGCTGACCGGAGCCGCAGAATAAATCAAGCACGCGTCTGCCGTCTAACTCAAACTGTATCGCACTGAATAACCCCTCTTTGACGCGTTCTGCCGTCGGGCGCGTCACATCGTCGCCGGGGAGCGTCTCTAAGGTGCGTCTGCGTGCCGTTCCTGCAATAATTCTCATATCTTTATTTTCCTTTCACGTTATCCATCGTTATTTTTCGGGTTCTTCTTTCAGATATTCCATAATATTTGCCGCAATTTCCGGCGTTATGCCCTTAACCTTGCAAAGTTCGTCCAAAGTGGCATTTTTTAAAGCAGCTGTGGTTTTAAAAGCTTCGTACAGGGCCTTTGCCTTGGCTTCGCCGACACCTTTGACATTGGTAAGTTCCGTTTTCTTCATGCGTTTTCGGCGGGCGGCATCCATTTTGGAAAAGGTAAAGCGATGTACTTCCTCTTGGATTTTGTAAATAAAATTGAAGAGCAGCGCATCCTTGGCAATACTGATTTCATGCTCGCCGTCCGTAATGGTGCGCGTTTTGTGAAAGCTGTCTTTCACCATGCCGAAAATTGGAATATCGACACCACAGTCAAGGGCGGCTTGCCGGACGGTTGACACATGGCCGACACCACCGTCAAGCAAGATCAGATCCGGCGGCACCGAAAGGGAAGTGGTGTCCTCTTTATCCGTCAGATGAGCAAAACGACGCGAAAGCGCTTCGCGCATGGAGGCGTAATCGTCCACGCCGTCTGTGGTGCGGATAGAAAAAGCGCGGTAATCGCTTTTTTTGAAACGTCCGTTTTCGAGAACAATCATGCCGCAATAAATATCGCTGTCGCCGCTGTTAGAAATATCGTAACTCTCAATCCGTTCGGGGACGATTTCAAGCTCCAATGCGCTCGCAAGCCGTATCAAAAGGGATGAATCGTTCTCGTCCTGCCGTTCTTTGGTGCGAATCGCCTCGGCGGCATTCTGCACAGCCATATCGCATAATTCCTTGTTTTTTCCCTTTTGCGGCGTATGGAGTTTTACGGCATGCCCACTGTTTTGGGAAAGAATTTCAGCAACAGCTTCTGACGTTTCCTCCTCCAACGGAAAGGAAAGGGATATCTCGCGCGGAATGATTTCCGGATTGTGGTAATAGCGCAAGATCAGGTCAGAAAGCGTCTCGCTGTCGGCGATTTCGTCCACGCCCATAAGAATTACGTTTTTATCGATAATAACGCCATCCCGGATCAATAAGACCGCCACAGCGCTTCTTGTTTCGGTTTCGCAAAAGCCGAAAATGTCCTTGTCTGTTCCGGGCGTTGATTTGATTTTCTGATGGCCGGAGAGCTTGTCAAGATTCTGTATGCTGTCGCGGTATTTTGCCGCGGCCTCAAAACGCATTTGTTCGGACGCGTCGTACATTTTTTGCTCCAAAGACTTTTTTACAGCTATATAATCGCCTTTCAAAAAGCTTTCAACATCCTCAAATACCGATGCATATTCCGCCTCGGATATTTTCCCGGTGCAGGGAGCGATGCATTGGTCGATGTGGAAATTCAAGCATGGCCGTCCGACGGCTTTTCCATAGCAAAGCTTTCGTTCACACACCGGCAAACGGAAGATCTTCTGTACGGTTTTGATAATATCACGCGCGCTGACAGCCGACGTATACGGTCCGAAGTATTTGGAGCGGTCATCCTTGCGTTCGTATTGCGTGACAAGGCGCGGATAGCGGTCGGATGTAATCTTGATATACGGATAGGATTTGCTGTCCTTTAATTTGATGTTATATTTCGGCATATGCCGCTTAATAAGCTCGTTTTCCAACAGCAAGGCTTCGGCCTCAGAACCGGTAACAATGGTCTCAAAGTCGCAAATATTGCTCACAAGCTTGCGCGTCTTGACATTTAACCGTTCCGGCGCTTGAAAGTAGCTGGAAACACGGTTTTTCAGACATTTGGATTTACCGACATAAATAATGCTTCCGGCCGCGTTTTTCATTAAATAAACGCCGGGCAAGTGGGGAAGTACCGAGAGTTTTTCGGAAATGATTTTGTTTTTAGGCATAGTTCCTCATAAAACGACAAAAAGGAGTATTTTGTGAGATACTCCTTTGCCGAAACTGAAATGTATGGGAAAAATTACTTAGCCAAACCGGTTGCAATCAACGCGGCTAACTCATTGACGGCGCTCTCTTCATCGGAACCGTCTGCGGTGATAATGATTTTCATGTCCATGGAAATACCAAGCGATAAAACGCCTAAAAGGCTTTTGGCATTTGCACGTCTGTCACCATTTTCGATCCACACGGAGCTTTTGAAAGTATTGGCTTTCTGAATAAAGAGAGTAGCAGGTCTTGCATGCAGACCTTCCATATTCTTTACGACAACTTCCTTTGATAACATACGATCTTCCCTTTCAAATATATGGATATCAAATTACAATCATAATTATAACAAATCAAGCGCAAAAAGTCAACAGTAAACTATGAATTTTGGTATATTCTGAAAAAATCGCACTTTAAACAAATTTATGCTAACATTATAAAATAATAACAGCATATTTTACAAGAGCTATTCTGCAATATGGTCAAAATCTGCCAACAGTGCATGGAAAGAAAAGGTTTCGGTGTACATATCCATGTTTTTTCCGAGATTTAAATAGGTGTTATCGCCGATATAGAACCCGTTTTCGGAAATATCTGCCGATAAGCTTGCTTTCACGGTCATGTTGATTTTGGCCGGGTATAAGTGAGAGGACACTGTTCCGTCAGAAGAAGTGATCTCACGGTGAGCAAAGGAGGTTTGCACCGAAACGACTTCACCGCAATACAGGGCTTTTTCGCTTAGATACAGAGTGTCTCCGACGCGTATCGCATCGGCATAGTGACTGTCGATGTCATAGATTTCAAGCGTATATTCCACTTTTTGGTCTTTGACGGTGTCCGGCAGCTGTTTAATGCTTAATGTGCGGTAAACGGCGGCGGCTATCACTAAAATCAATACTAAGATAAGAATAACGTCAATCAGGTTCGGTTTTTTGTTTTTCATATCCGGACTTCCTTTGAATCAATTGAACTGTTTTATTCGGTAACTTCTTTTGGTGCAGAAAGGTTTTCGGGAGCGCCGGTATCGGAAAGAGCATCTTGTAAAACCGGCTTTACGGAAATGATTTCAGTTTTTTCAAGAAGAAAAGGCAAGAGAATGTCGGGAGAAGTGCCTGCGGAAATGCGGTAATCGCCGATTAAATACTGGTGGTCTTTTCGGGTACAGACAGCGTTTACACGAAGATGTACAGTATACTTTCCCGGAATTGCCGTGTAAACAAATCGTCCTGTTTGTGCATTATATATCGCTTTTTTGTACTCTGTCTGCGTGATTTCCCGAATGGTTCCAAGAGTAGTTCCGGAGGCATTTGCAAAAACCGGATCTCCATCGCTCAAACGCATGATATCGTTTTCCGAAACACCGTCAAGACGGAGAATATACTCTACCTCTGCCAGCTCTTTGGAAAACATGTCGTTTACGATGTAATTTGCCGCAAAGGCCGCTATGGCAAGCAGTGCTAAAAGGATCAGAATGTCGATGACATTGAAATGCCGCTTGGTTTTGTTATTCGTATTGTTCATTTTTCAACCTCTGCCTATAAAATCAGTTATACTCGCGTTCAAAGTAGGGGGGGATATAATCGTTGTCCGCACTGTCAGCTGCGGCGCTGCCGAGGGAAAGAAGCAGGAAAAACAGTACACATATGCGGAATTCTCCGGTAAGGTCGGCAAAAAAAGCATAAATCATCAGACCGGAAAGGCTGCACACTAACGCCATACATTTGCTTTTTGCCTTGTCCGACTTATTAAACCCATAGGAATACGAGAATAGCCGGGCCAAAAAGGCAACAAGCAAAACCGCCGCTAACAACACAAGCGGAACGCCTATTTTCATCATCAGCTGTACGTAGGTAGCGCCCAATCCCTTATATCCGGTAAGTTGGGCTTCAATCAGCGTTGATGCGCCTGCAATGGATTCTCGACCGATGCCGGCGCCGCTTAACCACAGTTTGCGGAAGAATTCGTTGATACCGTCCAAATAGGAACCGGCAAAGCCGGAAGAAAGATTTTCCGGGTGGGGCATGTATAAAGAGACCATGTTTCGCTCAATGTTCGGCATGAAGGCGCGGATAAGAAACAGAGCAATCACCGCAAATCCGGTTGTCCATAATCCGAACGGCGTAAACAGAATCATCACCAAGATCATGGAAACGACCAAAGAAAAGATCGCATAATAAGAATTGGTAAATAAAAGACATACTGCGGCAATGGCTATGGCAAGGAACGAGAAAAACTTTCCTGCACTTTGGCGGTTGACAAACAAAACCGGTATTAAGCAGACCAAGAACGCGGCAAATGTGGCCGGATCTCCGAACGAGGAGCTTAACCCGTTTTCACGGAGTGCCGAAAGAATTCCGGCTATGTCGTGCGTGGAAAGATACTTTACACCGTAGTCGTACACGCTGTATAACGAAGCGGCGAGCGCGGAAAAACCGAGTGTGCGGAAACATTTGTCAGCAAGGGAGGATGAGTTGACTAACGCGATGACGGCAAAGGCAAATAAGACAGCCGACAGGGTATATCCGAAAGCACGCAACGCATTTTCCGAATCAAACGAAAAAATCACGCCGGAAAAAGCGATGATTCCGAATAAAACACAAACGCCCGAACAAAGATTGAAGTGAAGCGAACGTTTTCCGCGGACGATTTTGAAAGCCGCCGATAACAGCGTCAGCAGGATTAGAAAAGAAAGAATTTTGCGCCCGGCAAATGGCAAAAGCAAGCATACGGCGAGGATCCCGTTTTCGGGACGGGTAAAAATCATGTACATCAATACGATCATAAAGATGAGAAACGCCGTAAGCCACGGTGAGACCGCATAGGAAAGCACGCCGCACAAAAGGCCTAACGCAAGTGAAATTCCCGATGTCGGCAAAACTTTTCCGTTTTCGGAAAGAGCAATATGTTTGATAGTAAAAATGTCAAACAGAAAATAGGAGAATATTTTGCTGTCACGCAGAGAGGCGGCAATACTCTTGTTTTTAACCGGCAACATGAATAAAGAAATGATCATGAGGATGCAGCCGAATAAAAAAGTATCCGAAAAATCAAAGTGCAGTAAGCGCGGAAGACCGTTTGCTAAGTTCACGGAGACCAAAAAGCCGCCGAAAGACAGCAGAAAAATACCGAAAGAACGCAGGCTGGCACGGAAAAAACGATAGGCGGCGTTTTCAAAAAGATTGATGATAAGGCTTTCTTGACTGTATTTGGCGCATTTTAGCTTTAATGCGAGAAAATGGGCTTTGACACGCGAAAGGTCGGTATATTTTCCGCAAATCCGGCTGTCGGCGCACGCGCTTTCCAGCGCATCATAGTTTAAAAAGAAACCGAGAATGACGCTTTGACGCGCCAAAAGTCCGATTTTAGAAAAAATATAAGAAAAAAAGAATAAGATCAGGCTGCCGTTTTTGGCGTTACCCGAGCGGTTGCGGTTCAATACGTCACCTTCTTTCTGTCATGCTGTCGCTCTGTCAATCTTTTGAGAGCCGGCTGTCACGGATTCTTAACTGCTCCAAAAAGATCAGATCGTTCTTGTCCAAATCCGCTCCGGCAAACAGTTCCGGACGATGATAATAAGTTTTTTCAAGCGCCATTTCTCTGCGCCATCTGACGATATCGGCATGGTTTCCGTCCCGAAGCACTTGGGGGACTTCTTTGCCGTCATATACAGCGGGTTTGGTGTATTGCGGATATTCCAAAAGGCCCGACGCGATACTTTCGTCGGTATAGCAGGAAACATCCGGTAAAACGCCGTCAATCAGCCGCGAAACCGCGTCAACCAAAATCGCGCACGGAAGTTCTCCGCCGGTCAGCACATAATCGCCGACCGAAATCTCTTCATCAACAACAGAGTCGATGACGCGTTGGTCGATTCCCTCATAATGGCCGCATAACAAAACCAAATTATCGTAGTTTTCTTTCAGGAAAACGGCTTTTTTGTGGTCGAGTTTTTGACCGGCCGGGGAAAAATAGATGGTTCGTGTTCTGCCGGAAAGGCCGTTTACAGCTGCTTTATGGCAATCCAATAGCGGCTGTGGCATCATAAGCATGCCGAATCCGCCGCCATACGGCGTGTCATCCACACGGCGGTGTTTGTCAAGCGAATAGTCGCGGATGTTGAAATAATCAACGGCAATAAGACCGGCTGTTTGGGCACGGCCTAAGATACTGCTGTTTAAATACGGTGCAATGGCTTCCGGAAAAAGCGTCAGAATTTTAAAATGCATTACCGTATCTCCTCGGCATCGTCAATCAATCCCGGAATCGGGCGGATAAAAACACCACTTTCCGGATCGATCCGAACGACGATATCCTTGACTGCCGGAATCAGATATTCTTTTTTGTTTTCATTTACAACACGGTAAATGTCCGATGCGCCGCGGTTGAAAACCTCTTTAAGAACGCCATAGGTCACGCCGGTGTCGGCGTCTATGACCGGCAGTTCCAAAATATCGTCTATAAAAACGCTGTCTTTGTCAAGTTCCATATCGGTACGGTGAATGTAAACAAGCCGGCCGCGCAGTTTGTCTGCCTCTTCGGCGCTTGTCACACCCTCCAAACGGATATAAGCATAGCCGCCGTAGAGCTTTGCCGAAAGAATTTTCCGGATATCTTTTCCGTCAGACGACAGGTATACATGCTTGAACGAGCAGAATGCCTGCGGAGAATCGCAATAACTCTCAATTTTCAATTCACCGGCAAGACCTCGTTTGTTGATGATCTTTCCAGCTTCCAAGTATTCTTTTATCATGCATTTTGTCCTTTCCGGCGGCAGAATCGTTTACAATATAAATATTGGTGTCCCAGGCAGGGATATAGGGAAAATGCCGCAGATAGAGTTTGAACCGGTCATACTGCGACGCTAAATACAGAGGTAGTGCAAACATGTCCTCGTTTCGGTGATAGACCGCACAGCAAACTGTCGGATGATACGTTCTCAAAGTGTTTTGCAAGCCCTGTAAAGCCTGTAAATCCGAACCCTCGGCATCAATATTGATATAATCCGCCCCCATGGGAAGGAGCGCGTCTGCGCAGTCTGCCTGCACGGTTACAGCCTTGGCTTTCTTATGCACGGTAGACCCGGCACTGTTGCGGCCGGAACGGGCGTAAAACGTCAGATCTGTTTTTTCGTTCCATGCGGCTATGTTATAAAGGTGCGGTTCGGAAAGACCGAGAGCAACGACATTCTCGCAGAGTTTCCGGTAATTGCGCGCGTCCGGTTCAAAGGCGTACACGTTCGTTTGGCGTCCGGCATAGGAAATATACTCTTCAATCGTATCGCCGTTGTAAGCCCCGATATCGACATAGACCGATTGGGGTTGGGGGTCAATAATGGTGTAAAAAGCTTCTTCGGGGCTTGTCTCACAATCACGTAAATAAGAAAGCGACCCGGAAAGCTTGTAAGCCAACACATTATAATAGGCACGGCGCGAAGTTTCATCGGCAAGAAGCTGATAGACAGCCTCAAACTTATCGAAGTTTTCCTGAAAATAGGAACTGTCGAAAAGTCCCGTGCCGAAAACCGGAACATCCGGTGCATAAACTTCGTCTGTATTAGATAGATTATATATCTTTTGCATGACGCTGTCAAGGCGTGAAGCAAAAGATACCAAAATAATCGGTTTGGGGAAGTCACGTTTGACAGCAGCATAGGTCTTTACGGTAAAGCCTCGAAAGACTTGTCCGCGCACAAAATCATCGCTTGCAAAAACACCGCGTATCGGAATATTTTTCTCTTCGCAGACATTCAGTATCTTGTCCGCACCGTCACCCATACCATATAAAACAATTGGTTTTGCCGTTTCTTTCAAATACGACCAAAGGTCTTTTTTTTCGGCAAGAAGTGACAGATTCGGCATGAATTCTCCAACTTTCCCGACGGCAACCGCCGTTTTCGTAACAAAATCCGGTATGCATGACAAATATTTCCGGAAAAATATTTCATGTGATACGCTTTACTTATTATATCATAAATGTTATAATATATCAATACGATTTGAGAAGAAAAACGAAAAGATAACGAAAGCACATCACAAAAAAACTGCGATAACCTGACTTTTATCTTTTTTATAAAACATAAACGCTCTCGAACCCGAGGAAAGGAAAGGGTACTTGTGAAAAAAATAATTGCTTTGCTTACAGCGACTTTGTTTGTTTTAAATCCGGTTGCAGTTCTTGCCGAAGAAACGGAAAAAAACGAAACAGAAAGTCTTGCGGAGACACCTGTTTCCGCACCGGTTTCTCCGGTTGAGGATGTTTATGCCGCTACATATACACTTTCCGAGGGGTTGACCTATCGGCGGCAGATCTCCTATTCACCAACCTATGGGCAAGAGCGCGAATTCGTTCTTTCCTATACGCCGAATGAAAGCACGCGTCTTGCTTTTGCAAACGGTGAGTATTTGTATCAGACAGGAACCATCCGAAATCTTGCCGCCGCCGAATATCCTGATGAAAACTATATCGCCGGCATCAACGCCGATTTTTTCAATATGTCTACCGGTGTTCCGGAATCGGCGTACATAAAAAATAAGGAACTGTATACCACAGACCGTGACAGTTTCTGCCTTGCCGAGCGGGAAAACGGCAGCTTTTTCATCGATAAACCGCAGATAAAACTGACCCTCACGGCATATGATTCTGGAACAGAATACAATGTGCTCCACTTAAACAAAGAGTTCAGCCAATACGGCCTTTATTTGTATAATGCACGCTATTCGCCCACAACACATATCACGGCCGCCAATACGTCGGTAGTTCTTTATCCTTATTCCGATAAGAAAACGGAACAAGAGTTGATCAAAACCGTACTCTATCCGGAAAAACAAACCGAACCGGAGGAAAATGCCCCGGTAATAGCCGAACAGAACGAGCAAACGGCCGATTCAGACGAGGAAACCACAACAGATACAAACGCTGAAACGGAATTGGAAACGGAACCCGACGCGGAAACAGAAATGCAGTCTGAAACCGATTCGGAAACTGAGTCAGAGCCGGCTACCGATACGGTTTTAGCGGAAATGCTTGAACGCCGCGACAACCTTGAACCGTACAGCGAAGAAGCGCTGAAATTGCAGGAAGAAATCGAAAAGTATCTGTCCGAACAAACCGGATACCGCAAGATCGGTTCTTCGTATTTCCGGCTTTCTCCGGCTGCACCGCAAATCGGAAAAAGCGAAAATCTTGTAGTCGATACGGTAAATCCCACAGCCGGCAATGAAAGCATTCCGAAAGATGCTTACCTGCTTGCCGCCGACAACACTTCCTATGGCTACATACTTATGTCGTTTGTTCCCGGACAGACATTTTCCTTATCGGCAAGCGGAAATGAGGCATTTTATGACGTGAAAAATGCCGTCGGTACCGGAACAGTCATCGTTAAGGAATCGCAACCGGTGGACGACCGCACGTTCAGTCACTATCTTTCCCCACAGCCGCGCAGTGCAGTCGGAATACGGGCAGACGGCAGTTTGGTGCTGTTTGCGGTTGACGGCAGACAGTCCGGATACAGTGCCGGATTCAAGCTGTATGACCTTGCCAAGCGTATGGTGTCACTCGGCTGCGTGTATGCCGCCAATCTCGACGGCGGTGGCTCGACGGCTGTCAATGCATCGCTTCGCGGCAATGATTCCGCAACGACCGTCAATTCTCCCTCCGGAAAAGCTGAACGCCGCGTTTCCAACGGTATTGTGTTTACGAACACGCTTGAAAAGACCGGCATACCGTCAGAAGCCTATTTTTACGGAGATTACTATCTGACACTTTCCGATACGCCTATCTCACTCGGAAATGTTGTTTTGTCTGACAAAAACGGGTATGCGGTTTCAATCTCCGACTCAGAGGAGCAACCGACGCCGTCTTTCTACACCAAAGATAACACGACAATTGTATCCGACGGCAATCTCGATCCTGCCGGCACGACCGGCGCTATTGAAGTTTTTGCGTCTCTTGACGGTCGTCAGAGTGAAAATGTAGCTGCAACGGTCGTTTCTCTTGCAGCCCCCGACGAGATCGTTCTTTCAGCGGACAAAACTGAAATTGCACCGTTTGAAACGGCAAGCCTTTCGGTTGCGGCGTTCTATCGTAAACTCCACGTCGCATCCGGACTTCACAGCTACACATGGAGCGTATCCGAAACGCAAATCAAGGCTGATTCCGAAGTGACATCTCCCGATATACCGGAAAACGCCGAGAAAATAACACCGGCCGGAACAGTTGCAGACGGTATTTTTACGCCGTCAACAGAGGGGACGACGGTGACGGTTACAGCTTCACGCGGTGATGTTTCCGCAAATATCCAGATTAAGATTGATGCGTATCCGTTTGTCGATATGAAGGACCATTGGGCTGTCAAGGAAATCTATAAGTTGTATAAGACCGGCGTTGTAAAAGGGGAAATTGCCGAGGACGGCACAGCTTATTACCTGCCGGAGCGCCAATTTTCACGCTATGAATTCTGCGTTATGTTAGAGCGCTTGACCGGAATCGGCAGTGAACTTCCGGTTCCGGAGCTTCCGGCGGCAGCGGAAGAAACAGCAGCAGCCGAAACAGAATCGGCCGAAACGGCGGCAGGTGCAGAAACAGACACGGAAGTGTCGGTTTCTGACCAGAGAGAGCCGCAGGCAGATTCGCAAACCTTGGAAGAACTGCTTGGTCTTGCTGACGCGTCGCTGATTCCGGATTGGGCGTTCTCGGCTGTGTACCGTTTGTCTGCGTCGGGACTTCTTGAAGGAATTTTGCATCATGATGAAAGCTGGAACGAGATTTTCGACGGCGATAAGCCGATTACGCGTGCCGAAGTCATCCATGTAATCGGAAAAATCTGTGAAGCCGCTCCGCTTGACTTTTCTTTGGAGGAATTCACTGATCTTAACGAATGGCAGAAACGTGACGATTACATTAAAAATGCTGTAAATGCCGGTATTTTTTCGGGTTATGAAGATATGTCTCTTCGCTTGTCGGGACTTTTGACACGAGCCGAGGGAGCGGCCGTGTTTATCCGCCTTTCCTCGCATTTAGATGAGTCGGATGATATGAACTGACAAAAAGGAAAGGGAACGCGGCTTTTCGAAGGGGTACGCGGCTTTTCTTAGAAGAAAAGCCTGGCAAAAGAATTTAAATTTTAACGCGCGGCGGTTTGAATACTCAAAACCGTCGCGCGTTCTCTTAGTTAAAGATAAAGAATTAGAGATTGAGGTGCGAATTTTTGGAAATTGCTAAAAAACATGCTTAACTTTTATAATATAATTTCACTAAGAATAAAAGGCTCCCCGGCGATTTGAGAACTCAAATTGCCGGGGTAAAAATCAAATTCTTTTGTCCCACTTTTCTTTTAAGAAAAGTGGGCGAGGTTTAAGGGCGAGCAGCCCTTGCAAGGAAATCTCCGTTATTTCAGAGAAATGTCTACTGCTTCACAAAGCGGCACAGCGCTTGACATGCTGTCAAACAGGAAAACTTTTGCACGAGAGCCGGAAGTGGCTATCGGAATGAGAATTTCGCCGTTTGTTAAAGAATCCGCTGAGATCTCCATTAACTTCGTTGTCGTCAGTCTGCCGTCGGCATTATAGAGCGCGGCACATAACGAGACCACACCGACCGATTCGGACAGTTGCAGTTTTACAGATAGCCCTCCGGAGGCTTTTGCGACACTTACGATCTGTGCTGTCGCTCCGACTGTGATCTTCACTGTGCGCTCAAACGTAACATCGTTGTATTTTGCGTTTACCGTTACTTCATATGTACCGGCGTCAAGCGATTTGTCAACAATAAGCGCTCTTGCATTTTCATCCCATGTGATTTCCGGTACATCAGACGTAAACGACCAAACGGCATCTTCGCTGATATCGGCAACTTGGGTGATTAGATTATCGTTCTCGTCCAAGTAAGAGTATGTGACAGAGAGTGCAAAAGCCGGACTTTGTGTTTTTTCGTGAATTTCCGGAAGAAGAAGCCGGGCCGGACCGGAAAGTTTCATGTGGGGATTTACAGAGATACCACCGGTTGCAGAGCCGGCAGAGTTGATGGCTTTGACGGCAAAGTAACGGTAATTCTCTCTTTCTGTTATTGGCACACGGAATACAAAGGTGTTTTCTGTACCCGGCAGAGAGACAAAATCGGAATTCTCACCATACTCTATTTCATAGGATTCGATTTCCGCTCCGCCGTCGCTTTCCACTGTCCAGGTCAAACGAATATAATCTTCCCCGACAAAAGCGTCAACCCGGGGCGTACTCGGCGAATCGGGAATACTTCCGTCCGGCGTTACCGTTAAATAGAGCGTGGAGCGCATTTGGCTGGCACCGATGTAATCCCCGAAAGTGGAAATGCCGACGGTATAGTTTTTTCCGTTTTCAAAACCGTTTAAACGGGTACCGCTTGAAAAAGTCCACCAATATTTGCCGTTGTCCACCTTATATTTCATGAAAACGTTCGGATCATCCGTCTCACCGTAGAATTGTATACCGCCGTTGCGCGGTTTGACGGCTGCATTTTTTACCGGGCGCGGCGCGGCGGAATTCGGGGTTCTTTCTCTCATGATTTCCGGTCCGCCGCCCTCGGCGTCATAAGCGCGAAGATAGATGCGGTAAGCGCGGTCGTTTTCAAGGCCGGTGAAAATGTGGTGCAGGGTATTGTCAAACAGAATCGGCGTTATTTTCTGCCACTCGCCGTCGTCTAACTTTACTTCATAGCCGAGGATTTCATCAGCACTCGGCTGGAAATCAAGTTCCAGCTGTTCATAGCCGATGTAAATGGAATTGATAGTCAACTGTGACAAGGAAGACGGAGCAGTCTTTACGCATATCGCAGAATCGCCGGTGCCTGCCGAATTGACGGCACATACGCGGAAATCGTATTCCATATTTGTTGTCAGATTTTCAAAGGTATATTCCGTGGCTGTTCCGACATCGGTATACGTTTGGCCGCCGTCTTTGGAGACTTTATATGCGAGCGGTGCGCCGCCGTCAAAGGACGGTTCTTTCCAGCTGAGAGAAGCCGTTTTGTAGTCCATGCGGACATTGAAAGAACGCGGACGGGAGGGAGTCGTGACCGTTTCGGTCGGTGTTGCATATAACGTGGTGGAATGGGAGCGGTTCATGGTAACGGTTTCTATTTCGATCTTGTAGGTAACATCGTTTTTAAGACCGCTCTTTGACCAATCTAAATCATCGTCAAGGTAGATGCTTTCGCTGGTTAGGTCTTTTTCATTGTAGAACCATATTTTGTAGCACTTGCCGTAAGTTACGGGAACGTATTTGTTTTCACCCCAATATCCGGGATCGTCCCATGTGACGGTAATGGTTTCGTTTGCAGCATAGACTTTCGGATTTTTAATTGGGTCGGGATCGTTTTCCGCCTCGGATACCTCAAAAGTAAACCAGCTGGGAACGCTTTCGCCGCATTCGGTAACAGCTTTTACTCCGAGCGTATACGTTTCTCCGACGGTAAGCGTCATATCATCGCCCAACTGCAAATAGAAACTGCCGCCGGATTGAGCGGTCATGAAGTATGTTTCCCACTTCTGCTCGCCGTTTTCCATAAAGTCCTCATGGTTTTTTAAGGTGTACTGGTAGTATAGCATTTTTCCGCCGCCGTCATCCTCCGGCGCGTCAACCAGAATCCGGATCGGGTTAGGGGTGTAGGTTTGCGCGTTCTGAAAACCGGGAGCGCCGGGCAGTGTGGGATTGGTAACTGTATACACCAAGGTCACATAAGCCGCCGTAATCCCGTTTGTAACCGTTAGTGTTCCGGTATGTGTGCCGACAGAAAGTCCCTTTTTAGGAGCAATGCCGACGGTGGCGGCGGAATTTGCCAAATCTTTTGCATAAAGCGTAGAAGAGGAAAGGGGACTTGTGATTTCAAAATCACTGTTTTCGTTAAGTTCCGCCGTGAAATCCGATTGCAATTCGGTATGTAAGCTCTTAATGGTAACAAATTGTGTTTCGGCGGCAGGAGTGCCTTTGGCATAGTTAAAGCGCATATTGCCGAAATCAAGCTCGGTTTTGTCGGCTTCTATCCAGACCGGCGTTACATATTCCGTGACCTTGACCGTGAATGGATCGGAACGGACGCCGCCGACATTCAATACGACCGGATATTCGCCCGGCTTTACATTGCCGTTTATGACGATATCAAAACTGAACGGCGTGCTGGTACCGATATTGCCGTGCGCGTCAAGTTCCATGCCGAGCGGCGCGCCCTCCAAAGCCGTGTATGCCTCGCGCGTAATACCGGCTGCTGTAACGGTGAAGCTTGCTTTGTTCACATGGTTTACAGTTTTCGGTCCGACCTGTTCAAGCGTCTTGGACGCGGGCGTGATTTTGACCGAAGTCGGAATAACGCCTTGCGGTTGTGTGACACCGGAGGTTATGTAGGTGATGACCGGGAAACGCTGTTCCGAGCCGTCGGTCGACTGGTAAACATAGTGAAGCAACCGCCAGTTGAAATCGGCTTTTTGTTCGCCGCTTCCGGAAACGTTCATGCCGTCGCCCTGGCCGAATACTGTTCCCTCAAAGCTTGTGCCGACAGCGGTCGTCGTAATCTTTCCGGCTTCATATTCCTTTTCTGTTACAGATCCGACCGTGACTTTCGTGCCCATATCGGCAAGTCCGAAAATTCCTTCGGCTTCGGTTTCCACACCGCCGCCTAATTTTGCGCTGACCGACCAACCGGCAGAAGTGGTTTGTGTTGTTTCTTCGGTGATATCGATCGTGAGCGTTTGCGAGCCGGTGTTAGACGGGAATGTCGCAAGCCGCGGATGTGTAATGATACTGCCGTTTAAAACATTTGCCCCACTTGGCGCTGTATGCGGATAGGATTCCGGATGTCCGGGCGTGTGCGTGAATACATCTTTTAAATCCGGCAGAACACCGTCGGCATAGGGAATGAATTCTAAATAATCCTCGTAATTCAAGCTTGCAATCTTTACAGAATCCGATCCTTTTCGAGGCACGTAAACGATATACGGCGATTCCTGCAAAGCGCCGCCCGCACCCGGATAGTAAGCCGTGTAGGCATAGGCATCGTAAGCGACCGTCGAGAGAACGACCGTGTCCTCACCGCCGGTTGCCGAGAAACTTTGGGAGAACGTGACTTCGGTGGTGTTTTCCTTTTCCTGCGATTTACTGCGCAGAGCCTCATTTTCCGATTCAAATACTCCGGCTGTTCCGAGCGTGCCGGCTTTGATTTCAGTCGAAATGTAAGCGCCGGCCGCAACGGAAAACGATTCCGTCTTTCCGCTTGCAGTCGTTGTGCTCCGACCATAAGTCGTCTGACTGTTGGTATACATGTCATTTGGCAGCGAATCAAAGTAAGGCGGAGAGGCGAGAGCGGCAATAATGACCGGGTCTGCCCAGAAAAAGGCGTGTTTATTGTATTTTAAATAAATAGAATCGTAATCGGTGTCCGGCATGGCAACAAGAGTATATCGATTGTCACCGGCTAAAAGCGCGGCAGGCGGATTTGTTATGTATCCGTTTCCGGAGGCAGTTAAGTAATAGATGCGGTAGCCGTTTTTTGTATAGGCGCGGACAAGCGCCGCATCCGTATACGTATTTCCGTCAAAAGAAACGTTGGCTGTCCGGATTTCGTTTACGTTAATGCCGTTGTTGAAGAAAACGCAGTCTTTTCCGGCATAACCGAAATCTGTTTCGGAAACATCCGAGCCAAAAGAGCCGGTAAATGCCCCGTTGTCCTTGACATCGTAGCGATACGTGTTTCCGTCCGGATAGCGGACAAAGGAAAGGTATTTCTGATCAGCGATAATCGTGCCAGAAGAAACATAGCCGCTCTTGCCGGCGGAAAGACCGAAATCATTGCTTAAAATACCGATCTGAACAGGTGCATTGTCGATAGGACTTGCCTTATAGACACGTTCGGTGTCGCCGATGTAACCGTGATGATAAATACCGCCTTTGTAGACAACCGAAGATACGAAATTACCTGAATCCGTGTAATCAAACGCAAGTATATAAAAGCGCGGCGTCAACATTTTATCGCCGTTGAAACCGACATAGTGATTCAAGGTTTCTTTCAGGGAAAGAAAAACGGTAGGCTTTCCCGAACCGTCCACGTCGGAAATGACAACATCAAACGCGGCCGCGTCGCCGGATGTTGCACTTAAACGGAGAGCCTTTTTGGTTTCACCGTCTACATAATTCAAGAGGAGTTTGCGGTTCGTATACATATCGCGAAGCTCAGCCGCACCGCCGGTGTAGTATACGGCAAACTTGTTGTCGGAGTAGTTCGCATTGTACTGTGCGTTGTTTGCGGTAATGGCAGAAACAATGTCGTCGTAACCGTCGCCGTTGATATCGGCAACGGCAACAGACGCAGTAACGCCGGGAGCGCCGAGATGAGCGTTTTCGGATAACACGCCGCCGTTAACAAGCAAATAGGGTGTTTGACACCAAGTGCGGTTATCGGTGTCTTCGAGATACCAGACGAAACTGGCGTTGTAAAGATCAAACCCATATTTGTCGCCGGAACTTTGAGCGGCATAGCCGTTTATCGGGGATATCGTGATGATTTCATCGTAGCCGTCTCCGTTGAAATCACCGCAGGCAAGTGTCGTGCAATTGACAAATTCCGCGGTGTTTGCATAGAAATCCGCTTTGCTTTCACTGCCGTCATACAGAACAGCAATCGGAACAAGCGGGGCGGAAAAATCCGCTTTGGCTGTGCAGAGAAGAAGCAAGGACTTCCCGTCTGTCTTTTTGGCGGCAACAAGCAAGGCAAGCTCGTTCTTGCGGCCGGTTCCGTCAAAATCTCCTTCATACGACGCAAGAATTTTCATTTTGCTTGCGAGCGTGAAGCTTTTGCCGGAAATGTTTACCGTACCGCCCGGAAGAGTGGGAGCGGCTTTGCTTTTCCAAGATAAAACAGTCGAAAGCGTGTTGTCTTCGCCGAAGATCCTGCTTCCCGTTTCGTTTGCAAATAGCGGCTCACGGATATCGGACAAGACGGTGCCGTCCGGATACGGAAGATTTTTTGCCTCTTCCTCCGGGTCAAGCTCGTCAGTTCCGCCGAAAATATCTTTAAAGATATCCGGTTTACGAGGACTTTTTTGAGTTGTATCGGGCGTATTTGCGCAAACGCTTAGCGGAGAAAGAACCATGGCCGCGGCAAGCATGAGCGATATCAGCTTTTTTTTCATAAAAAGACTCTCCCTTCGGATAATATAATCTTTACTTGATTATACCAAAGGGAGAGCCGATTTTGAATTGGCCACTGGCCAATTTTATAGCTTTGTGTCGGAAAGCTGGGCACGGGATTTGATGCCGGTCTTGTCAAAAATGTTGCTTATGGTCATTTTTACGGTGGAAATCGATACATAAAGGCGTGCGGCTATTTGTTTATTGGTCAAGCCTTGCCGGATAAGCTCGGCCACTTCGCGCTCACGCGGCGAAAACTTCGGTTTTCCCGAACCGAGTTTAGAGGCGGATTTTTCAAATTCAGCACCAAGACGCAAAATCTTTTCTATCGTTTCACGCGGATAGTCGTCTGACGGTTTAATCTTTTCAAGAACGGCTTTGATGTGCGGAAAGTTTTGCGCAAACGGCATGTAAATATGATCCGGAACCGCAAGCGCAAGCGCCGCACCAAGTTCGTTTTTTCGCTTCATCCGGTTTCCCGAGAGCCGCTTGTGCCGCACCGACGAAAATGTGAAAATAGATTTGCGGCAGAACGCTTGAAAGTTCCTCAGCCACACCGCAGGCAAAAGAGCAGAACGCAAGCAGTTTGACATATTGTTCTTTTCCGAACAAAGTCTTTGCATAGATGATATGAGCAAACGGCATGGTCATGGGCGCAATCCGCGTTTCGGTGATCTCGCCGCAGGACAGCCAATCGGAAATTTTATCAAACCGTTCGGTAAAAGCATATAAAAAGCCTAAGAACAACTCCAAGGTATAGCGGCACATATCCTCTGTGTTGGACGAAGCGCTTTCGGACATAGCAAAAAGCGTATCGAAAAGCGCGGTTTCATCGCCTTTGTGCAGCGCACAGCAGGCAAGAACAAAAAGTCCGCATTGATATACACTGCTCTGTTCTTTTCGTTCGGCTTCATACATGGCACGGTGTGCATTTTCTTCGGCAGACGCAAGATCTCCTTGCAAAAACGCCGCTTCGGCGCGCATAGCATATTCGGCACCGCTGCCGTGTCCGCCGGTCAAACGGTAATAGTGCGGCATACATTCGTCCATTAAATTCAGTTCATGCTCCAAATTGCCGGACTTGCTGTGATACAGACAAACCACCGACGGAGATCCGAATGTCCAGGTACTGCGTAAATGTATCAGACTTGCCTTTCGTCCGAGAAGCTCATAGGCTTTACGGTGGTGTAAACTCATGGCGGCAATGTCATTGTATTGGGTGAAAGAGAGGAGCAATTCCATTTCGCCGAGAATAGCGTTTTTCTTTTTCTGACTGAGGTCGCACTGTTCAACCAAAGCTGTGATCTCACCGATGATCTCGGTTAACTTTTCGGTTTCTCCGATGAAAAATAAGATAAACGCCAGCGGCACCATGCTTTGCGGATAGCGGAGCTTGATCTCATACGGCGTGTTGTCGAGAATATCAAAAATCATCTCACGTGTGCCGGCATCTCCAATATCGGCCAGGTCGTAGCTTGTGTGGGGCATGGCAAAAATTTTCTCATAAGCGCCGGCTTTGTGATAAAGCCGGATGGCGTTTATCTTTTCTCCGTGCAGTTCCTCCCATTCGGCAGCCGTCAGACAAAGCCTGTTTTTTTCGGAGCTTTCCAAATGCTCAAAAATTTCACATAAATAAGCATATAGCAGATTATGAAAATAGTATTCATTCTTCTTGGAATCATAATGGATAAACCCGCAACCGTCAAGATTCATGTGGGCAAAAGCGACGGAACAGCCCGTGACAGCCACAGCTTGATGCAGAGAAAAGCTGTTGAAAGGGGAGAGCGCGAGATAAAAGAGCCGCTCTTTGTCGGAAAGCTTTGCAAAAAACGCTTTTTCGATGAGCGTGTTCAGAATGGCTTTTTCAAATCTTTTATTTTTGGCATAGAAAAGCAATTGCAGATAGACCGCGAAAATCCAGCCTCCGCTTATCTGCATAAGTTCGTTCAATTCGTGTTCGGTCAATAGAATGCCGGCACAGGAGAAATAGGCGCGTAGATCCTCTTTGGAAAATGTAAAATCTTCTGAGCCGATACAATACACCTTGTTTCCGCCGGAAAAACGAAAACTGTTTTTGCCGTTTACCGATTGCACACAGGCAACGACATGTAAATACGGCGCCGAAAGAGAAGAAAGCACGGACAGAAACAGTTCAATGTCCGGTGCTGTTCCGCACAGATTGTCAAGAACTATGTAAAGTTCCTCCGGACATTCCAAATCATGCAGTATCTCGCAGAGATCCGACATATTTTGAAGAGTCGGCGCGCCGATGCTTTTCAAGGCCTCCGCTGACAGACGGTCCGCTTTGGTGAGCATCGTGCAGAGCGTGTCCCAGTAATCCGAGAGACTTTCCGAAAAAAACGTGTGTTTCAATACCGTCGTGTTCTTGAAATATGTATCGGAAAAGAACCGGTCAAGCGCAGTGGTTTTTCCGAAACCGGATGGCGCCTCCAATACGGTAAGCGGATATTTTTTAATGTTTTCAAGTTCATTGGTCAATCGCTGCGGAAAATATAGGGCTTGCAGATTCAGTGTTTGCGTCATGGGTATCTTCCTCCAAAGGGAGTATAACACAGAAAAGAAAAAATTGCAAGATGAAAAACACGGCTTGCCGCAAAAGCAAACCGTGTTTAAGTGCATTGTTATTTATAAATCAGGCGTTTGTAAACTCTCTCGCTTCACCGAGAACCGTGAAAGAGCGCAGATCACTTAAAACAAAAGCTTTGATCTTTGCAATTTTTCCGTCAGAGTTGAAAAATTCAGAACCCAAGGAAATTGTCTGACCGAGCGCCGGATCGGCGTACAGATAGCGCGTATTCAACATCCGTCCGTTCACATCATATGTTGCAATAAGTATCGAACACGACCCGGTGTAGGTGTTGTTGGTGAGAGTCACTTCGGCGATGAAATCGCTGGCCGGAATCGATGAAATCGGCTCATAAGCAGTTGTTTTGAGAGTGATAGCGGAAAGGGTAACTTGGTCAACATCGGGCACGGAAGCAAAATGAATTGTGGCAGAGGTGAGACATTCGTTATCGGAACCAATATTTATTTTATTCCACTCGTCCTCGGTTCCTGCATAGTAGACATCTTTAATACTGCTGCCTTTCGTTGTGATGCAATAATCAAAAGCTCCGTCACATATTTCTGTTACACTTCTTGGAATCGTAACAGATGTAAGACTGGTACACCCACTAAAAGTATCTTCGCCAATACTCTTAACGCCGTTTTCGATAATAACCGTTGCAAGTTTATCACAACTGCGAAAGGCAGAATTGCCCAAGCTGGCCACAGTACCGGGGATGGTGATACTCGTGAGATTTGTGCATTCCTCGAAAGCCCACCATTCAATGCTTGTTACACTGTTCGGTATAGTTATATTTGTCAGCCCGGTACAATGGTAAAAAGCATTATTTTCTATGCTTGTCACACTGTTTGGTATGTTTATATTTTTCAGACCGGTGCAATCATAAAAGGTTGAATCGCCAATATTCATTATACCGTCCGGAATAGTTACACTTACAAGATTGGCACAACCGGAAAAAGCGGATCCTTCAATGCGTTTTACACTCAATGGGATATTATAACTTTTTGCAGAATTGCCGGCAGGATATTGAATTAGTTTTGTTTTATCTTTATCGAATAATACGCCATAATCATCGTTTGAATAGTCGGGGTTATTTTCATCAACTGTGATACAAGTTAAATTGGGACAGTTAACAAAAGCTCCCAGTCCAATACTTGTCACACTGTCCGGTATAGTTATACTTGTAAGTCCGTCGCAACCGGCAAAGGCTGCATAGTCAATATTCGTTACACTGTCCGGTATGGTTATGCTTGTCAAACCGGTGCAATAGGAAAAAGCTTGGTGTCTTATTTTAGTAACACTATCCGGAATGACAATGCTTTTTATACTTTTTAAACCCAAAAACGTATAACCCTTGATTTCAGTAATATTATCCGAAAGAATTATATCTGTCTGTTTTACTCCGTTTACATATAATTCAATAACGTCATGTCCAGGATAAATATTACAATAAAAAGGTGAAGAATTGTAAGAATAAAAATCAATTTTGCACCACGCGTCAAGGTCTGTAATATTTACAGAAGAAAGATTTGAGCATTTGTCAAAAGGATTGTACCCTATACTTATCACACTATCCGGGAAGGTAATGCTTGTAAGGCCGGTGCAATAACAAAAAGCATAATCTCCTATACTTATCACACTGTCAGGTATGGTTATGTTTGTAAGACCGGCGCAATTCTTAAAGACAGAATCGCCGATGCTTGTTATGCCGTTTCCCAAAGTAAGATTTGTGAGATTGCTGCAACCGGAAAATGTGGAACGACCTATATTGGTTACACTGTCCGGAATAGTAGCGTTTACAAGATTTGTGCAATCTGCAAAGGCAGAATTGCTAATCCGCGTTACACCGTCTGTTACAATAACTGTAATAATCTGCTCTTTGTAAGAATCCCACGAAGAAGTGCTATTACTCATATAGCCTTGTCCGCTAATTGTCAACACGCCGGTTTCCGTATTCAATTCCCAAGTGACATTATCCCCGCTTGCTCCGCAATTACCAGACAACACTTCTGCGTTTACGCCGCAGGTCATCACAACGGCAAATAACAGAATGGTGCATAGAACTCCAAAGATTTTCTTCATAATGTCTGTTCTCCTTGTCAATAAATTAAACTGTGCTTTAAACTTTATACAAATGACATTTTGTTTCAATTATTATATCGTTGATATATATATATATATATATATATATATATATATATATATACTGTAAACATTTTGCAAATTGCCGCAAAAAACACGGCTTGCTTTTGGGCAAACCGTGTTTTCACAATCGATTCCGTATTTATTCTTCTTCAAAAACGTCTTTTCCCAAGCCACAGGTGGGGCAGACCCAATCTTCGGGGACATCCTCCCAAGGTGTGCCGGGCGCGACGCCGTTATCCGGGTCGCCTAACGCCGGATCATAAACATAGCCGCAGGGGCAAACATATTTTTTCATATTGTCGTCTCCGTATTTTCTGAAAATTTTTATTATTTACCGAAATATCTCTTCAAAAGACCGGCAAATGCTCTGCCGTGCCGGGCTTCATCGCGCGCCATTTCATGGACGGTGTCGTGGATTGCATCCAATCCTGCCTCTTTGGCACGCTTAGCAAGGTCAGCTTTTCCGGCAGTTGCGCCGTTTTCAGCTTCGACTCTCATTTCGAGATTCTTTTGGGTGGAATCGGTTACAACTTCGCCGAGCAGTTCCGCAAATTTTGCGGCATGCTCTGCTTCTTCATAAGCGGCCTTTTCCCAATATAAGCCGATTTCGGGATAGCCCTCTCTGTGTGCGACGCGCGCCATGGCAAGGTACATACCGACTTCGGTGCATTCGCCGGTGAAGTTGGCGCGAAGATCCATTAAAATATCTTCGGATACGCCTTTTGCAACGCCTACCGAATGCTCAGCCGCCCAAGTCATATCTTCTTTCTGTTCTACGAATTTGGAGGCCGGTGCGTGGCACTGGGGACATTCTTTCGGTGCCGTTTCGCCTTCATAAACATAACCGCATACCATACATACAAACTTTTTCATAACAATTTCTCCTTACATTTAGTTTTTTATTTTATTCTGACAGTTTTTACAGCTGCCTGAATAATATACATCCGTTGTTTCGGCTACAAAGCCGTTTTCCGGAAAATCCGGTTCTTTTACATCGAATATGTCGTATACCATGCCGCATTTCCGGCACAGAAAGTGCGCATGGAAAGCGGTGTTTTCGTCATACCGAGTGCGAAAGCCCTCAATGGCGATCGCTTTGATAATGTCTGTTTCGGCAAGAAGCTTGACTGTGTTATAGACCGTTGTCTTGGAAAGAGTCGGATAACTTTCGGCAAGATCGGAATATATTTCATCCACCGTCGGATGCGTGCGGTGCATATCCAGATAATGGTAGATCTGTAAACGCAGAGCAGACGGTTTTACGCCTTTTGCCGTCATAAGTTCGTTCGGGTTCATAGATAAATCCTTGCAAATTAATTGTAATCGGTTCAATTCTGTAATGATTACAATAATAGTATACACGTTTTTGGTAATTTGTCAAGGGGGTTTTGAAAAAAACTTTTATTTTTTTATAATTCCCGTTTTTTGCATACTTCGCATAAGTTTTCATGCCTTAGCCAATACTATGCCAAAACGGCACAAATAGCGGAAAGGCAGAGAACATTGACGTCAGAAAACGCACAAATATACCGAAAGAGCAAGCAAGCGGCCAAAGAGATCTTAGAAGAATATCCGGCCTGCGGAAAAATAGGTGCAAGCGCTCTTAAAAAACGGCTGTATGCCAATAAAGCCGTTCTTGCAAAAATCAAAAAGATCACACAGCGCATGGATTCCGAAAATATGCCGCTTTCCGGCGGATACGAATGGATAGCGGACAACTATTATAGTATCGACGAAAAATACCGTTCGTTTGCACATTTTTATAAAAAATATCCGTCTTTGCAGCGGGAAAACGTGACAGTTACGCCTTTTCCGCGCTTTTACATGTGCTTTATCCACTATCTGGAATATTTGCGGCGAAACGGATTGCCAAGTGACGCTTTGACGCTTGATGCGTTTTTTGCCGCTGCTTTTTCTGGTGAGAATTATCCCGACTATATCGATATTTACAGTTTTCCGCTTCTTTTTTCGGCGGCCGTGATCGACCGGATTGCCGCCCTTTGCGAAACGCTTTCAGCCGATTCCCGTTTGGCCGAAAAGATTGGAACAAAGATGTCGTTTTATTTTCAAACCTTGCATATGCTCGACGCTTACCGGTTTGAAAAGGTGTTTGATTACAGCGAAACAGAAAGGTTATTAAATGCTGAACCGTCCGGTTTTTATCCGCAAATGGATGAAATGACCAAAAATGACTACCGCAAACGCATTATGGCGCTTTCCAAAAAGGAAAATCTTTCCGAAACGGCCTTTGTCAAAGGTATTTACGAAAAAGCCTGCCAAGCGGAAACCGAGCGCATGCGGCACATTGGCGCATATCTGTATCCGCAAAGAAATTTGCTGCCCGGTGTGCTGTATTTTTCCTTATTAGCCGGTTTTACTGTCGGAATTACCTCTTATTTGTGTTTGCATACCCTTTGGGCGGTCTTTGTACTGTTTCCTGTCTGGGAGGCGGTAAAGACAATTCTTGACCGGTGTTTTGCCCGTTTTATCAAAGCACCGGAACTTCCTCGTTTAGAGATTCAGAAACTTCCAGATTCGGATGGAGTTTTAACGGTCATCACCACTCTGCTTGTCGGCGGTAAAAGCGATCATGAGATATTTTCACGCCTTGAAAAGACATATTTGTCCTGTGGAATGGAGAACACCTATTTTGCATTGCTCGGCGATTATACGGACAGTGTTCATCAAAGCGCGCCAAACGATGAAAAAATCTTAGCGTTCGCCATAGACCGGATCGGTGCTCTGAACGCCAAATACGGCAATCACTTCTCTCTTTTTATGCGCCCCCGTTCGTATTGTAAATCGCAGAATGCTTTTATGGGGTATGAACGCAAGCGCGGCGCCGTCATGCAGCTGACACATTTTTTGTGTACCGGAGAAAGCGCTTTTTTGGAAAACGACGCCATGATGAGTCAAGAAACCGCCAAAAAGATCCGGTATGTCATAACGCTTGATTCCGACACCAATCTGCCGCTTGACGGCGTAAAGGAGCTTGTCGGTACGATGCTTCATCCCTTGAACCGTCCGGTCATCGACAAGCAAAAGCACCGTGTAACGGCAGGGTATGGGATTTTACAGCCGCGTGTAGGCCCGGAGTTGTCCGCCGCACGAAAAACAGCTTATTCGCGCGTCATGTGCGGCGTGGGCGGTACGGAGATATATTCCTTTGCCGCGTTTGATTTTTATCAGTCCCTATTCGGAAACGCCAATTTCTGCGGCAAAGGCATTTTTGATAAGTACGCGTTTGAAGAAACCGTAAACGCACCGGAAGTCGCCTTTCCGGAGGATAGCGTATTAAGCCACGACATTCTCGAAGGCGAACGCCTGCGCACGGCGCTTGTCAATAATCCGACCGTCACCGACGGATTTCCGAAGAATGAGCTTTCTTATTTTCGCCGTCATCACCGTTGGGTGCGCGGAGATGTACAGAATCTTGCGTTCATGGGAAGAACATTCCGGACAAGCGAGGGAAAACGTGTCAAGAACACGCTTTCTCCACTATCAAAATTCAAGCTTTTTGACAATGTGCGCCGTGAATGCGTTCCGGTTTTTGCCTTTTTCGGCCTGCTCTTGGCAAATTTTTTGCCAAGAGGTACGGCGTCCCTTGTGATTCTTGCCTCCGTTGCCTCCCTGTTATTGCCGCTCATCTTTGATTTTTTTACCCTGTTTCGCACATGGAGTTTCCAATGCGCCGCAAGGCGGTTCTTTTCCAAAGGCGTAACGGCCGGAATCTGGGAAAGCTTTCTTCGGTTTCTGCTATGTCTGTCAGCACTCCCCAAAAACGCGCTTGTCACGCTGGACGCAATGATCCGGTCGCTTTGGCGGATGGCAGTGTCACGCCGGAATCTGTTAGAGTGGGTAACAGCGGCGCAAAGCGATTCGCAGAGTGACGACGGAATTCTGCACTATGTCCAAAAGAATCTTGCCGGTGCGGTAATTGGTGTACTGTTGTTTATCGTATCTCCCTATGGGATTTTAAAACTATTTGGCCTTATGTGGTTTTTCTTTCCGGCAGTCGCATGGGCCAGTGCAAAACCGGCAAAAGTGACACAGAAAGTACCGAGCACACAACAAAAAGCGGTTCTGCGCACCTATACCTCCGACCTGTGGCGCATGTACGAAGCAACTGTCACTGAAAATGACAACTTTTTGCCGCCGGACAACATTCAGTTTGAACCGGAGCAAAAAATCGCACACCGCACTTCACCCACCAACATCGGCCTTTATCTTGCAAGCATACTTGCCGCGCGTGATTTCGGCTTTATAAATTCCGAAGAGATGTATCAGCGTTTAAACGAGACCGTCACTACGATTGAAGCGCTTCCCAAGTGGCACGGACATCTATATAACTGGTATGAAACGCAAACGTTAGGCTTACTTGAACCGCGCTATGTTTCGGCTGTTGACACGGGAAATTTACTTGCGTGTTTTCTTGTGACTTCCGAGGGAGTCAAAGAATATGCGTCAGAAAAGGCGGAATTATTGGATATTTCCGTGCGACTTAAAAAGTTATATGAGCAGACCGATTTAAAGATTATTTACAACACTGACCGCGATCTGTTTGTGCTGGGGATAACGTTTGATTCAGAGGGCGTTGCCCACAGAACCGGATATGCCTTTGATATGCTCATGAGCGAAGCGCGTACCCTGAGTTTTATCGCCGCCGCACGGCGCGATGTGCCGAAAAAGCACTGGAACGCGCTTTCACGTCCGCTTATCAAGCAGAAAGACCGAATCGGGATCGCCTCGTGGACAGGAACGGCGTTTGAATACTTCATGCCTTCGCTGTTCATGCCTTCGCCGCGCGGATCCGTCCTGTATGAAGCCTTGCGGTTTGCATTCCGTGCGCAAAGGGAGCGCACGGCCGCTTTGCCAAACGGAAAAAAGGTATGGGGAATTTCCGAAAGCGGATTTTATGCTTTTGACAAACAAAATAATTACGGCTATCAGGCGTTCGGTGTGCCTCTGTTGGGATATAAGCGCGGTTTGGAAAAAGACCTTGTCATTTCGCCGTATTCGTCCTTTTTAATGCTGACGCTTGACTTTACACTGCCGCTTGCCAATTTGGAACGTCTAAAAGAATACGGTGCCTATGGGAAACTTGGATTCTATGAAGCGGTTGATTTTACACCTTCGCGAGCAGGCAAAGAGGGAAGGGGTAAAATCGTGCAAAGCTCCATGGCGCACCATGTTGGTATGAGCATTCTTGCATCAGCCAATGCCTGTTTGGATAACTGTATGGTGCGGCGTTTTCTTTCTGATCCGGTCATGAAAAGTGCCGTCAGTCTTTTGGAGGAAAAAATTCCGGTCAACGCCGTGATCCGGCGTGTAAAAATGTGTCGGAACGAACCGGAACGTTCAAAACGGCCGGATTTTTTGAGATAAATAAGAAATATTTGACAGGGTTATAAAAAATGCAAGGAAAGAATCGGTGGAAAGCTCTGATTTATGCCGGTTCTTTCCTATTTATTTATACTGAAATGTTAAGGTATATGTTAAAAATTGCAAACTTTTGTCTTTTCTGTGTGATTTTACAGTAAATTAAAAAATAGTTCGACCGAATATGCTTTTATTTTTGTCTAATATGCACTATAATTCTACATAAAAAAGGAGGAACTTCATGCCGAAACAATTACCTGCTCCCATTGACGGAAATTTACGTAAATTTCAGCTTCGCGTGCCGGAAGTTATCCGCAAGTGCAGCGGAATTGTCGTTTTTGGAAAAAGAATCAAATCCCTTGTTTTTTCCACGGATTTGTGCATCATAAAAAATGTCAATGCTGACGCGATCATTGCCGTTTATCCCTTTACACCGCAGCCGGTCATCACGCAGGCGCTCTTGCTTGCCGCAGATATTCCGGTATTTGCCGGCGTCGGAGGCGGATTAACCGGAGGCCAAAGAGTGGTCAACCTGGCCATGTTTGCCGAAATGCAGGGAGCGACAGGCGTTGTCGTCAACGCCCCGACGCTCAACACGGTGCTTCGCAGTGTGACGGAGACAATTGATATTCCCACAATTGTCACGGTTGTAAGAGAAGACGAAGATATTGCCGCCCGTGTGGAGGCAGGAGCCGCGATCTTAAATGTTTCCGCGGCATCTGCAACACCGAAAGTGGTGCGTATGATCAAAAAACAGTTCCCGAAATTACCGGTCATCGCAACAGGCGGTCCTTCCGATGAAAGTATTCTCGAAACCATCCACGCCGGCGCAAACGCCATTACGTGGACACCTCCGTCAAACGGCGAAATCTTCAAGGAGATTATGACGGCTTACCGTGAAAACCGTGAGCATCCGTAATTTTCGCATTTTCCTATTCTAATTTTCCGCAAAATATCCGGAGGAACATCATGAACATTTGCTTTATATGCGATCTGCATTTAGGCTACAATAAAAACACTGTACAATATGAAGCGTTCGATTATGCTTGCGCCGACATTTCCCGTAAACACCCCGATTTGGTTGTTTGTGCCGGTGACATCACTTCGGACGGCAATATTTTTGCCGCCAAACGCTTTATCAAAAAGATACATGCGCTCGGCATTCCGTTTGTTATTCTGCCGGGCAATTCCGATTACCGAACCGAAAAAAATATCCCTTTCATAAAACAACTTGCTTCGCCCTGCGTCAACCGCTTTGAGAATCTTACGGTTTTTGCTGTCAACGACGCTTCCGGAAAGATAAGCCCGGAAACCTATAATCTCATAAATGACGCAAAACAAGGCGATATCATTGTCATGCACCATCCGGCAGACAGTCTCGCAGAGTCCGAACGCGAACGTTTCAAGACTTGGCGGAGCGCTCATCCCGATACGCTTGTCTTTTACGGACATTTACATAAAAGCGGCATTTCCGGCAACGATTATTCCTTGCCGGCGCTTGACCCGGATAAGGCAATCGGCGAAAATCCGAGTTTCCTTTATTTCAATACCGAAACAAAACAGAGTGAAAAAGTCTATTTCTTCTGCCCGATGCCGTCCGATCTGCCAAAATACATCGGCATTTCCTGCTTTGACCCGTTTGCTGATATTGATTTTGCGGCTCAGAACGGCTTGCGGTGTATTGAATTACGGCCCAACTGCTTGGATTTGCCCCAAGAAGAACTGCTTTCCCATATTTTAAACTGGCGTAGAAACGGCGGTAATAATTTAGCCATGCATGCGCCGGAGGTTGGCTTTGCCGGCGGATTGACCGCAGACACCGAAAAGTGGGATGCGTTTGTCAAGCTTGCCATGTATCTCGGCGCAGACCGGGTGACTCTGCATGTTCCTGCCGCGTCACTCGAAACTATCCGCAAGAACCGTGAAGCGCTCGAACGGATCGTGGATTTTCTGGCGCGCCGTTTTGCTATGTTGCCGAACAAATGCATTGTTGGCGTGGAAAACATGCATATGACCTCCAAAGAACGTCCCGATACCACGCGCCGTTTCGGCTATCTGCCCGAAGAATGCGTTGCCTTTATGAAACGCTTGCAGGAGCGGTGCCCGCGTGCCATAGGGCTGAATTTAGATATCGGGCATGCAAGAAACAATTTGCCTTACCAAGAAAAATACCCGCTTGGCACATGGTATGCCGAAACCGGACGCTTTGCTATCGGCTACCATCTTCACCAGGTGATCCGTACACCGGACGGCTTGGAAAACCATACAGCGTTTACCGAACCGTATGGCGCGCTCATTTCGCTTGCCTCGTTCTTCCGTTGTTGGAACATGGGCGTTTTGAATAAGGCGCCGGTTATCTTTGAAATCCGCGGTCACGGTGCTTATGAACCATCTATCCGTATGGTCGAACGCGAAAGCACACGTAAGGTATTTGACCTGCATACACATACGCTTTATTCGGCCTGCGGAATCGACCGTCCGGAAAAAGTTATTTCGACGGCAATTGAAAACGGCGTAAAATTGCTTGGTATTACCGACCACAGCTATGGCATCGGCGACAGAAAAGCCGGATATATCAAAAAAATCCGAGAGCTTTCTCCCAAGTATATTGACCGTATCAGGGTGTTATGCGGTATTGAAATTCCGACAACGCCGAATTTGTTTGATATCCCGAACCCCGACGAGATTGCCGATTGCGATTATGCGCTCATTGAACATGTTTCCGATAAGGGAAGTCTTTCGTATGATGATCCGATCGGTTTCTGCAAAAAATTGAAGATTCGCTGCGGCATTGCCCATACCGATTTGTTTGCTTACGCCGCCGAGCGCGGTCTTGATCCGCTTGAATTTTTCAAGCAGTTAGCAGACGCCGGAATTTTCTGGGAAATGAATCTGTCGTATGACAGTGTTCACAAATTCCGGAAACATGCTTATGTAGACGATTTTCTGAATGACGAAAAGAAGCAGAAGATCGTTCTTGAATCCGGTCTTTATATCGGAATCGGCTCGGATTGCCACCGAAAAGACGAATATCCGGCGGCACGGTTATATGAAATGTACGATTTTCTCGTACAGAAAGGTTTTCCGACGGCAGATCGCTACTTTTTATAATCTTCTGTGAATCCAAAAAATTCTGTTCTTGGCGCGCGAGGGTCTGAAACGCAGACTTTCGCGCGTTCTTTTATTTTTGCTTTGCAGAAAATGCTTTCTAGTTCTTGCTTAATTTTTATCTTGACTGATTCCGCGAAATGTGGTATCATAATATTATCTTTGAAAATGAGGATAAATATGAACTATATAGTTTTGGATATGGAATGGAATCAACCGTTGCCGGGCGTAAAACTGGAATATGAAAATGACCGCTGCCTTGCCAATGAGATCATTCAGATCGGCGCGGTAAAGATGAATGATACGTTAGAAATCATCGATACCTTTGAAATCAATATCAAACCTCAGAAATGGAAGCATATCAACCATAATGTCCGCAAGCTTACCGGTCTTGACGATACCTTGCTTGCCGATGCTGTCTCGATCGACAGCGCGATCGAATCTTTCCGGACATGGTGCGGTCAGAATTTTGTCTTTTTAACCTGGGGCTATGACGATATCGGCGTTTTAGGAAGCAACCTTACTTACTTCGGGCTGCCCACCGATTGGCTGCCGAATTTTTATAACCTGCAAATGATTTTCTGCGCACAGACGGAAAACCTCAATAAACAGTATTCGCTCGCTTATGCGGTCAATCATTTCAGGATCCCTTTGGATAAACCTCTACATGACGCTTTGACGGATGCGTATTATACCGCGCTTGTCTGTGCAGCCTTGGATATCAAAAAAGGAATCCAGGGCTACCGGGCTATGGTTTTCAAGGATAATACCATTCCGGAACATATGAAAAATATCCGTTATAAGCGAAATTACCGCGCTGTTGCAAGCTATGATAAAATCTTATCGTCAACCAAGATCAAATGCCCCGAATGTCCGGATTGCGCAAGACCGTTAGAGCATTTGCAAGTGACGCAAAACGGCATTTTCAATTTGCTGACGCTAGGGGAATGCCCGGAACATGGCGGATTTGCGGAATTGTTAAAGGTCAATAAAACGCCGGATGAACAGTTCTGTGCCACCGAGATGTTTTTCGCGCTTGACCGCTATAATCGGCCATATTTCCAAAATAAAGCCAAGAAAATGCGCTTTTCCGACGAACGCCGCCGTAAAAAGACTGCCAATGCCGCAAGGTCCGAAAAAAGCACCGGCATACTATCCGTACATGGCGCAAAAGCGCATTCGTGAACGTATGAAACGCTTTGAGATGCACCTGCCGGCTGACATACGGAATGTTTTGACAGTCTTACATGCCGCAGGATTGGAAGCCTATGTAGTCGGCGGTTCGGTTCGCGATGCCGTTATGGGACTTGTGCCGCACGATTTTGATGTGACTACCGGCGCTCTGCCGGAACAGACCAAACAGCTGTTTTTGGCAAAAGGCCGAAAAGTTATTGAAACCGGTATGAAACATGGGACGCTGACAGTTTTATACGGTACAGACCCAATTGAAATTACCACATTCCGCATAGACGGCACTTATGCCGATGCACGCCATCCGGAGCATGTGAGTTTCACAAAAAATCTTTCAGAAGATTTGCGACGCCGCGATTTTACAGTCAATGCGCTTGCCTATGCGCCGGAAACAGGACTTATCGATGTATTTGACGGCCTTGCAGACATAGAGCGCAAGATCTTACGCTGTATCGGAAATCCGCGTGAACGCTTTTCCGAAGATGCTTTGCGAATCTTGCGCGCCTTGCGGTTTTCTGCCAAGCTTGATTTTTCGATTGAACCGGAAACAGCACGGGCGGCTATCGAATTGCGCGGCTTGTTGGAACGCATTTCTGCCGAACGAATCACTTCTGAGCTTGAAAAAATGTTTGAAACCGGCTATCCGAACCGATTGGCTGCGATATTAGCGGATTTCCGTCCGATTCTGTCGCAGATTTTTCCGGAAATCAGGCAAGTGTCCGCAGAACCTTACAAAGCGCTGTGCTGCCTTACAGCAAAGCTCCCCACCGGCAATAAACAAGCGAATTGTGCAAATCTGCGGTTTGCATATTTTATCGCCGCAAGCGGTATTGGTGACGCGATGCTTAAACGTTTACGCGTACCGAATGTCTTTTCCGCACGGGTAAGAGCGCTTACAGAAATCCTGCCATATGCCGCACAAACCGGAGACCGCATCGCGATGCGCCGTTTATTGTCTCGTTTCGGCGAAAACACTTGTCGTGACGCGGCGGCCATATGTTCCGCAAGCGGAGAAAATCCGAAGTTTTCTGTTCTTTTGGAAAAGTGCCTGACAGACGGTGATTGCGTTTCGGTCGCGTCGCTTGCCGCTGACGGGAAAGACCTTGCCGCGCTTGGATTAAAAGGCGTTGCAATCGGCAAGGCATTAAATGCCGCTTTGCAGGCCGTTATGGAGGAAAAGATTACAAATTCCCGATCGGAGTTATTGGAGTATATGAAAGAACACTGCTGTTGAAAAACGAAAGACAGCGGTGTTTTTTAACGGAATCGAATGTGATTTTTCGGTGAAATTGTGTGAAAGATTGCAAAAAGTCATTGACAGCGAATAATCTTTGAGTATAATAATTAACGTGTTAATAATAAACCGTATAACAAAAAGAAAGGATGGTATTTGTGACAAACGAAACGAAAGAATCGACCGTGTTGCGATCGTTTATCATGACAGATCGCATTCATCGGCGTTTGTTTGAAAAAAAGATGGCAAGTATCGGCGTTCACCGCAGTCAACACCGTATTCTCATGTATCTTTTCAAAAAGCAGCCGGAAGCTCCGTCTCAAAAGGAGATTGCCGAACAGTTTGATATCAGTCCGGCGGCCATTGCGGTGACTCTGAAAAAGCTCGAAAATGCCGGCTACATCACGCGCACATCTCCTCAAAACGATAACCGCGTCAATACGGTTATCGCAACCGACAAGGCGCGTGCGGTAGTGGAAAAAACGCGTGAGTATTCCGAAGAACTGGAAAAGGTCATTTTTGCCGGTTTTTCTGATGAAGAATTGAACGCTTTTGAGAAATCCCTTGAAAAAATGCAAAAAGCCATGCGGCAATATGAAGAAGAGACCAAACCGGAAGGAGAAACCGCACAGTGAAACGATGGCTTGAATATGTAAAACCCTACACGCTCTATTTTATTTTAGGGCCGATCTGCATGCTTGTAGAGGTCGCCGGCGAAATCTTTATGCCGATGTTCCTTGGCAAGATCATCAATGCAGGCGTGGACGGAACCTTAACTGTCCAAAAAAGTTTGCTCTATATGTCGCTTATGATCCTTACGGCGCTTCTCATGATGGCCGGGGGCGTGGGCGGCGCGTATTTCGGCGCAAAAGCCTCTGTCAACTACTCGTCCGACGTAAGACGCGACGTATATAAAAAGGTACAGGAATTTTCCTTTGCCAACATTGATAAGTTTTCTACGGGTTCGCTTGTAACGCGTTTAACCAACGATATCACCCAGATTCAGAACTTTGTCAACACGCTCTTGCGTATGTGCTTGCGTTCGCCGGGAATCCTGATTGGCGCGCTGATCATGTCGATCTCCCTTCGGCCCTCGCTTTCGGTGGTGTTTGCCGTTACGATCCCGATCATGCTGGTCACCATTCTTTTGATTGTCAAAGTCGGTTTTCCGCGTTTCTCCCGTATGCAGACCAAGGTGGATAAATTGAACTCGACCGTTCAAGAGAGCGTTACCAATGTGCGCGTTGTGAAATCGTTCGTGCGCGAGGACTATGAAATCCAAAAGTTTGAAAACGCAAACAGTGATTTGAAAAAATCCGGCATTTCAGCCATGAACGTTATGATTTTAACAGGTCCTTTCATGACGCTGTTTATGAATATTACGACGGCGGCCGTAGTTTGGATTGGTGCGAAGCTCGTTATGGGCGGCGGCGCAGATGCCATGCCGGCCGGAGACCTTTCGCAGTTTATCAGCTATGTCAACCAGATCTTAATGTCTCTCATGATGTTGACCATGATGTTTATGATGTCCTCGCGTGCTATTGCAAGCGCAAGACGTGTTGCGGAAGTGCTTGATGAAAAGCCGGATATCAGTGACCTTACGGCCGCTGAGAAAGAACGGACGATCCAGCACGGCGATGTTGAGTTCAAGCACGTTACGTTCCGTTATTATAAGAACAGCGAGGACAGCGTGTTGGAGGATATCAATCTGAAAATCAAAGCCGGAACCGTAGTCGGTATTATCGGTTCGACCGGATGCGGAAAAACAACGCTTGTGTCTTTGATTCCGCGCCTGTACGATACCGATAAAGGCGAAGTGTTGGTAGATGGCGTCAATGTAAAAGATTACAGCTTACACAACCTGCGCGAAGGTGTGGGTATGGTGTTACAAAAGAACGTGCTGTTTTCCGGTACGATTGAAGATAACCTTCGCTGGGGCGATCAGAACGCATCCGAAGCTGAAATTGAAGCAGCTGCGGCAAGTGCCCAAGCCGACACATTTGTCAAGAGCTTTTCCGACGGATATCAGACCGAACTCGAACAGGGCGGTGTAAACGTATCCGGCGGACAGAAACAGCGGCTTTGTATTGCGCGCGCATTGTTGAAAAAACCGAAGATCCTCATTCTCGACGACTCAACCAGCGCGGTCGATACGGCGACCGAAGCCAAGATCCGCGAACAGTTCCGCACCGGATTGAAGGATTCGACCAAAATCGTTATTGCCCAACGCATTACTTCTGTTATGGACGCCGATCAGATCATCGTCATGAACGACGGCAGGATTACCGGCGTCGGTACGCATGAGGAGTTGTTAGCCGGCAATGAAGAATATAAGGAAATCTACGATTCCCAGATGGAACAGAGAAAGAAGGAGGCGTAAATATGGCACGAAATCTGCAAGAACTGCAAAAGCAGTATAATTCCTCCGCCTCCGCAGAAAAAAGAGGTATGCCCATGATGCGAGGTCCGGGTGGCCCGCGCGGAATGGGGAAGGGCAAACCGAAAAACACAAAAAACACGATCAAACGACTGTTTACCTACGTCGGACGCTATAAGATTCAGCTTATCTGCGTACTGTTTCTCATGCTGATCAGCACGGTTACAAGCCTTATCGGGTCATTCATGCTTGCGCCGATCATCAATAAGCTTGTTCTTTATGTTTCGCCCAATGACGGCGCAAAGCTCAGCCTTATGGAGCGTTTCTCGGACAATGTCATCTCTTCGTTCGCCGATAGAATAAGCGGTTCGCTTGAATCCATTGCCGCAAAATACGAATTCGGTGCGGTTATGGTTTATATCGCTGCGGCGCTTGTGATTTTAATCGGCGTATATCTTGTCGGCGTTGTGGCTACCTATCTGCAAAACCGTCTGATGCTTGCCGTGTCGCAGGGAACGCTTGAAAAGATACGCAACGACCTGTTTGCCAAAATACAGAAATTGCCGGTTCGCTTCTATGACAACAACCCGACCGGCGAAATCATGAGCCGTTTTACCAACGATGTCGATAACATCGGCACGATGCTTGATAACTCGCTTGTGTCTGTCATTTCCGGCGCTGTGACGCTTATCGGCACGCTGTTCTTTATGATTTCCACGAATCTCGTTCTGACGCTTGTTACGGTCGTGTTTGTACCGATTTTTGCCAAAGGCGGCATGTTCATCGCCGGTAAGAGCCGCAAGTATTATACCGGTCAACAGGCAGCTTTGGGTGCGGTGAACGGCTATATCGAAGAAACCGTAACCGGACAGAAAGTCATCAAGGTCTTTAATCACGAAGAAGACTCCGTAGAAGAATTCGGCCTTTTGAACGACGATTTACGTGATAAGCAGTTCAAGGCGCAGTTCTATGGCGGTATTATGGGGCCTATTATGGGGAACACCTCGCAGGTCAGCTATGCGATAACGGTCGGCGTCGGCGGTATCCTCATCTGCACAGGCGGTCTCATGCCGGGCGCGTTAACGGTTTTCTCCAACTATTCGCGTCAGTTCTCTTTCCCGATCAACAATATCTCCCAACAGATGAGCACAGTCTTTTCGGCGTTAGCCGGTGCTGAGCGCGTCTTTAATATCATCGATATGGAAGAAGAACCTGCCGATGTTCCGGACGCTTCGGACATGAAAGATATGAAAGGCTATGTGGAATTAAAAGATGTTACGTTTGGGTATAATCCGGACAAAACCATTTTGAGACACATTTCGCTCTATGCAAAACCGGGTCAGAAGATTGCTTTTGTCGGTTCGACCGGTGCAGGGAAAACGACCATAACCAACCTCTTGAATCGTTTTTATGATATTGATTCCGGTGAGATTACCATTGACGGCGTCAATATCCGCGATATCCGGTTGAAAGAGTTGAGAAAGCATATTGCCATGGTTTTGCAGGATACGCATTTGTTCACCGGAACAGTCAGAGAGAATATTCGCTACGGCCGGCTTGACGCAACGGATGAAGAGGTGGTCGAAGCCGCAAAAACGGCAAGCGCACACAGCTTTATCATGCGCTTGGAAAACGGCTATGACACCATGATTGAGGGCGACGGCGCCAATCTTTCGCAAGGACAGCGGCAGTTGCTCAACATTGCCCGTGCCGCTATCAGCAAAGCGCCGATTTTGGTGCTTGATGAAGCGACCAGTTCGGTTGATACGCGTACAGAACGTCATATTGAGCACGGTATGGATCGTCTGATGAGTAACCGCACTACTTTTGTTATTGCCCATCGGCTTTCGACGGTTCGTAATGCGGATGCCATTATGGTACTGGAAAAGGGAGAAATTATCGAGCGCGGCAATCACGATGATCTTCTTGCCTTAAAAGGACGGTACTACGAACTGTATACCGGAAAGAAAGAATTGGACTAATGCTTGGCTTTCCTTAAAACAGAACACGGCTCTTCTTAAAAGCAAGGCTTAGTGAAAAGATGAATTTTGACGCGAGGCGGTCTGAATATGCAGACTGTCTCGCGTCCTTTTATATGTACTTGGTCTTTTCTGGCATGCGTTTGTGCTTGAAAAAGGGGAGGAGGTCGGGGGTAAGATTGCATATCTGTCAAATTTCATAGGGAAAATATAGGCAACTTGCATAAATTGTAAAGAAATCTGTCGATTTTTTGGAAAACCGCCGTCTTTTGTGATTTTACAAGATATTGTGGTTGACGGAAAGAAAAAAACGTATATCTTGTCCTTTGCGAATCCGGTTTCTTGGGTTTACATAATTACGTTTACATAACTTATTGTCATAATTTACGAAAATACGGAATCTTCATCAAACCCCTTGAATTTCAAACGAAAATGTAGTATGATATTAGCAGTAGAAATGTTCACGACAAATGCGTCGCAGTGCAGAATGATTTGCATTGCGCTTTTATTTGCCCTAAGTCCAGAAAGGTGTGTTCTCTTTGCGTCTTACCTCTATCGGCGCCGGCAACATGGCGACAGCAATTATCCGTTCGGTAATTTCTTCCGGCCGCATTAAAGCAGGCGATATAACCGTTTATGATATAAAACCCGACAAATATCCGGCTTTTGCCGAACTTGGCGTAAACTGTGCCGATTCGGTTCACGAAGCGGTAAATGCGTCCGAAGTGGTTTTGCTTGCCGTCAAACCGCAGGATTATGAAAACGTACTTACCGGCATCAAGGATACCGTGGCCGGTCAGAAGAAAGTCTTTATTTCGATTGCCGCCGCCATTTCCACTTCCTACATCTGCAAGACATTAGACGCTGATTTTCCCGTCGTGCGTGTTATGCCGAACACGCCGCTTCTCATCGGTTGCGGCGCGACAGCCATATCCAGAAACAGCGCGGTAGACGACCGCTTATATACGAAGATCTGCGGCCTTTTTGCTGCCTCCGGCAGTGTCGTTTCTCTTCCGGAGGAGCAGATGAATGCGGTCATTTCGGTCAATTCTTCCAGCCCCGCCTATGTATATCTGTTTGCCAAGGCTATGATCGACAATGCCGTCATGCAGGGAATTGAGCATGATGTTGCAAAAGACCTTGTTTTCCAAACGTTAAAAGGCTCTGCTGAGATGTTGATTCACAGCAAACTTGACCCAGATGAACTAATTCGCATGGTTGCTTCTCCCAAAGGAACAACCGAGGCATCGTTAAAGAGTTTTGAGAAAGACAATTTCTGTGAAATTGTTTCCAATGCCATGAATGCCTGCACCGCAAGAGCCGAAGAAATCGCACGGTAATTTCTATTTTTATTTAAGGAGCTTTTCGAGCATGACGCACGTTAAAACGGTAGACGACTTTTTGTCGTACCTTGCGCTTTCCAAGGGCGCGTCCCGTAATACCGTTTCCGCCTATCAGAGAGATCTGACAGGCTTTGCTGCGTTTGTCTCGGAAATCCCTGCGGACATCTTAACCGTAAGCGGCGAAGAAATTGCGGCCTATAAAAAGCATTTAGCACAAAAAGGTTTTTCTGCTTCTTCCGTGTCACGCGCCATGTCGTCTGTACGAAGTTTTTATAAATATCTGCTTGTCGGCGGCGTGATCCATGAAAATCCGGCGCGTACCGTTAAGAATGATAAAGTCGAAAAAAAGGCTTTTGAAATACTGACGGCAAAAGAAATTGAATTATTGCTCGCCCAGCCGGATACAACCGAGATCAAAGGAATCCGCGACAAAGCTATGTTAGAAATGATGTATGCGACCGGAATGAAAGTTACCGAGTTGATTTCGCTTGATGTAACCGACCTGAATCTGGTTCTCGGCTTTGTTGTCTGCCATGGGGAGGGCGCCAAACAGCACGACCGCACGATTTTCCTATATCCGACTGCGGTTTCCGCGCTCAAAGAATATCTGACTGCTTCCCGCTGTTTTCTCGTAACCGACGAGGATAATGCCTTGTTTGTCAATATCGGCGGCACGCGTATGACACGTCAGGGGTTCTGGAAGATCTTGAAAGGTTATGCCGCCTCTGCCGGAATCTCCAAAACAATCACTCCACACACCCTCCGCCATTCCTTTGCGACGCATCTGTTGGAAAACGGTGCGGATATCCATGATATCAAAGAAATTCTCGGACATGCGGATATTTCTTCGACCCAGGTATACGCCGACTACATAAAAAAACGCATGAAAGATTCCTATTTGAAGTTTCACCCAAGAGCATAGCATAGGTTACATAGTTTTCACATCAAATTCATATTTTTGGCTTATAATAAATGCATCCTATCTTGTGTGGGATGCATTGCTCTTTTTAGGCAGATTTTGTCTGAAAAAAGCGCGTATGAAAGGACTTTTTCATGAAAAAATTTAAGCTTTTCAGCTATGACCCTCCTAAAAAAGGCGTTCAGAAAGACGATGAACGCGCGTCGGTACAAACAGATTTTTTCGGCTTTTTTACGATGTACGGCCGCAAATTCTGGAATTTATCCAATTTGAATCTTTTAATTGCAGTTTACATATTGATTCTTTCGCTCGGCGTATGGAAACTTGCGGCATACCCGGTAGTATTTTATATTTTCCTCGGCGTCTGCGCGCTTGCATTTGGCATTGTAAACACGGGAGCCGCTTATGTGGTGCGCGGATATGTGCGCGGAGACCCTGTCTATATACTGTCGGATTTCCGTTATGCAGTCAAGCATAATTTTGTCCAAGGAATGATTTTGGGCGTTATCGATTTGGCTGTTGTTTTGCTTCTTGTATTCGATCTGCTGTTTTGGAGCGGCATGGATTTGAATTATTTAACCTCTTATACCGAAGCCATTACCGAAAATACACAAACGGAAATTGCGCCAAACACTGACGCGGATGACGGGCTTTCGGGTGTTTCATTTGATGACGGTAGAAATTCGGATAAAGATAACGCCGCCGTGCCGGCCGATTCTTCCGTTCTTTCGGAATCAGCAGATTCCGAAAATCCTGCAAATTCCGCAGAACCCGTTCCGCAGACCAAAGAACGTACTTTCTGGGACGGCGTGTTCTTCTATACCTGCATTTTCTTAATTTTCCTCTATGGCTTTATGCGTAACTACATGTACTTGATTTTAGTTACCTTTAAGCTGTCTATCTTCAAAATTTTAAAGAATTCATTCATTTTTGCTTTTCTCGGAATCAAACGGAATCTTGCCGCACTTCTCGGAATAGTCGTTGTCTGCTTTATCAACGTGTACCTGTTTGTGTGGATTCCCCTTGTCGGGCTGACTCTGCCGTTAATCATCACCACTTCCACGCTGTTTTTTATCGGTGCCTATGCGGCCTATCCGGTTATCAAGAAGTACATGATCACCCCGTATTACAAAGACGAGGAAGTTTACGAAGAATACGATAAGATTTTCGAGGATCGCGGTTAAAACAAAACAGAGCAGTCGCTTTTTTTGCGACTGCTCTGTATCGACTGTTATAAATTTCCGGTCAATCTTGGCCGGTTTCGTTCCCGTCTTTTTTCGCGAGTCCGACGCGTTTGACGCCGGAGGAAAGGGGATTATTGTTGGCCGCATCAGCTAACTTCTGCGGACTGACATGTGTGTAAATCTGCGTGGTGGAGAGCTCCTCATGCCCGAGAATATCCTTTAACACGCGTACATCCGTACCGCCGTAGTTGTACATGAGCGTTGCCGCGGTGTGCCGGAGCTTGTGTACCGACATACCGAGATTCCCAAGTCCTGCCTCATCCAAATGCTTATATATCAGCCATTGCACGGTTTTAACGCTGATACGGTTCTTGTTCCGCGAAATAAACAGCGCGTTCCGGTCGGCATATTGGACATCTTTGGGACGCACTTTTAAATAAGCCTCCAAGGCGTCGCGGCAAGCGTCATTCAAGAAAATGCGGCGCTCCTTGCTGCCTTTTCCGATAACCGTAAGCGAGCTTTTATCACTGCTTATATCGTTCAAATCGATTCCGCAAAGTTCGGAAACACGCAGTCCGCAGTTGAGAAACAGCGTAATAATGGCAAAATCCCGTTCGGCATATTTGCCGTCCACCGACGCAAGAAGCGTTTTGGATTCGTCAAGCGTCAGGAATTTCGGCAAACGCTTGTCTTTTTTTAAAGATTCGATGTTTTCGGTCGGATTGTAATCAAGCTCCATTACGGTTTTGGTGAGATACTTATAAAACGAACGCAGACACGACAGCTTTCTGGAACGTGAAATTCCTTTGTTGTCAAGCGTTTTCGCGGCATAGGACATAAAATCGTAGATATCGTTGTTGGTTGCGTCCTTGTATAAGGCGTCGGTTGCATCGGAAAAGGGAATTTCATCAACCGGTATATCTTTATATTTTTCCGGTTGCTTTTTTACAAGAAGAAAGCGGGAAAATGTCAGAAGATCATGATAATAATTGTAGACCGTCAGTTTGGAACGGTTTTGCACGCCTTCTTTGTAGGCCAAAAAGCGCCGGACATACGCCGGTGCGTCGCTGTAATCGTAAATATCCGCCATACGTGTCACTTCCTTTTACAAACATCAGTATAGCATATTTTTTCTGTTTTGAAAAGAGAAAACTTGAAATTTCGGAGGAATTTCTATGAGATTAAAAGAACTTTGGAACACAAAAAGCAAAATGATCCGGAAAATGTGGTTAAACCAATTTGCCTTTTCTTTGTTTGGGCTGTTTGTCGCATCGGCTTTGTCGGGCAGTCTTTGCGTTTTAGCCGGCGTGTTTTCACTTCTGTTCTATCTATCCGTCGTCGGCTTTGCCGTGATTGACGACGCACAAAAGGACCGCATTATAAAGAACGCGGGCAGGGGAGATGCTTTAAGCGCGCACACGGGTTTTTCTTACCTGTTTTTGGTCTATCTGCCGAGTTTTATCTTAATCGGCGCTTACGCAATCTATACTTTTTTTGCCTCTGAACTGGCAGGCGCATTTCACACAGTCTGCTTTTTTATCGTGAAATACCTGCTCGCCGGAGAAATTCTGGGAATCGATGTCGGACTTACCAATTACACCTACGACACCGTCAATAAAGTGCGTCAGAGTACAGCGTCGCCGGCAATTCTGTTTCTCAGCGACCACGCATTGTTCCAGATTCTTTTTCTTGTGTTCGCTATGCTCTTGCTTGCCTTGGTATACCGGCTTGCGTTCTGTGGCGTGATTTCTTTCAATACAACCGATTCGGCCAAGAAAAACGCATGATTTAACCGCAAGCGTCATAAAATGTCCTGTATGAGTATTCAACCGAATTTTTGATACGGACGGTGACGGATTTTGCACAGCTTAACGCAAACAGCCAAAATTGTTCTCTTTTCTGCCTTGACAGCTCTTGTTGTTTTTGTACTTTCCCTTTGGAATCCTTTTCTTCGGAATCCGCTTGTGGATGCCGATTCCCGGCAGTCGTTAACGGATTCCGAACGCCGCGCCATTCACCTGGTGCTTGACGCAGGACACGGTGGGGAAGACGGCGGTGCAAACGCCAACGGAGTCCGCGAAAAAGACATCAATCTTGCCATAACGCAGGATTTAGCGGCTTTTTTCCGTTTTTCGCCGTATCCGGTCGATCCCACTCGTACCGATGACCGGCTTTTATACGGCCCGGGTGAAGAAAATCGCAAAAAATACTATGATTTAGTCGGGCGTATCCGGTTCGCCTCTCAGTTTGATCATGCCGTTTTTATCAGCATTCATCAAAATAAATTTGAAATTCCGAAATATAAAGGCTTACAGGTCTATTACTCAAAAAACGATCCGAAGAGCATGAAGCTTGCCGAGCGCATTCAAAAGGATGCGAAAGCCTTTTTGGATACAGAAAATAACCGCGAGATAAAAAAAGCGGATCACCGTATCCGTGTGCTGAATTCCCTTGAAATACCGGCCGTACTTGTCGAATGCGGCTTTTTGTCCAATTCCGACGAAGCAAAGCATTTGGCAAGCCGTGATTATCAGAAGAAAATCGCTTTCAGCGTTTTCATAGCAACTTTGGAATTTTTGGAAAACGATATGAAAGACGATCTGACATAAAAGCGTGTCAAAAGTATTTCGTGACACGCATAAAAATCAATCTGTGGAGAATCTCTGTCATGAAGTCAAAAACACAGTATGTATGCTCCGAATGCGGAGCGGTAAGCGCCAAATGGTTCGGAAAATGTCCCTCCTGCGGCGAATGGAATACCTTGGAGGAAAGCGAAGCGATTACGGTACAAAACGCCGCATCCTCTTTCGGCAAAAAAGTTTACACACCGCCGACGCGCGAAAAAGCGCTGTCTTTCCCAATCAACAGCATCGATATCCGTGAAGAACCGCGTTCGCAAACCGGAATCGGCGAATTCGACCGCGTTCTCGGCGGCGGTATCGTCAAAGGCTCGGTAACACTCTTGTCCGGCGAGCCCGGTATTGGAAAATCAACGCTTCTTTTGCAGATCTGCGGTGTTTTAAGCAATAAGTACCGCCTATTATATGTATCAGGCGAGGAATCGCCCTCCCAGATCAAATTACGTGCCAAAAGACTTGGAATTTCCAACGAAAATATCTTATTATATACCGAAACAGACATCAACGAAATCTTAGCGGAAATCGGCGCAACCAATCCGGATATGGTTATTATCGATTCAATACAGACCATGACGGATATCAATTCCACTACGGTTGCCGGCAGTATCACACAGGTTAAAAATACCGCCACCAAGCTCATCCGAACCGCTAAGACCGACGGTGTATCGGTCATAATCGTGGGACACGTCAACAAAGACGGCGCTATCGCAGGCCCCAAGGTTTTAGAGCACATGGTCGATACCGTTTTATATTTTGACGGAGACAAGCAGTATTCCTATCGCATGCTGCGCGCAGTCAAAAACCGTTTCGGCTCGACCAATGAAATCGGCATTTTTGAAATGGAAGCAGAAGGACTCTGCGAAGTGGAAAATCCCTCGGAATACCTGCTGTCGCAGCGTCCGCTCGGCGTTTCCGGCAACTGCACCATGTGCGCCATGGAGGGTACCCGGCCTTTGCTTGCCGAAATACAGGCGCTTGTCACGCCGACCGTTTACCCGGCGCCGCGCCGCACTTCGACCGGCTTTGATTATACGCGCTTAAATCTGCTTTCTGCTGTACTTGAAAAACGCATGGGACTGCGATTAGGAACAACGGATATCTATATGAACGTCGTCGGAGGCTTACGCGTGGACGATCCGTCCGCCGATCTGCCTGCCTGTATGGCGCTTATTTCCGGCTGTAAGGATATTCCGCTAAACGATAAATTGGTTGCCATGGGGGAGATAGGCCTTGCCGGTGAATGCCGTGCAATCGCCGGTATTGAACACCGCGTGCGCGAATGCATAAGATTAGGCTTTGAAACGGTGGTTATTCCATACCGGAATTATGAAAAGTCACAAACACAACTTGAAAAGATTGCTGGTAAAACAAAAATCGTGGCGGTCAAGAGCTTGTATGATACGCTGAAACTGTTCGGAGAAAAACGCGCATGAACATATCGAACAACCTTTTAAAATATGCAGTGGTTGACGAGCGTATGTCAGAAACCTGCAAACGCTCCTTGCGCCGCTATTATAAGCTGTTACAGTTGCCGTGTAACCGGTATTTTGATAAACCGATCAGCGCACATCCGGATTTGTTTCTTTTTCCGTATCACGAGGGATTTCTTATCGAACAGCGTGCTTCACAAATTCTCGCTTCCCTTGACGATAAACAAATGTTCTATTTTACAAATCCCATACCGCCGGAATCGGTGGTCCGGATTCGTGGGAGTAAGAAGGGCGTTGTGTATCCGAATGACTGTGCTTTGAATTTTGCAATGTGCGGAAATCATATCATCGGAAACCGGCAGGCGATACATCCGCGTATTGCAGGTCTTATATTAAAATATCATTGGAATTTTATCCCGATCAACCAAGGCTATGCAAAATGCAATGTCTGTACGGTTTCGGATAACGCCTTGATCACCGAGGACGAAGGTATTGCAAAAGCCTGTAAATCAAACAGAATCGACGTGCTGCTGTTAAAGAAAAAAGTTGTACAGCTGCCTGGTTATGATTACGGATTTATCGGCGGTGCAAGTTCGGCACCGTTCCATGCAGCAGACGGCACAAAACTGTTTTTCTGCGGATGTATTGAAGAACATCCGGAATTTGAAAAAATCCGTCGCTTTTGCCGCCAATATGATGTTCTGCCGGTATCGCTCTCAAATGAACCCTTGACCGACTATGGGAGCATTTTGCCGTTGATACGGTAGAGAATACAACCTATTGAACAGATATATGTAATTATATAAAATAATAATTTTATATAATTCGGGAGAGGCCTGCTTAGAATTGACTGCCCAATATTTATACAGATATACAGAAGCTGAAACCAAAGCAAAAAGAGGAATTTTAAATGACATCATTTCAGACACGCATTGAAAGCTACGAAGTTCAGCCGAATGACAATGTTCGGCCATCCACCTTATTTCATTTATTTCAGAAAGCCGCCGGCGACGATTTGGATGCAGCCGGCATGACTTACAACTATTTGCGCCAGCATGGAATCGTTTTCGTTGTAACCAAGTTCACACTCGAATATTTTGATAACATTCATTCCTATGACAATGTGACCATTTCAACTTTTCCGCGCGGTTGCAGAGGCGTTTCTTTTATCCGTGATTTTGATGTTACCATAAACGGAAAACGTGCCGCGTATGCATGCTCCTCTTGGGTTTTATTAGACATTCATAACCGCACGTTATTGCGCCCCAACGCACTCGATTCCCTTGGTACAATTACCCCCGATCTTTCGGATATGCTTGAATTGGAGGATCGAAGAATCAAATTCCGCGCTGACGAGATGTGCAAAACAGATGTTCGAGAAGTATACTACTCCCAAATTGACCGTAACGGCCACATGAATAACACATTTTACCCGGATATTGTCTATGATTATTTTCCGGATTCGTATAAAAACGATGATATTGGCAAGAAATTTATTATAAATTATTCGTCTGAAATCATGCGTGGTGAAAAATTCGACATTTATACAGCGCAAAGCGATCGTGAATTCACTTTTCTTGCAAAAAATCCGCAAACCGGCAAAGATATTTTTTCTGCGCTTATTGATTTTTAAGAAAAAATACTGTATAATAATGACAGGAATCGGAATAACACTTATTTTTCGATCAAATTCCATTTCAACCACTACAATTCAATAATTCAATATGGAGGTATTTTCATGATCAACTCGGTAATTACTATCAGTCGTCAATATGGCAGTGGCGGCAGATTCGTCGCGAGAAAACTTGCAGAAAAGCTTGGTATCCCCTTTTACGACAATGAAATTATCACCATGGCTGCCAAAGAAAGCGGCTATGCGGAAAATCTGTTTGAAAAAGCGGAACAGGTATCCACACACAGCCTTTTATATTCGTTATCCATGTTCGGAACAGCAGCCGGCGTTTACGGTTTACCGCTGTCGGATAAGGTCTTTTTAATCCAATCGGATATCATCAAGGAATGTGCCGCAAAAGGTCCGTGCGTCATTGTCGGACGCTGCTCGGACTATGTCTTAAAGGAACAGAACAATTTAATCAACTTTTTCTTATATTCCGATATTGAATCACGCGTCAAACGCGTCCAAAAGTATTATGACAACGATGCCAAAGACATCCGTGCCGATATCGAACGCCGCGACAAAAAGCGTGCGACCTATTATAACTACTATACCACCCAACGCTGGGGCGATATTGAAAACTATCATCTTTCGATTCATACCGATGCGGTTGGTATCGACAGTTGTGTTGACATTCTGGAAGCATTTGTCAAGGCGCACGAGCGCGAGGCATTATAAGTCTGATTATCCAAAAATAATGAGGATCAGACAATGACAGAAAAGCAGAAAAAGTTCATACAAGACCGGATTCATGAACGAAAAATGATTTGTGTCACACGAGGGACGATTGATCCGGAAAGCCGCTATACCGGTTTTCCGGTGTGGCTGTCTGATTCGCTTTTACTCATGACCAACATATACGATTTTCATGATGAGGGCTATATCCTGCTTCAAACTGCGGACCTTACAGAGGCTACTGCCAAAGATTCCGATTTTTATGAGCAAATCTGCATACGGGAAGGCTTAGGCGAAAAAGTATCGCTGTGCCCAATCAAAAAGGTCGGTTCTTATTCGGAGGCTTTGCGCCAATTCACGAATTATCCGGGATATATTTCCATTCATTGTGAAAACGAACAAGATATGCCGCAGTATTTTTTGGGACGTATCGATTCTTTGGAAGAAACCGGCGTAAAATTTGCTTCGCTCGGTTGCGATGGCGAATGGGATACGGCGCCGGAGTTTATTCTGTATGATAAAATTACAATGCTTGCATGGGATGATTACTATGCGAAAATGTTTTATCATTACTGCAAATAATGGCCGGATTTTCAGAATGCCTGAAAAGAAGCCCTATAAGTTTGCGCTTGCAATCGATATCGAAAAGCCTTATCAGTTTAGGAATCAACGAAAAAAGCTCTTGAAATCAAATGTGATTTCAAGAGCTTTTTCTTATCGTTTGACTCGTTTAAACCATCGCTGCAAAGCCTTAGACACTTCCATTACCCCAAACGGCATAAGTATCAGAAAGACACCGAGCAGATACAATTGAGGCGGCAGAACAACAAGACCAAACAGTGTGCGCAAGTGTGTGAACAGCACCATAGCAACCAATAAAACCGACGTGAGCGCCGCGCCGTTCAGCTTTTTGTTGGAAAAGATACCGATGTGGAACAAAGATCGTTCCGAACGCATATTATATGCCTGCACGATCTGGGACAGCGAAAGTATCATAAACGCAAGCGTCTGTCCGCCCTCCAAGCCAACACTTTTTTCGGCGATAAAAAAGCCGAGCAAAGTCAGAAAACCGAACATGATTCCCTGGATGACGACGCGAAAGCCGAGTCCATGCGCAAAGATTCCTTCCCCACGTGGTTTGGGCGGCATTTCCATGACTTCTTTTTCCACCATTTCCATGCCGAGCGCCACAGCCGGCATACCGTCAGTAACAAGATTGATCCACAAAAGCTGCATAGAGACTAACGGCATTTTGTGCCATAAGATCATGGCTGCAAAAACGGTTATGACCTCGCCGATATTGGTGCCGAGAAGAAAGGCAACCACTTTCCGGATATTGGCGTAAATCCCCCGCCCTTCCCGTACGGCTTCGACGACTGTTGCAAAATTATCATCGGTGAACACCATATCCGACGCACCTTTGGCAACATCCGTCCCGGTCTTTCCCATAGCACATCCGATATCGGCCGCCCCCAAAGCCGGTGCATCGTTGACGCCGTCTCCGGTCATAGCGACGACTTCACCGCGTGCTTGCCAAGCCTTGACAATGCGCAGTTTATCGCCCGGCGAAACACGCGCGTAAACACTGGTATTTTCCGCAGATTCCATAAGTTCTGCATCGTCCATTCGGTCAAGCTCCGCGCCGGTAACAGCCTTTTCACCGTCTGACAAAATACCGGTCGCCTTAGCCACGGCAACAGCGGTTGCTAAATGATCTCCGGTGATGAGGACCGGTCGGATACCGGCTTTTTTACAAAGAGCAACTGCCTCTGCCGCTTCTTTTCGCGGAGGATCGATCATACCGACAAGACCGACAAAAATTAGATCCTTTTCGATATTCTCCATGTTTTCCGTCGGATTTTTGGGCAAAAACGGTAGTTCTCTGTATCCGACAGCCAAAACGCGAAGTGCCTGTTCTCCCATATTTTCCGCCGCTTTTTTGGCCGCAGGAATATCGCCCGACCGAAACAGCGTTGCCATACCGTCCAACGCGCCTTTGACGATTACGAAAATCTTTCCGTCGATACGGCAAATAACCGTCATACGCTTTCGGTTGGAATCAAAGGGAATTTCTGCAAGCCGCACACACGATTCGGAGTTCATGTTTTTTGTCAGACCGCTTTTTTCTGCGGCCGATAAAATGGCTGTCTCGGTCGGGTCGCCAATCTGTTTTTCCCCGTCTTTTCCGTGCAAGATCGTTCCGTTACAGCAAAGCGCGGCGTAAAACAGAAGCTTCCGGCCGGACGCTGTTAAAAAACTATTTTGTGTATCGAAAGGCACGGTTTTCTTTTCTGCTTCGGTATACAGTGCGCTTAAAGTCATCCGGTTCTGGGTGAGTGTTCCGGTTTTATCGGTACAGATAACCGACGCACTGCCCAAGGTTTCAACGGCCGGAAGACGTCGGATCAAGGCATTTCGCTTTGCCATGCGTTCCACGCCCATAGCAAGTACAATGGTGACAATTGCCGGAAGTCCCTCCGGAATTGCGGAAACGGCAAGAGAGACCGATGTCATGAAAATTTCAAGCACCGGTATACCGCTCGCAACGCCGACACCGAAGATGACCAAGCACGCGGCCACTGCCATAATCCCCAAATAAGTGCCTAATCGGGAAAGCTTGATTTGCAAAGGTGTCATATCGGCTTTGGATAGATCAAGAAGCCCTGCGATCTTTCCCATTTCCGTATCCATGCCGGTAGAAGTGACAACCGCTGTTGCCGTGCCGGCGCTGACACTGCAACCGGAAAAAATCATGTTGCATCTGTCCCCGACCGGCGCGTTTTCGCTAAGTACGGCCGCGGCGTTTTTTTCGGCCGGTACCGATTCTCCGGTCAATGCCGATTCGTCGCATTTCAACCCGGAGCATTGCAAAAGCCGCGCGTCAGCCGGAACGATGTCGCCGCTCTCCAAGCACAGAATATCCCCCGGAACGATACTGCGTGCATCGATTCGCTTTTCTTCTCCGTCACGGATAACGCGCGTGAAAGGAGCGGAAAGCTCGTTTAGCGCTTCAAGTGCTTTCTCGGCTTTATTTTCCTGTAATACACCGATAATGGCATTGACTACAACGATGACGAGAATTAAAACCGGTTCAAAGAAATCAGCCTTATCGCCGCCCGTAAACGCAAGCATGAATGATACGGCGGCCGCCGCAAGCAAAATGAGTATCATAACATCAGCAAACTGCTCAAAAAAACGGCGAATACTGTTCTTTTTCTTTTTTTCTTTCAGGCGGTTTTCTCCGTATTGTCCGATCCGCCCGATAACAGCGTCGGACGAAAGTCCCTTTTTTTCATCCGTTTCCAAGTATTTTAGCACTGCTGTACTTTTTGCCGCAAAAAATAGCAAACCGATTCCTCCTTATGCCCTTGCATATAGAACTTTTCTTCTTAATTTTATGTGGCTCAAAGTGTGAAATATGAATAAACGCCTGCACGATTTATTGCAGGCGCACTCGTTTTTCTTAATTTTCATTATAAGCGGACGCGCGGCGGTTTTGAGTATTCAAACCGCCTTGCGTCAAAAAATTAAATTCTTTTGCCGGGCTTTTCTTCTAAGAAAAGCCGCATTCCCTTACTACGTTTTAAAAACCTCTGTCCGTTGCTACATACTCCGAATAGGCAAATCCGAGCACACCGTCATAATCGACCACATACCACTCGCCGGACAGACAGTAGACCGTCATGCGCGCTCCTTTGGGCGCTTGCGTGAGAACTTCGCTGTCAAGCGACGGCAAACGGCGGATATTCAATCTGTCACGCTCGGTAATAACAGTCGCGTTTGTACTGTCAGAGGACGTGTCGCCGGTCGGCAGATCCACAAAGGGAATTCCGAAATAGATTGTCAATCCCTGCACGAGATTCCGTGCAATCGGTCGGATATTGTTTTTGATCCATTCCGCATCGGTCGGATTGTCGTGATAAGCAAGCTCTGCCAAAACCGCAGGCGCATTGGTTCGGGTGACTTCGGCAAGCGTCGTGGTCGGCATAATGGTCACCTTGGAGGGATCGGGATAGATCTTCCGGTAATTGTCAGCAAGAACGGTCGCCGCGTTGCGCCCGGCGGAACTGCGCGTATAATAATAGAAATCGGGGCCGGAAAGCTGACCGGCTAAATACTCGGGCGCGGCGTTGGAATGAAGCGCCAGATGTAAATCATAAGTACCGGCATTGGATTCACGGATGATCTGCGAAAGAGTATTATTCGGATTGTTGCGCGTAAAAGAAATGCCGGAAGCGTCCAGATACGGCTCCATAGCGTCGGCAATGAGATTCATATAATATTCTTCACTGCCGGAATTGTCGTAATAGGGATTGTACTCTTGGGCAGAGGGACTTAAAAAAATCGACGGCATAGCAATATTCCTCCTGAATTGAACAAAAATGTTTCTTTTTTGGTTACAGTTTTATTGTATGCAAAAACCTTTTCTTTGGTGTCAGGTCATATCGCCAAAAACAGAACCATAAAATGCAATAAAAAAGAAAAGATGGAGTTTGCTATGCTTGGAAAAATATTTGCCGTCTTAACGCTTACCGCCTTTATCTGCGCCGGAGTAAACGGCAGCATGGAAGAGGTCTGCCGTGCGGCGCTTGACGGTGCAAGTGAGGCAGTGACCTTGTCGATATCGCTTTTGGGGGTGATGTGTCTGTGGAGCGGCATTATTCGGACGCTTGACAAAGCCGGTTTTACACGTGCGCTGACCAAGCTTATGTCGCCGCTTCTTTCGCTTGTCTATTCCAAAAAGGCCGGACACAGCGCTGCCATGAATGACATTGCCGCTGATTACAGCGCTAATTTTTTAGGGCTGGGCAATGCGGCACTGCCAATTGGCATTCGTGCAATGAATGCTTTAAAGAATCTCGGTCTCCCCTCGCCCGACACGGCAAATGACGATATGGTCATGTTTGCCGTAGCCGCCACTGTGCCGTTTCAGCTCATTCCGACAACGCTCGGCGCTCTGCGTGCGGCGCACGGTTCGGTTTCTCCGTTTGAAATACTGCTCCCGGTTTGGCTCTGTATGACAGCGACCGTAGTTTTCAGCGTAATCGTTTGCAAAGCTTTGGCAAAGTTTTTCAAATAGTTGAAAAAGTAAAAGGAGTTCTTTATGCAAATACTTGGCGTCTATGCTGTTCCAATCATCATTACGCTTGCCGGAGCGGCCATGCTGTTTTCCGGAAAAGACCTGTTTTGCGAATTTATCAAAGGAGCCCGTGAGGGACTATCGACTAACTTACGAATCTTACCAAGCCTTATTTTACTCATCTGCGCTACGCGCATGTTTGCCGCAAGCGGCGCTTTACAGCTTTTATGCGGCATTTTTGGCACACTTTTGCGACCGTTTGGCATTCCCGAATCCATGTTGCCGGTCATTTTCATGCGTCCGATATCCGGAAGTGCCGCAACCGCCATGATAAACGAACTGTTTGCCTCCGAGGGGCCGGACAGCTTTGCCGGTCGTGCGGCATCAGTGCTCATGGGGTCTTCCGACACCATTATCTATACGCTCAGCATGTATTTTGGCGCCTGCGGTATCAAACGGACGCGCCATGCCTTGCCGGCCGCTTTTTTGACGCTTGTATTCTGTACGCTTTTTTCGGTCTGGATTACCGGCCTATTCTTCACTTAGCTCTTTGAAAGGGTATTATGTATTTCGTTCTGTCTGCTTTTTCGGTATTCGCGCGGTGAAATCCCGGCATATTTTTTAAACATGCGGCTGAAATATTCCGACCCGGAGAGTCCGAGAATAGCAGAAATACGGTGTATGGGAATCTGCGTTTCGGACAACAGATAAGCGGCCTTGGACATGCGTACAGAAAGCTGAAAAACGGAAAAACCATTGCCGGTCTGCTTTTTTATAATGCGGTGCAGATGCTCCGGCGTATAGCCAAAATGAGCAGCTGTTCCGGAAAGCGTGGCCGCAGCAAAATTCTGTGTTATATAGCGAAGGATTTCCAATGCGTCGGCGCTCTTTCTTTGATTTTTCCCGGAAATAACCGCTCTTTCGGATGTTTTGCATTCATTTAAACATAATATCATTAGTTTTGCCAAGGCCTCTTTTTCAAGCGCCTCTATGGCGATGCTGTTGTCGCACATAAGAAGCCGTTCGATGTATGCCGGAATCTTGTCTGCCTGTTCGGGCTTGCTTTTATCTGCGGTGTGAAAGACAGACCATCCCTCTTTCAGATCCATATGGTTTATAAAATGATCGGCGCGCCGTTCCCGAAGTTCCGACCGAAAACGTTTGATCCAATCGGCACGGAAAATGATATTGAACGCCTGCGCACCGGCGCACGGATAGCAGGAATGATAAACGCCCGGCGTCATGAATAACAGCTCATTTTCTTTCAAAACGACCGGTACGTGGTTCACATATTCCGTAACCGTTCCGCGCAAAACATAGTTCAATTCGACAAAATCATGGTTGTGATATACCACAGCGTTGTTTCGCACAATATTGTTGGTGGTTACCGCAATATGCGGATCAAAGCAGAAATCCAACAGAAACAGTGTCGGCGCCGCACACCGGTCATCGAGCGTTCGGGCGCGTTCTTCGAGAAAAGCAAGTATAGCTTCGGGAGATTCTTTGTCTAAATCGACATACATTTTATATTTAGCGTATTTTATCCCAATTAAGCCAGTCATAACACTTTCGTTCATACCCTGCCGCCTTTCATGCATTATGCATAAGGATTATAGCACAAATATCAAAAATTGTCAACTTTTTATGCGTCATGCTAAAATAAGTCATTTATTTTAACCGCAGCTCGTGCTATAATATTCCTATAAGAATCAGCCGAAAGGATGGATAGACATGAAAAAACGTTTTTTGCTTCCGTTTTTCTTTGCAGTGGTGTGTGCTGCGCTTCTAACAGTGTGCTTTGCCGAAACGCCGATGATTTTGTATGATTTCAGCGAAAAAAACAGCACGTGCTATTGGACAACAAATCTGTCGCCTTCCGAAATCAGCGGCGATGCTTGGGTCGGGACGACCAACAAGATAAACAACATAATTGCGTTATCAACGGAGTCTTTACCGATAAAAGGAGCTGATTATCCGTATTTTGTCTTTCGTGTAAAATACGAAATTCCTGAGGGAACGAATTATCTACCGATCTCCCATGCTTATTTTAAGATTGTGGATGAATCCGGAAATGTCGTTGCAGGTCTTTGGGACCAAAACGGCGCGAATAAAGGCCATACCATGAAAGCAAGCGACAACGGAAAATATGTTACTTATTTTTATGATATGAGAGGTAACTCCACCTATATGGAAAACTATATTTCTCAGATAACGGTCGGCGTTGGTCTGTACTATACCGGCGTTAAGGTCGCTATGGATTTTGCTGCATTTGCCTCCGATAAAAATGTGACTGTCACCTTTGCCGATCCGACAGAAAGCGCACTTTCTCTGCCGGAGCCTGCTAAAAGCGAACTCGGCTCCTCCATGGAGCTTGCCGGATATACAGCGCAGAAAGAAGATAACCGCTTACTCGGTTGGGCGCTCACGCCGAATGCGACCGAACCAATTGATCGAATCGACTGCGTAAAAGAAAATGTAACGCTCTACGCAATTTGGGAAAAAGCGGAAACCGTGAAGGTTACCTATCATATGGATGAGCAAAGTGAAATTGTTTTGAAAAATCCCGGCGACAGGCTGTATTCTCCTGTTACACCGACACGTGATGACGGGCTTATCTTCTACGGTTGGTCGGCTTCCGCTGACTCTTCCGATGTTTTGCCGTATGCTACGACTGTTACCCAAGCCACAGAAGTTTATGCTGTTTGGGGAGAGGGTTTTGAATGGAATTTTGATAAAGATGGCGATACAGAAATTACCACCCCCGACCAGATAACCGGTGTTACCGTCCAAGGCGGCGCACTGCGCGGCACAACCTCCGGCAATGACCCAAAGTTGTTTCTTCGATTTAAAGCTGATTTGGGACATTTCAACACTGTAATTGTCCAAGGAACCGCTGATTCCGAAAACGGATCAGACAACGCATGGTTTCAGGTATATGCTGCATTTGATAAAGAATCTCTCGCAGAAGAACGAAGCATAAATAAAAACTTCTTATACGCGGAAGGACTTTCGGAACTTCGTTATTCCCTATACAAGGAGATAAAATCTGCTTCTTCTTATAAAAATATTAGGTTACTGCGCTTAGATCCCGGTTCACAAAGTAATATTAACCTTTGCATAGAACGCATTTTTGTTATCCCGGATGTGCCGGCTGCGGCACTATTTGATGCAGATGACGGCACAGGAATAATGCCGCGCATTCTTCCGGACGAAAACGGCTATGTCACCCTTCCGGAAAACAAATTTACTCATTCTTATAAAATGTTTGAAGTGTGGACAGACGGAATGAACAACTATACACCTGGTACAAAAGTGAAAATTGATAGTTTTGTCACCTTCTACCCGAAATGGAAAGAAGGCAAAATCAAAAACCTTGATACTGAGTTTTATCCCGGTTTTACAAAAAAAGCACTGATTTTCAGCTATGATGATGGCAGCATGCCAGGCGATAAATCGTTAATCGAGCATTTGAATGCGGTCGGCTATGTTGGCTCTTTCAATATCATATCCAGCCATTGGAATACTTTAACCGAATCGCAGTTAGAAGAAAAGCGCCATATTTATGCCGGTCACGAAATTGCCAACCACTCGTATACACATCCGCGAATGAATGAAAAAGACGAGATAACTGGCGAGTTTGTATTAACGGAAGAAGAATGCATTAATGATATTGCTGCTGGCAAAGAAATGCTAGAAAAAGTTTTCGGTTATGAAGTAGTCGGCTTTGCATGGCCATATACGGTTCCTGCAGCACGCCCGGGTATTCGCAAGCATGCATGTGAAAATTACATTTATGCACGCGGTGCCGCTGACAATTATAGCTTTGATGTTCCTGATTCTTTCTTAGATGCGTGGACTTTCACGGTTTATCAGGTTCGTTCTGAGGGTGTTTTAAAAACGTGTGCTGATAAATACAAGGATTATGATAGCACTAATCTCTCGCTATTCTCGGTTTGGGGACATTCATTCGAGTTTTACAACGGCAAGCTCTCGTTTGACGAATACGATGAGTTTCTGAATCTCTGTAAAACCATCGACCTCTGGAATCCGACCTGCGCTGACTATGTACGCTATGTCAATGCACATAAAGAAATGATAGTCGATTACGAGAACGTCTATAACCCCTCGGAATTTACCCAATACATCAAAGCGAACGGAGAAGAGATCGTACTTCCGGCCGGCGCTCGCTATGACGGAGAGACGGTATTCTGCAACAAGGCGCTTAACACCCAAAACGGTATTGAAGTTGCTGTTAATCTCGACGCCAGAAAAGCAACCGGTGAAAAGGCGGCTTTTCTTACTGCGGTGTATGACAAGAACGGTAAGCTGATTTCCTGCCGGACTTCGGAAATTGCAGGCGGTATCCTGCAAACGGCGCGGACAGTATTACCTGCAACCTCCCAAGCCGTATCGGTCAAAGTATTTCTCTTTAACGATTTTTCTTCTTTTGCACCTTTGGACAACGCAAAAATCATTCCGGTTACGGCTGAGTGATTTAATACGCAGGGGCCGCTCTCTCCCTCACGCTTTGCCCCCAGTGATTTGAAAATTTAAATCACTGGGGTTTTTGTTTTTCGTTAAGATCGATAATTTTGTGCTTAATTACAGCAACAGGCGAAGTGCGTTCGTCAACACTTCACATTCCTATTTCTGAATTTTCATCTTAATCAAGAGAACGCGCGGCGGTTTGAATTCTCAAAACCGCCGCGCATCAAAAACTAAATTCTTTTGCTAAGCTCTTCTTTAAACAATAAGAAAAGCTGCGTTTCCTTTCAATCTAAATACGCCATATTCGGTGCGATTTCAATAACACCGTCTTTGTATGAGGAATGATTGAAAAACTCATCGAAAAATTCCATCGGCACATAGGTAACGCCGTCATAAATGACTGTTTCACAAGCATTTTTGATTTCTCTGCTAAGGTCGATCACCTTCAATTTTCCTTTGATTGATACCTCGGCTGTTCCGTCATAGAGGGTGGCCATTTGCGTATAGGCATCCTCCACCGTGACAGCGCCGCTTTTTTCATCCCACGTCACGGTATAGCCGAGTGCCTCAGCCACCAATCGCAGGGGCACCATATAGGTGTTGTTTTCAGCGTAAGGGGCTTTCGGGAGCATACTTGTATCAAGCTCTTTTTCCGATACACGAAGAACTGTTTTAAATTCTTCCGGAGCGACAGCTGAGATATCCGGTGTGGATGCCTCCGCAACATTGGAGAGCAGACACATGGAGAGAATACAAAGGCCGATAACGAGATAACTGACAAAGTTTTTCATAAGCGATCCTCCTTGGAACGATTTCGGTTGATACCCATAAGACGCTATCACCGGAAAAAAGTTCCGCTTTGTTATAAAAATTCAATGTGATTTGAAGGGCGCGACCAGATGTTTTTCGGAATACAGCGGTGAATAGAGCGTCTTATCCGTGCAGAGCACCCCACGCCGGATAACATGAATCCCGTATTGCGAACGAAGCATATCCACCGTTCGGTCAAGCTCTTCGGTTTTTTCGGTATCCGTCTCAAAAAGCGACTTCTGATACTCTTCGCCGCAGACAACAAACCCCGAAGTCCGCACACCGAGCGAGCGAAGTGTAAGACCTTCCGGAAAACTGCGATGATACAGCGCAAGAGCCTCTTCGGCAAGCGTTCTTTCATGATTGGTCGGCAAAACACCGCATTGTTTTTCCACGACCTTTAAATCCGGATCCCGTAACGATATCTGCAAGACCGTTGCTTTTAAAGATGCCTTGCGAAGCCTTGAACAAACCTTATCACAGAGCGCGTAAATCAAAACCTTGATATCCTCTTGCGTCGTCATGTCGCGTGGTGTGGTGGCGGAATTCCCGATACTTTTGATAACATCTTTATAGACAAGATTCTGTACCGGGGATGCGTCGTATCCGCAGGCATTGAGAAACAGCGTTTCACCGCTTTTTCCGAGTATCGAACGGAAAAAGGCACCGTTTTTTTCCGCCACATCGCCAATCGTCTCCACTGAAAAGCTGTGCAAACGTTTTTGGGTACTGCGTCCGGCATACATCAGTTCCCCAATGGCAAGCTTCGATATTACCGGCACATATTCGTCCGGGCCGAAAACAGTCACAGCGTCCGGCTTCTTGTAGTCGCTGGCCAATTTTGAAAACGTCTTATTGTCGCTGACCCCGACCGAAACGGTAAGTCCGGTCGCTTCAAAAACATCTTTCCGCAAACGGTTGGCGGCTGAAATACCGTCGTCAAGGGTTTTGACTCCGTGGATTCCTGTAAGTTCCAGCCATGCTTCATCCATGCCGAACGGCTCAACGCGGTCGCTGTAACGGGCATAAACGGCACGGACTTTCTGCGAATAATACAAATACTCCTCATAGTGCGGCTCCAAAACCACAAGTGCCGGACAAAGCTGTTTAGCCTGCCAGATCACCTGCCCTGTTTTAATACCGCATTTTTTTGCCAAATTGTTTTTGGCGAGCACAATGCCGTGCCGTTCCTCTTTGTTGCCGCATACCGCTACCGGATAGGCCGAAAGAGCCTTATGTTTCAAGCACTCTACGGACGCAAAAAAATTATTTAGATCGGAATGCAGAACGATTCTGCCGCGGTTGATTCCTTGATGTGTGATATATTTTTCCGCTTCTGTCGCTAACATATTCTTCTTCCCTTTTAGAACACATGTTTCTTTTGAATATATTTTAGCACACGTGTTCGCATTTGTCAAGAACAAATGTTTGCAAATTACACCTGTTTTTGAATTTGAAAGAAAAATTGTGAAAAAGATGAAAAAAACAGGAAACTTTTCTTTCTGTTTTTTCGTCTAACTGGCATAAAACCAAAGTAAAAGCAAAATTTATATATTTATTGAAAGGACTTATTGCAATGAAAAATGTGAAAAACACCTCCAAACGTCTTGCGCTTGCTTTTCTTGCCGTTGCCCTTACTGCGACTTTGCTTGTTTCTCTCGTTGCCTGCGGAAGTAAGGCCTATTACGATAACTCGGATTATTTGATGGACACTTCCGAAAGTCCAGGCTCTCCTTCCGGCGGTGCGGAGGCAAAAAGCTCCCGTGATTATAACGGTAACTACTCTTTTGGCACTAGGGCTGAAAATTACTATGATTCCGACGGAGCCGCTATGGAATCGGAAAGTCAATCCTCTCTTGCCGAACAAGCAGAAACTGCGCGAAAAATCATTTACACCTCCTATTTCAGCGTTCAGACGACGGAATTTGATCAAGCAGCCGCCGCGCTTGACCGCTTATGCGAAAAATACGGCGCTTACTATGAACGGTCAGATACCTACGGATACGCCGATGAGGGAAACCGAAACGGTTCTTTTACCATTCGCGTACCGGCGGACAAATATCAAGCGTTTCGCACCGAGGCCGGAAATATCGGAACAGTGGTGCATTCAACCGAAAACAACGAAGACGTCAGTGAACGGTATTTCGATACCGAAGCGCGCTTGTCCAGCGCCAAGCTCCGCGAAGAGCGGTTATTGGACATTTTAAGCAAAGCAGAAAGCCTCGACAATGTGCTCCTTTTGGAATCTGAACTTGCCGATGTTCGTTATGAGATTGAAAGCCTTTCCGGAACGCTACGCCGCTATGATTCGTTGATCAGCTATTCCACCGTCAATATCGATTTGCAGGAGGTCTTTAAACCGATTGCGGTTCAGACAATGCCCAAAACGTTTGGCGAGCGGATTTCGCAGGCTGTATCAAACGGATTCCGTGACTTTGGCAATACCATGGAAGATTTTGCGGTGGATGTTTCGTATGGGTTACCGGGCATCTTGCTGTTTGTGATTTTTGTGGTCATTTTGGTTATTGTTATCCGAGTTATTATCAAAAAAGCCGGAAAAAAGGCGAAAAACAAAGCAAAGCCGGAAATTCCGGCCGAACAGCCAAAGAACGATGATAGCAAATAAGGCTGTGCACTGGGTAAGGGCTGCTCACCCTTAAACCTCGCCCACTTTTCTTAAAAGAAAAGTGGGACAAAAGAATTTGATTTTTTGTCCCCGCCATTTGAATTCTCAAATCGCCGGGGACTTTTTATCTTAGTGAAAATGAAAAAATGTACTATTTTAAAAGTGAGGCATGTTTTCCAACAATTCGCACCACAATCTCCCAATTTTTCATCTTTAATCAAGAGAACGCGCGGAGGTTTTGAGTATTCAAACCGCCGCGCGTTAAAACTAAATTCTTTTGCCAGGCTTTTCTTCTAAGAAAAGCCGCGTTCCCTAACAACGTCTCCCTTTAATCCAATTCAATCCTTTTATCTGCAACGCTCTCCGCTTCGGCACGGTCATGCGTTACCCAAAGCACCGTCTTTCCTTTGCATTTTTTAAGAATATAGGAGGCAACTAACTTTTTGTTATCCTCGTCCAATCCGCTTGTCGGTTCATCGAGAAACACAAAAGCGCTGTCACATAGCATCGCACGCAAAATAGCAACGCGCCGTTTCATTCCTCCGCTGAGAGAAGAAACAGGCTTGTTCAACAACGTTCGCTCCATCCCGACCTCTTCAAGCATATCGCCAAGATCGGAACGTGCAACTTTTTCGACAAGTCTTAAATTCCGGTAAACCGTAACATTTTCAACAAGCCGGTTTTCCTGAAAAACGAAAGCGATTTTTGCATTTTTGTCCGGAATACCGACCACTGTTCCGCTATCCGGCTTGATAAGGCCGGCTAACAAATAAAGTAACGTCGTTTTTCCGCAACCGGATTCGCCCATTAAGCACGTAACCGCATTATCCGGAATTTTGGCGCAAAAATCCGCTAGAACCGCCTTTTCATCAAAGGACTTCGAGAGGTTTTCAATCACAATCGACACCGGCTCACATCCTTTCAAACAGCGCAAACGCCTTATCGGTAAGGGTCAGTATAATTTTCTCAAAAACAACGCTCAAAAGAACGATGACAAACGTCCAGGCAAACAAATCTGCCGTCATAAAATAAGCTTTGGAAAAATATAACTGTTCACCGATCGAGCCGTGCGGAACACCAATGAGTTCAGCGGCTACGCCGGCTTTCCAACATAATCCGAGCGAAACGCATAATGCTGTGCGAACATAGGGAAACGCCGCCGGAAGATAGATATATAACGCCCGGGATACCGGAGAAATCCCATAGATTTTTGCCATTTCAAGCATTTTGGCGTCACGCGCGTCAATGCCGGATAACATACCGGTGTACAGCACCGGCAAAACCATGACAAACGAAATAAACACCGACAGTGACGACGAACCGAGCCAAATTAACGCTAAAATTACAAATGACGCTACCGGTACGGATTTGACAGCCGCCATAAACGGATAAACAAGCGTCCGGAAAAGCCGGAATATTCCCGAAAGGACAGCAAGCAGAAGCGCGGCGAAAAAAGCGGCAAAAAAGCCGGAGAAAATCCGCAAGGACGTATAGAAAACCGAGTGCCGGAAATCCGCTGTTACCAACAGTTCTTTCAGCCGCAAAAGCACCGCGGCCGGCGACGGCAGCAAAAGATCATATCCGACAAGCATCGATACCGCTTGCCATACCGCAAGCCAGAATATAAGCACGGCGGCGCGACCAAGCAGTCCGCCGCCGGAAATTTTTCTTTTCATCCTTATTATTCGTTCGTATCGGTAAGACCGTAGTAGAACGCGTCATCCGGAAGTTTTCCGCCGACTGCGGCGCTGTTCTGCGCATACAAAACGGATAGATATGCCGAAAGCTTTTCTTTCATAGCGTTTCCGGATATAAAGGTAATATTGCAGTACGGAATGGCTTTTTCAGCAACGTCTGCCTTGAAAATGCCGCACTTTTCGACAAGCTTTGCCGCGTCCGAAACATTGTAATTGACAAAATTGACCGATGCCTGATAATCCTTTAAGAAGTTATCGACAATATCAGCGTGTTCGGTGACAAAAGCTTTACGCGCAACAAGTACCCCGGTAATTAACGTGTTTCCGGAAGCGTTTTCCCATTCCTTGGTCAGGTCAAGCGCGATACGGATATTTTCGTTAGCCGCTTGGGCGGTTGTTACAAACGGCTGCGGCAGCATGGCAACGGCGTTTGTTTCAGTCGTAAGCGCCGCAACGCACTCCGCGTGTTCTGCCTTATATTCCACAAACACATCTTCGCCGACGGTAAGTCCGTTCGAGGTAAGCATATAATTCAGCGCATATTCCGGCGTACTGCCTTTGCCGCTTGCATAAATGGTCTTGCCTTTCAGATCTGAAACGCTTTTTACGCTGTCACCGTTTTCAACGATATACAGTACGCCAAGCGTGTTGATGTTCAATACAACGATCTCCCCGCCGGTCTTGTTGTACAGAACCGACGCAAGGTTGGCCGGAACAGCTGCCATGTCAAGTTCACCGCTGATCAACTTCGGGGTTACAGCATCGGCGGCAGCTTCAACCGAGAAATCGCATACATAGTTCAATTTCCCGTCTGCATCGTCAGGCGTCGGATCGTCAATCATTTTGACAAGTCCGATAGCGGTCGGCCCTTTTAAAGCGGCGACATTGACAACCGTCGGCTCGGTATCGATCGGCAGGGTGTCCGCGGAGTCCTTCGTTTCATCGTCACCGGTTTCGACGATATTGTCCGGCGTGTCCGGGAGATTTGTCTGTTTGCAGGCACAGAACAGCACCGCCAAACACATAAGAAGTGTGCCTAAAATCAGTTTCTTTTTCATTTTCTTATCTTCTTTCTAAAATTGATTGACAGTTTAAAGGTCATAATCCAAGGCAATGGAGGCCGAAGCATGTTCGTGCATATAGGCCTTGACGACACCGCAGTGATATTCGTCTGCCTGATAGGCGTCAAGCGCGGCGCGGTCAGTAAGCGTAACCTGCAAGATCACATCATAGGAGCGCGCAGAGCCTAAAAAGTCCGTACCTACCTCGATGGAAAGAATCTGCGGCACTTTGCCTTTCATGGATAACAGAATGTCTTTTGCTTCATTCTTCCGTTCATCGGAGGAATCTTTCAATTTGAAACAAACAATGTGCTTTATCATATTGTTTTTCCTTTCTTATGCAAATCTTATATAATATCACCCGTTTTAATTCTGACTGCCGGGAATGACCAAATCGAAATCCACAACGCGCGCCAGAATATAATTAGAAACATACATACCCTCCGGGGAAAAGGCGTAGCCTTTCGGGGTACGTATTACATGACCGCTTGCAAGATACGGAGCCAGCTTCGACAGATACATTTCTTCAAAATCCCTGCCGAATTTCTTGCGGAATGCCGCGCAGCTGATACCGGCTGTCAAACGGAATCGTAACATTACATATTCCGCCACACGCGACGGATACGGGATGTCAATGTATTCGTCTACAAGCGGTGTATCAACTGTTTTTTCCGGATCAAACGAATCCATATACAAATTCAGATCCTTTTTCAAAGAAAACCGTTTTCCGCCGAAGTAAGAATGTGCCGCCGGTCCGAAACCGAGATATTCGTCACAGTTCCAGTATTTCAAATTGTGGCGGCAGGAATAGCCGCGTTTTGCAAAATTGGAAATCTCATACTGATGATATCCTGCCTTTTCCAATAAGCCGATTGCCGTAAAATACATACTGCGTTCAGTCTCTTCATCGGGAAAAGCCAACGAATGCCGGTCAAACCAGAACGGCGTCCCCTCCTCCACTTTCAGACCATAGAGCGAAATGTGCTCCGGTTCAAGGTGAATGGCGGTGTTTATATTGTTGACTAAGGTCTGCAAGGACTGTCCGGGAATGCCGTACATCAGATCAAAACTGATATTATCAAATTTTGCCTTTCGGGCGGCCGTAAAAGCATTGACCGCGTCAGCGGCATTGTGAGCACGGCCGCAGAGGTTCAGATCCGCGTCGTCAAACGACTGAACGCCTATGCTTAATCGGTTGATTCCCAGCCTGCGAAAAGCCCGGAGTTTGGCAAAATCCGCTGTTTTCGGGTTCATTTCCATGCTGATCTCGCATTTTGCCGACAGATGAAAGGAGCTCTTTATTTTTTTCATGATCTTTTTCATCTGATCGGGCGTCAGAAGCGACGGTGTGCCGCCTCCGATATAGACCGTCGTTACGGCATATTCGTTCGCCTGCAAGGCATATTCGTGCATATGCTCGCACAAAGCGTCCACATAGCGCTCCGGAACGGGTCGTGCCGCTTCGGGAATCGAATAGAAATCACAGTATCTGCATTTACTGATACAAAACGGAATATGCAGATACAAGCCTAACGTTTTCATAAAGCTGTGCCTCGCTTAATCTTCATCGAATTTGAGCACTGCCATAAACGCCTCTTGCGGCACTTCGACACTGCCGAGCGAACGCATACGCTTTTTACCCTCTTTTTGCTTTTCGAGCAGTTTCTTCTTACGCGTGATATCGCCGCCGTAGCACTTGGCAAGCACGTCTTTGCGCAAAGCTCTCACCGTTTCACGGGCGATAATCTTGCCGCCGATAGCCGCCTGAATCGGAATTTCAAACAACTGGCGCGGAATGTTGTCCTTTAACTTTTCGACAATTTTTCTTGCACGCGCATAGGCCTTGTCCGCATGAACAATAAACGACAGCGCGTCGACAATATCGCCGTTTAGCAGGATATCCAGCTTCACAAGTTTGGACGGCTCATAGCCGGCCAAATCATAGTCAAGCGACGCATATCCCTTGCTTTTGGATTTGAGCGCGTCGAAAAAGTCGTAGACAATTTCGTTTAACGGCAGCGTGTAGTGAAGTTCGGCGCGATTGGCGTCGATATATTTCATATCCTTGTAAATGCCGCGGCGATCCTGACAAAGTTCCATAATGCCGCCAACGTATTCAGTCGGCGAAATGATACTCGCTTTGACAACCGGCTCGCTGACCGTTTCCACTTCATCACCGGTCGGAAATTTGGTGGGGTTATCGATATAATATTCCTCACCGCTGCGCAAATTGATCTTATAGATAACACTGGGGGCGGTGGTAATCAAATCAAGGTTGAATTCACGCTCCAAGCGCTCTTCCAGAATTTCCATGTGCAAAAGTCCCAAGAATCCGCAGCGGAACCCGAATCCGAGCGCAACCGAGGTTTCCGGCTCATAGGTAAGAGCCGCGTCGTTGAGCGCTAACTTTTCAAGCGCGTCGCGTAAATCGCCGTATTTCGCACCGTCAGCCGGATAAATGCCGCTGAACACGACCGGAAGAGCCTTTTTAAAGCCCGGGAGCGGCGTTTCCGTCGGATTCTCCGCACCGGTCACCGTATCGCCGACACGCGTATCACCGACCGTTTTGATAGCCGCCGTAATATAGCCGACTTCCCCGGCATGCAGATCCGGGCATTTGTGCAAACCGAACGGGTCGAGAAAACCGACTTCGGTCACTTCGTATTCCACACCGGTGGACATCATTTTGATTTTATCGCCTGCTTTGACGTTTCCGTCGTAAAGGCGGATATAGACCACAACGCCGCGATAGGAATCGTAATAAGAGTCAAAGATCAGCGCTTTGAGCGGCGCATGAATGTTGCCTTTGGGCGCAGGAACGTGTTTGACGACCTGAACAAGCACATCTTCAATATTCGTACCGGCTTTGGCCGAAACCGCCGGAGCTTCGTCAGCAGGAATTCCGATAATATCTTCAATTTCTTTGCGTGTGCCCTCAATATCGGCAGACGGCAAATCGATTTTGTTGATAACGGGAATGATTTCGAGGTTATTGTCTACGGCAAGATAGGCGTTGGCAAGCGTCTGCGCTTCAATGCCCTGGGTCGCGTCCACCACGAGCAGAGCGCCCTCACAGGCGGAAAGCGAACGGGAAACTTCGTAGTTAAAGTCAACATGGCCGGGCGTATCGATCAAATTGAACGTATATGTCTCACCCTCATAGGTGTAGTTCATTTTTACGGCGCGCGCCTTGATTGTGATACCGCGCTCACGTTCCAGCTCCATGTCATCAAGCATCTGATCTTTGGATTCGCGAAGTTCAACCGTATTGGTTCGTTCCAGAATGCGGTCGGCCAGAGTCGATTTGCCATGGTCGATATGGGCGATAATGCAGAAATTCCGTATATGCGATAAATCTCGTTCGTTGATGGGCATATGATTCCGTCCTTTGCAAAATAAAACATATATAATGTATTATAATACATTTTGCGCCCGAAATCAAGTACCCAGACAAAAAAGTTCCTTAAAGGAACTCGAATGGTGCTTTTCGTTTCGCGAAAAACAGAAAGAGACGGTTTTTGTGTTACTTTTTCGCTTGTACGAAAAAGTAACCAAAAAGTACACCAGAGGGTTGCGACCCTCTGGATACCCCAAGTACGGTTCAAACCCCGTGCGGTAAATTTTTTGCTAAAAACTTGAAAGGTTCAGCACGTTAAGATTTTTTGCAAAAGCTTATTAGTGCCGCAAACACGCACGGCCATGTTTTGAACCGGTGCGAACCGCAAGTGTTGCACAGGCGCAAAATCGGGGTTCACGAAAAATCGAAAGTACTGTGCAGGCTTGCCGCCGCAAGCACTTGACTAAAAGGGAAAGTGCGCGTTATACTTGTTGCAGTGGAAAAGGAAAATTGTGTAGGCGTAGTAGAAAGTTTTGTGCAAAGCTGCGGCTTGGGCGCACCAATACCCCGCGGACAGGCAAAAATTTTAGATTTATCCAAATATTTTCGTGTTCAGAAAGACGGAATTTTGCACTCTCTCACCAAACTTCCTTATTTCAAAAAACAGCTTTCTGTTCTCACAAAAACAAATTCCTACCAAACGCCCCATTTCCTGAAACACATAACCTACTGTCTACCCAAATCAAAGTTTGCCTTTATATAAACACCCACAAATCCTTGCGCAGTAAAACCGCCGTCTCGCACCGGTTCAAAATACTCCGAGCTATATTGCACAAAACGGCGATTTTCTATAAAGATTTCCTGAAAGCGCATAGCTTGCGGTTTAGTAAAAACTTCCACGCTCGAAATTTTGAACCGAGGTCGCAGGGCAAAGCCGACTCCTTGAAACATGGTCGTCTTGTTCGCGTCCGCTCACAATACTCCCTGTTTCGGCGGTCTCCGACACGCCAAAACTTGCCACCGCAACTTTTGACGCGTCCGAGCAGCTGCTTTTTGGTTCTTTTTGCAGAAGCAAAAAGAACATAAAAACGTCCCTTTTAGTTACTTTTTCGTACAAACGAAAAAGTAACTAAAAAATCGTCTCTTTTCTTGCTTTTCGTGAAACGAAAAGCGTTCTTTCCGGGCATTTCCGGAAAAGCAAAAGCCGCCCTGCGTCACAGAACATTTCGTGACGCAGGGCGCCAAAATCAAAATTCTTTTGCTCGGCTTTTTCTTCTAAGAAAAGCCGCGTTCCCCCCTTTACAAGGGGCATACTTTCACTCTACGCCGCAGGCCCTGAAATAGGCATGCAGAATATCGGAAAGCCCGGCCGCCTGCTCCGGCGACAGCTTGCCAAACGCATCGTGAAACTCGGTTTCCACTGTGTCCGGCGAAACGCCGAATAAAAGATAATCGGCACTGACATGCAACGCTTTGCAAATAGCAACCAAACGCGGCAAAGATACACCATACAAACCACGCTCAATATTGGAAATATGAGCTCCATTGCAAACGTCTATCAGTTCGGCTAAACCTTCTTGCGAAATATTTCTTTTTAAACGAATTTCTTTTACTCTTTCACCAAAAGCAGCATTAAGAATCTGGTCTTTTTGCATGGAGTCACCTCTAATATAATAGTATTACTATGTATTATATAGGTGACACACAAATCAATACATACAGTTTCACTGAAATAATTTTCAGCGCAACTATTGACATTTGAAAAATATGGTGCTATAATACTTCATGAACAAGATTTCACATAGAGCCACAATGCCTATCCGTGCCCCACGGTAAAACATTGCGACAAATCACTTTGTCCTGCATTTTCCCATTTGCAGGATAAAGCAAAAACACAGAGCGGTACGCAAACAGCCTACTGCTCTGTGTTTTTTATTGTTTTTTGTTTCCGGCGCCAAACATAAAGACTTGCAAGCAAGACTCCCGTCAGAACGCCGCAAAAATCAAGAACCACATCCGTTACCAAACTTCCTCTTCCGGTAAAAGCCTGGATAAATTCATCCAAAACTGCCGATAGCAGTCCGGCAAAAGGCGGCAAAAGAAAAAAAGCCTTGCGAAACAGTTCCGTCATTTTCGCACGCAATCCGGTATACAGCGCACCCAATAGAAAAAATTCCGTAAAATGCGCCGTTTTGCGGACAATGTGATGGAAAAATTCCGGATCTATGCGGTCGGACGGGTCGAGAAAACTCTTGAAAAACTGCATGATTCCGCCGCTGAATGCTCCGGAATCGTCCGGCGGCACAAAGGAGTTCCCCCAGATAAAAATGCTTTGCAAAACAATAAGCGCAAAAAAGAGCCAGAATCCGCGATTTTTTATCCGCACCGTTTTACCCCTTGTTATAATACTGATAGCGATAGCGGTCGTACCGGTAATTCTTCCCTTTTCCCTCGGTGTTGGTGAGGATAAAGCCAAGCACCTTTGCATTTGCCTTTGCAAGGCTTTCCATGGTGTTATCAAGCATATCGTAAACGGTATAATCCGCTTTTACGACTACCACAACGCCCGACGCCACAGCGGAAACAACAACGGCATCGGTTACAACCGAAACCGGCGGCGTATCGAGAAAAATATAGTCATATTCCGTTTTCAACCGTTCAATCAAAGCGGCAAAGCGTTCGGAGGTAAGAATTTCCACCGGGTTCGGCGGAATTTCACCGGCTGTGATGAGATCTACGCCTTGCTTGATATTCTTTTGCAGGATATCTTCATATTCCGCATAGCCGCAGACATAGTTTGACACGCCTGCCGTAAGCTCCAATTTCAGATAACGGTTGATGCGCGGTTTGCGAAGGTCGCAATCAACCAAGGCCACCCGTAAGCCGGCTTGGGCAAACGTTACGGCAAGATTGATGCTGTTTGTGGTTTTTCCCTCATTCGGGATGGAAGAAGTTATCACAATGACCTTGCCCTCATCCGATTTAGGCAAGGAAAACATAATATTGGTGCGGATTGATTTATAAGATTCGGTACGTGCAAAATCAGCAAAAGAATCGTTCAGAATGAGAGAATTCTCCGAGATTTTCTTGCGCGTCTTATTCTGCGTCATTCTGTTTACCTCCTGATTTCACCGAGAACGGAAAGCTGATAGCGTTGTGTAAGATCCGATGCTTTGTGGACTTTGTTATCAAAGAAATGCATAAGAAAAACAATAGCACAGCCGAGCACCGCGCCGATTGCAAAACCGAGCACCGTTTTTCTGGCAAGCCCTTTGCTGATCGGCTTTTGCGGCATACGGGGAGAATCAACCACTTTGGCGCTGCCGCTGTCAAAAACGTAAATGAGTGTTTCCGGTGCATGCTTCAAGACAGCGTTTACCACATCATACGAGGTTTTCGGATCGGGCGAAACGGCTCTTACCGAAAGAAGTTCGGTTTCATTCAACGAGGACATGGACAACATGCCCTTTATCTCTTTCGGTGTATAAGCTCCGCCGAGGTCAGAGCTGACTTTTTCAAGAAAATCATTGGTTTTCAAAATTTCAAGATAAGAGGTAACAAGCGAACGGGAGGCGGTGATATCGCTTGATTTCATGGACGCGGCCGATGCTGCCGCAGTGAGTTCTTCTTCGTGGTTCACCTCTTTGTTGGAGACATAGAGTACGCCGCTTGATTCGTACATAGGAACCGAATAATATACGTAAAAATAGCTGACAAACGCCGCCAAGACCGCAAGTATCACGATAATTGCCTTATGTTTCCAGAACACCGACAGCAATTCGGCAAAATCAAGTTCTTTTGAGCTGTTATTCAAAATTCCGCATCCTTTCCGTGCGAGGATCACAAACCGGACAAGCTATCCGTATCAGAGAAAACCTCAATATAAAAGTTTATACAATTATAGCATAAATTTAAGATAATGTCAACCATCGATTACGAAAAAAGACAAAATACCGCGAATTTTGTCGACCGAACCGGGGAAATTCAGATAAAAGCACAAAAATTATGGTTTTCCAAGCAAAAAGATACAAAAATATCGAAAATACTGTTGAAATCCGCGCCGTTTTATGATATGATATTTTAGTAATTCTATGGGTATATGCAAAACAGTTCTTGCCGGATCCTTTCCGGCATACATTGAAGCAAGCCCTTTTTGTGAAAGGCGAAAGACTATTATGGCAATCAAATGCGCTTTTATTTCCTTAGGATGTCCGAAAAATCAGGCTGACAGCGAAGTCATGCTTGCCAAACTCAATCAAGCCGGCATTGAAATCGTTGAAGAAGATATTCATGCGGACGTTGTGGTAATCAATACCTGCGCTTTTATCGAAAGCGCCAAAAAAGAAGCGATCGAAACGATTTTGGATGTTGCATGGCTCAAACAGAACCGTGATTTAAAGGGAATCGTTGTGGCAGGATGTCTTGCCCAGCGCTATAAAGACGAACTTTTCAAAGAGTTGCCGGAGGTAGACGCCGCTATCGGCGTCGGAGATCTTGACAATATCGTTGACGCTGTCAAAGCCGCCTACAAAGCAGGTACAGAGCCGGATTCCGGCGCGTCGAAATACTGCCGCATCACCCAAGCCGAAAATCAGACGTTAGGCGGCGACCGTGTTGTCTCCACGCCGGAATACTCCGTTTATTTGAAAATATCCGAGGGCTGTGACAAACACTGCACCTACTGCATTATTCCGTCGCTCCGCGGCAAATTCCGCAGCCGTCCGTTAGAAGATCTTGTCAAAGAAGCAAACGAGCTTGCAGAGCTTGGCGCACGCGAGCTGATCGTGGTTTCACAGGATACGGTCAACTACGGCAGCGATTTGTACGGAAAACCGTCGCTTGCCCTGCTTTTGAAAGAATTGTGCAAAATCGAAAAGTTAAAATGGATTCGTGTTCTTTACTGTTATCCGGAAGATATGAACGAAGAATTAGCCGACGTAATTGCTAATGAGCCGAAGATCGTCAAATACATTGATTTACCGATACAGCATATATCGGATAAAGTGCTCAAACTCATGGGACGTCACGGCGGTTCGGCACTCATTAAGGAAAGAATAAAAATGCTTCGCGAACGCATTCCGGGGCTTGTCCTGCGTTCGACGGTCATTGTAGGTTTTCCGGGCGAAGGAAAAGAGGAATTTGCCGAGCTTGCAGAGTTCTTGAAAGAAGTCAGATTCGAGCGTCTTGGCGTATTTGCTTTTTCTTCGGAGGAAGGCACGCCTGCGGCTCGTTTAACCGAAGGAATCGTCCCCGAAAAAACCAAGCAAAAAAGGCTTGACACGCTTATGCGCAACCAGTTTGAAGTTCATGAAGCCTGCAACAAAAAGCAGGTCGGAAAGACCTTGGAAATTCTTTGCGAGGGCTTTGACCGCCCCTCCGGCGTTTACTATGGCAGAAGTGCGGCCGACGCACCGGAAATCGACGGAAAAGTCTATTTCCGTTCATCCAGAAAAATTGCTGACGGAGAGTTTGTAAACGTAAAGATTGCCGAAGTTATCGATTACGATCTTCTCGGCGACGTTGTTCTTTAAGAAAAAGGAGCGTTTGCGATGAGCGCACAACAGACAAAACAAATTGACAAAAATCTGCCGAACAAGTTGACGGTTTTACGCATTATTCTTGTTCCGGTGTTTATCCTGCTCTTATGGCTTCCCAAAATGACAGGCGGCGCGGTAAGCGATTTTACGGCGCGATGTATCGCGGCCGCTGTATTCGCTTTTTCCGCCGCGACCGATTTCGTGGACGGAAAGCTTGCCCGAAAATATGAACATGTTTCCAATTTCGGAAAGTTCATGGATCCGCTTGCCGACAAATTTCTCATTATCGGCGCTCTGCTTGCCGCAATACCGGTCTACGATTCGTTCGAGTGGGCGCTTGTGATAAGCCTGCTTGTGATCGTATTCCGCGAGCTTGCAGTCTCCTCCATGCGTTTGATTGCCAAAAACGCGCAAGGAGTCGTTATCGCGGCGGCACTCCCCGGAAAGATCAAGACGTTTTCACAATGTATTTTTGTTCTGCTGTTACTGCTTGAAGAATACATTTTCGCATTCAGTGACTTTTTTGTCACCTACCGTCCCCTCACTTGGACGTGTATGGCGGTTATGGTCTTTTTCACGATTTATTCCGGCATTCAGTATTTTCACACCTATAAACGCTTTATTTTTGATTCGTGATACGAGATTTCTGATATACCTTGGAGGTATGTATTTTGTTTTTTAAAAAACTGCGCTATGATTTGAAATCCATCAAGGAACGCGACCCGGCCGCGCGCAACTGCTTGGAGATTTTCTTGCTCTATTCCGGCTTTCACGCGCTTCTCTATTACCGCGTCGCTCACTTTTTTTACAAATATAAAATGAAGTTCATCGCACGCTTTGTCTCACAGCTCGGACGCTTTTTCACCGGTGTCGAGATTCATCCCGGAGCCAAGATCGGGCGCGGACTTCTCATCGATCACGGCATGGGTGTCGTTATCGGCGAAACAGCCGAGGTCGGCGACAACTGCACCATTTATCAGGGCGTAACCCTTGGCGGAACGGGAAAAGATATCGGCAAGCGACACCCGACAATCGGTTCGGGCGTGATGATTGGGTCCGGCGCAAAGGTTCTCGGACCGTTCACGGTCGGAGATAATGCAAAGATTGCCGCAGGCGCTGTGGTTCTCAATGCCGTTCCGGAGGGCGCGACGGCTGTCGGCGTGCCGGCTAAGATCATTTATCCGGGGCGCGGCAAAGACAAGTGTAAGAGCGACTTGGATCAGATCCATATTCCCGACCCCGTTTCGACAGAGCTCTGCCGGATGCGTTGCCAAATCGAACAAATGGAATCGCAGATCAAACGCTTGGAAAAAGAATCGGCAGGAACGCGCATTTCGATAGACAATAACACGGAAAACGACGACTGAATTCAGTTTAAACCGAAAGGAATACCAAAAATGAAATTATATAATTCACTTTCACGCACCAAGGAAGAATTTATACCGCATGAACCGGGCAAGGTCAGCATGTACACCTGCGGTCCTACCGTGTATCATTTTGCGCATATCGGAAACTTGCGTTCCTACATTATGGAGGACGTATTGGAAAAATATCTGCGTTATTCCGGCTATGACGTAAAGCGCGTCATGAACATCACAGATGTCGGACACTTGACCAGCGATGCCGATACCGGCGAAGACAAAATGTTAAAGGGCGCCAAACGTGAACACAAAACGGTTATGGAGATCGCCAAATTCTATACCGACGCGTTTTTTGCGGATTGCACAAAGTTAAATATCAAAACGCCGGATGTGGTAGAACCGGCTACGCACTGCATTGATGATTTTATCAAGGTTATTTCCGCTCTTATCGAAAAAGGCTATGCCTACGAGGCCGGAGGAAATATCTATTTTGACACGTCGAAATTGAAGCAGTATTATGTGTTCAACAATTTTGAAGAAGAGGATTTGCAAGACGGTGTGCGCGAGGGCGTTGAAAAAGACGACAACAAACGCAACAAAGCGGATTTCGTTCTGTGGTTCACCAAATCGAAATTTGACGATCAGGAATTGAAGTGGGATTCTCCCTGGGGTGTAGGTTACCCCGGCTGGCATATCGAATGCTCTTGCATTTCCATGAAGCATCTCGGCGAATATTTAGATATTCACTGCGGCGGCATTGACAATGCTTTTCCGCACCATACCAATGAAATTGCGCAAAGCGAGGCATATCTCGGCCATAAGTGGTGCAATTATTGGTTCCATGTGCTGCACTTGAACACTTCAACCGGCAAAATGAGCAAGTCCAAAGGAGAATTCTTAACGGTTTCCCTCTTGGAAAGCAAAGGTTACAAACCGGTGATCTACCGCTATTTCTGCTTGTTATCCCACTATCGCAAATCTTTGGTTTTCAGCTATGAAAACCTTGACAATGCAAAAGCGGCTTATGAAAAACTCATTGCGCGCATTGCAAAGCTGAACGGCGACGGCAATGTTGATACGGCAAAATTTGAAGAATTGCGCCATGATTTCACAGACGCTATGGATAACGATATCAACACCTCTCTTGCCATAACCGCCGTTTACAATGTCTTGAAAGCCGATACAAACGACGCGACCAAGCTTGCACTCATTGCTGACTTTGACCGTGTATTAAGTCTTGATTTAATTGAAAACGCGAAAGCTCTGCGTGAAAACGAAGAAAGTGCGCCGGCTGCCGACGATGAATTTACGGCAAAGGTCAATCAGGCTGTTGCACGCCGTGCACAGGCAAAAAAGGAAAAGAATTTTGCCGAGGCCGACCGGATCCGCGATGAATTGAAAGAAATGGGCGTTGTGATTGAAGATACGGCAGAAGGTCCGAAATGGAAGAAAATTTAACGCTGATCTTCACGCATGATGCGCGTGATTACGGAATCTTGAATTTTGCCTACATGGGCGATACGGTTTTGGAGCTGTTCACCCGTGAATATCTCCTCAAAACCAGCGGTAAAACCAAGCCGGGCGAGCTTGTGGCCGCCTCCCGCCGCTTTGTGACCTGTGAGGCGCAAAGCGACGCAGTATCCAGGATTGAGGCGTTATTTTCCAAGGAAGAAGCAGATATCTTCCGGCGCGGCCGCAATGCCAAAACGCATTTCACCCCCAAGCATGGCGACGCGATTCAATACCGCCGTGCAACAGGTCTTGAAGCTCTTATGGGATATCTGTACTTAACCGGTCGTGTATCGCGGGCCAAAGAACTGTTCCTGGCGGCATTCGCAAACACGGAAGTTTCACAAACAGGAATCAATTCATCCCCTCATTCAAAGGACGCATAAATATGGACAAGCTTTTTTCTCTTTTCAAGCAGATTGAGACCCCAAACAAAGCTCCGGGAAACGTGGATTTTTTAGTCGTCGGTCTTGGAAACCCCGGTGACAAATATCGCTATACACGCCACAATACCGGCTTTTTGGCGGTTTCCTATATGGCGCAGAAAATGAATTTTGAGATATCAAAATCCCGGTTTAATGCACTCTGCGCCGAACACGTTTTGGAAAGTCACCGGACGTTATTCTTATTGCCGCAGACCTATATGAATAATTCCGGTGAAGCCGTGCGCAAAGCTATGGATTTTTATAAAATTCCCGTGGAGCGTGTGCTTGTCATTTTCGACGATATTTCGCTTGCCTGCGGAAAGTTACGCATTCGTCCGAGCGGAAGCGCCGGCGGTCACAACGGCATTAAATCGATCATCGAGCACGCTGGGAGTGACAAATTTCCGCGCATCAAAATCGGTGTCGGCGAAAAGCCGCATCCTGAAATGGATTTGGCTGATTGGGTTCTTTCCGGCTTTTCGGCGGAAGAACGCAAGGTTCTGTTTGAAAAATTTGATAATGTTTACGGTGCCGCCGCTCTTATCGCCGACGGGAAAATTTCCGACGCGATGAACCGCTATAACGGATAAACCGCATAAATACCGGCTGTCTGCCAACACTATTTTCTGTGAAAGGAGAATTGCTTTGCTTTCTGCCACATCCGTCAAAGACATAAAAACAAATGCGAAACATCTGCTCTACGCCGATTGGTTTTCCCATATTGCCATTTTGTTCGGCTTTGCCGTGTGCACGCTTGGTATCGTTTTTGCAGGGTCTGCCACTATATCGCTTTTACAAAAATATGCGCATCTTACAGACATCGATTTTAATCTGCTTACCACCTTTTTTGCTCTTTTGACGGTGTTTGGTGCAATCCCGTTAAGCTACGGGGTTTGCGTTTATTTCTACAATGTAGCGAACGGCCATAAAGCCGATGTTATGGATCTGTTTTATGCTTTTGGAAACACAAACGCTTTTCGCCGCAGTTTTTGTTTATTCTGGGCACTTTTATGGCGGTTTTCCCTTATCTTTTCCATACCGTCCTATTTGGTTCAACGCTCTATGACCGCGCTTTATGAGGATGACTTTTTATACTATTTTTACGGCGATTTCGATATCGGCTATTTTCTCGTATCGGTCTATCTGTTCTTGTTGATCTTCGCGGCGTTTTCCTTTTTTGCGCGGTATTTCGCGGCTATCTATCTTACCGTTTCAAACGAATATGTACCGGTTTCGGTCTGCTTTTCAACGGCGGCGTTTGCCTTGTCCTGCCATAAGGGAAAGCATTCCTTTGCACGCTTGATCTGGTCATATTTTATTCTTATCGTCGTTTCGGTACTTACCGTCGGGATCTTATTGATCCTCTACACCGTGCCGCTCATGCTTATCGCCTGTTTTTTCAACGCAGCAAAGCTCCTGGAAAGCGACGAAATACGTCTGTACTACAATGCCCTTTTAAACGATCCGCCGGACAGGGATTCCGGCATTTCTCAGTAAACTATCACGAAAGAAGGAAGATACATGAAAGAAAAGTATTATTTGACCACAGCGATTCCGTACACCTCACGTAAACCGCACATCGGAAACACCTATGAACTGATTCTCACCGACTGCGTAGCGCGCTATAAGAGAATGTGCGGTTATGATGTCTTTATGCTTACCGGCACGGATGAACACGGTCAAAAAATTGAGGACGCTGCCAAAGAGGCCGGCATCTCGCCGCAGGACTACGTCGATCATATCACGTCAGAGCTCCAAGGCATCTGGAAACGTATGAACATCAGCTACGACAAGTTTATCCGTACAACGGATGATTACCATGTCAAGGCTGTTCAGCATATATTCAAAAAATTATACGACCAGGGCGATATTTATAAAGGCGAATACGAGGGCTGGTACTGCACGCCCTGTGAATCTTTCTGGACCGAGACACAGGCTGCGGACGGCAAGTGCCCCGACTGCGGCCGTGAGGTCAAAAAAGCCAAAGAGGCGGCCTATTTCTTAAAGCTTTCCAGATACCAAAAGCGTTTGGAGGACTATATCGAAAGCCATCCCGATTTCATCACGCCCGAGGCGCGCAAAAAGGAAATGATCAATAATTTCATCAAGCCCGGCGTTCAGGATCTATGCGTGTCCCGTTCGACTTTCACATGGGGCGTACCGGTGGAATTTGACCCCGGTCATGTCATTTATGTCTGGATTGACGCACTTTCCAACTATATCACCGCGCTTGGTTATGATGTAGACGAAAAAGGTGAACTTTACAAAAAATACTGGCCCGCTGATTTACAGATCATCGGTAAAGATATTCTGCGTTTCCACACCATTTATTGGCCGGTCATTCTCATGGCGCTCGGCGAGCCGCTGCCCAAGCAAATATTCGGTCATCCGTGGCTTCTCTCCGGCATGGACAAAATGTCCAAGTCGCGCGGCAACGTCATGTATGCCGATTATTTAGCCGACTTACTCGGTACAGACGCCGTTCGTTACTATGTTCTTTCGGAAATGCCGTTCCTCAACGACGGAAGCATTACCTATGAAATGTTGGTTTCCAAGATCAATGCCGACCTTGTCAATACTCTCGGAAACCTTGTCAACCGCACGGTTGCCATGGTAAACAAGTATTTTGACGGCGTGATTACAAAACCGGTCTGCCAAGAACCATTGGATGAGGAGCTTATCTCTGTTATCCGCGACGGCTTCAAACGCACGACTGAAAAAATGGAATCGCTGCACATTGCCGAGGCAACGGACGAAATCATGACGGTTCTGCGCCGCTTGAACAAATATATCGACGAGACCATGCCGTGGGCGCTTGCTAAGGATGAATCCAAAAAAGAACGACTCGGAACGGTATTATATAACCTGATTGAGGGAATCCGCGTGTGCGCCGTTATGCTTTACCCGTTTATTCCGGAGTCTGCCGAAAAAATCATGGGTGAACTGACACATCCGGAAAACACCGAAAAATTAGCGCTCGACGATTGGAAAAACGCTTCGGAATTCGGCCATGTCTACCCCGACGGAAGCCGTGTAAACCCTGCCCCGGCTCCTCTGTTTATGCGCATTGACGAGAAAGAATTCATGGCAAAATTGGAAGCAGACCGCAAAGCTGCAGAAAAAGCCGACAAGGCCGCCAAGAAAGAGGATAAGAAAGACGAACCGGACGAAGTCGCCGAAATCGGAATTGAGGACTTTATGAAAGTCCGTCTTATCTGTGCTCAGATTTTGGAATGCGAGCCGGTGCCCAAGTCGGATAAGCTGTTAAAGATCATTGCCGACGACGGAAACGGAAAACGTCAGATCGTGTCCGGTATTGCAAAATCTTATAAACCGGAAGAGCTGATCGGTAAAAAGGTTATTTTGGTTTCCAATCTGAAACCGGCCAAACTGCGCGGTGTCGAAAGCAACGGCATGTTATTGGCCGCCGGCACCGAAAACGGTATTGTCGTTTCGTTCCTCGACGATTCGATCAAGCCCGGCACGGTCATCCGCTAAGGGATCTTTCTATGCGTTTATTTGATTCACACGCTCATTATGACGATGCCCGCTTCGACGGAAACACCGAAGAAATACTCTCCGAAGTTCACGCCGCCGGCGTCGAAAAAATCACCAATATCGCATCAAGCCTTGCTACCAGCAAGGCTTCTCTGCGGCTTGCCGAACAGCATGACTATATGTATGCCGCAGTTGGCGTACATCCGTCCGACGCTGTAAACGATATGCAGAATGCCGATTGGTTGGAGCAACTGGAAAACCTGTATCATTCTTCTGCAAAAACTGTGGCTATCGGCGAAATCGGTTTGGATTATCATTACGGCAAAGAGGACAAAGAGGAGCAGAAACTGTGTTTTGACGCACAAATGCGCCTTGCCGCAAAGCTTGACGCGCCGGTCGTCATTCACGACCGCGAGGCTCACGAAGATACCCTTGATATTCTTTCGCGCTATCCGCAGGTTACCGGTGTCATTCATAGTTTCAGCGGCAGTTTTGAAATGGCAAAACAAGTTATGAAAATGGGCTATTACATTTCCGTCAACGGTGTTCTGACCTTTTCGAACGCCAAGAAAATTGTCGATATCGTGACACGGCTGGATGAACTTGCGCCGGATTCACGCGACAGAATCCTCTTGGAAACCGATTGCCCCTATCTTGCCCCTGTCCCCTTTCGCGGCAAGTTAAACCGTTCGGATTATATGCTCTATACCGCCCAGAAAGCGGCTGAATGTTTAGGCATGGCCCGGGATGAATTCTGCGAGCTGACTTACCGCAACGCCTGCCGATTTTACCGGATAAGCGAAAACGGAACTGTCAGCGGAAAGACGGTCTGAGCATGAAATATACAAATAAGACGGTCTTGATTACGGGGGCGGCACGCGGAATCGGCGCGGCCTGTGCCGAAAAATTTGCATCACTTGGCTACCGTGTCATTCTGAACTACCGTACAAGCGAAAAAGAGGCGTTTTTCCTTTCGCAAAAACTAACCGAAACCGGTGCGAAGGTTCTTTGTGTCCGCGCAGATGTCAGCAAAGCAGATGAAGTAGAAAAAATGTTTGAAAGAGCGGAAAGCGCTTTCGGAAAAGTCGATGTTCTTGTCAATAATGCAGGAATTTCACAGATCAAAATGTTTTGCGATGTGACAGAGAGCGAGTGGCGGCACATGTTTGCCGTCAATACTGATTCGGCTTACCTTTGTTCACGCCGTGCGATAGCCCCGATGATTCATGAAAAGTGGGGACGCATTGTCAATATATCCTCTATGTGGGGCATTTGCGGCGCTTCTTGTGAAGTCCCCTACTCCGCCTCCAAAGCGGCGCTCATCGGCTTTACAAAAGCGCTTGCCAAGGAACTTGCGCCGTCCGGCATCACAGTCAATGCCATCGCGCCCGGCTTTATCGATACGCCGATGAATCGAAACATATCTTTACAAGATGCAGCCTCTTTTATCGAAGAAATCCCGGTAAGCCGCGCCGGAAACGCGTATGAAGTTGCCCATGCCGCGGCTTTTTTGGCACATGAGGATTCCGGCTACATCACCGGCCAGGTGATTGCCGTGGACGGCGGAATCACTTGTTAAATAATGCACAATCTTGGCTGTTTTGTATAAGCAAAAACAAGCATAATCACCATAATTATTAAAAATGTGAAAATTTTGCTGATCTCTCTTGCAAAAAACGTGTTTTTGTATTAAAATAATGATGTATGGATAAAATAACCATAAATATTATATTTGGAGGAATTAAAAATGTCAGTAAAAGTTGCCATTAACGGTTTCGGCCGTATCGGTCGTCTCGCATTCCGTCAGATGTTCGGTGCAGAAGGTTACGAAGTTGTTGCTATCAACGACCTCACCAGCCCGAAGATGCTCGCACACCTCTTAAAGTACGATACCGCCCAGGGGAATTATGTTGCTATGGGTCACACCGTAACTTCCAAGGAGCCGGTTCTCGCTGAGGACGGCAAGACCGTTGTTACCCCCGGTTCTATCACGGTAGACGGCAAGGAAATCACCATTTACGCTATGCCTAAGGCTAACGAACTCCCTTGGGGCAAGCTCGGTGTTGACGTTGTTCTCGAATGCACCGGTTTCTACTGCTCGAAAGAAAAGTCCATGGCTCACATCGAAGCAGGCGCAAAGAAAGTTGTTATTTCCGCTCCGGCCGGCAAGGATCTTCCGACCATCGTTTACAGCGTAAACGAAAAGACCCTTACCAAGGATGATAAGGTTATTTCCGCTGCATCCTGTACCACCAACTGCCTTGCTCCTATGGCTAAGGCTCTTAACGATTACGCTCCGATTCAGAGCGGTATCATGACCACCGTTCATGCTTATACCGGCGACCAGATGGTTCTCGACGGTCCGCACAGAAAGGGTGACCTCAGACGTGCAAGAGCTGCAGCTCAGAACATCGTTCCGAACACCACCGGCGCTGCAAAGGCTATCGGTCTTGTAATTCCTGAACTCAACGGCAAGCTCATCGGTTCTGCACAGAGAGTTCCGACCTGCACCGGTTCTACCACCATTCTTGTTGCTGTTGTTAAGGGTAAGGACATCACCGCTGACGGTATCAACGCCGCTATGAAGGCTGCCGCTAACGAATCCTTCGGCTACAACGAAGACATGATCGTTTCCTCCGATATCATCGGTATGCGTTTCGGTTCTCTCTTCGACGCTACCCAGACCATGGTTGCCAAGATCGACGACGACACCTATCAGGTACAGGTTGTTTCCTGGTACGACAACGAAAACTCCTACACCAGCCAGATGGTTCGTACAATCAAGTACTTCGCTGAGCTTTAATCAAGAGTTTTATCAAAAAGTGGCAGGTTTTCCTGCCGCTTTTTTGCACCCTTTTTTGCGAAATACAAGACCTAAAAATGCTTTGAATCGCTCCGAACGTCCGTAGAACAAAACTATTGCAAAATTGCAGATTCCGCATATCAATATCCCCTTGCCTGCTAATTGTATAAAGTTAGCGCTCGGAATTTGACATCCAACAAAGACGGATATAAAGCAGATAAGAAATGTTACACACGGATAGGCAAAATATTCCTTTCTGAACGCTTTTCCGTTTTGTCCAAACGCGGCACGGAACAACAACGTCGGTTCAAAAAAGAAAGCTGTCACGACCGTTGACACTAATGTACCGGCAAAGACACCAACAGCACCGAACCGTTCAACAAAGGCGAGCGACAGAACAAGATTCAGAATTCCTCGCGTCAGATATAAGTACCCCGTGCTCCGGAAAACACCGTAACTGTGCAGATAGATCTGAACCGGATCGCGGATATACGACATATAGAAACAGGCAATGATTACCGCTGTTTCCGCCATACCGAAAACGTGCTCCGGCCCGATCCAAAGCGAAATAAATGGTCCGATCAAAACAATAAGGAGCGCGGAACAGTTGGTTAGTAATACAAAATTGGCAAAGCTGATCAGCCTCAGAACACGGATGCTTTTTTCACTGCTTTCCGTTACTCCTAAGTTTCCGATGCTTGCAGAAGCTGCCCCGACAGCCAAGGCGACAAAACTTCCAAGAGAATGAATGATTAACGAGTAGTTGGAAAACACCCCCATGTGCGCAAGTCCCAAATGTGCGGAAATCAAAATGCTGTCGGTTGAGAAATTGATGACACCGCCGATTCTGTGTAAAATCAAAGAGCGTGTGCTTTGCCAGACTTTCTTCTTATACGCTGTATCAACCGGCATAGGAAATTTTGCCGCGCACTTTGACAAAAACGGGTATACGCGGTCAGCATAGGCATTCACAGCAAATCCGTCTATTGCCAAAAAGAAAATACGAAGGAAAATATAGATTAAGTAGCTGTGCGTCAGATACAGAAAAAAAATCTGTGCGACCGTTACGAGAACGGAGGTAATGGTGTGAACCGTCATGATTGCATACATGCGTTGATCGCACATCACAAGCGCTCTTTTGGGCGCAAAATAATAACTTAGAACCTGATGAACGGCAAACAGCAGATATACCGCCCGATATCGCTGAATTTTTTCGATATCCTGAAAAATATACGGCAAAAACGGCAGAAGCGCCGTACACAGAGCAAGCGTCACTAAGCCTATGTAGCGATATACCTGGGCAAAATACCGCATGATCCGGCAAATACTGTCGTCATCTCCGTCGGCAAGCGGCTTATAGAGCGACTGGGAGACTGCTTCGCCAAAGCCAAGTTCCGCAAGCGAAAGTACCGAAAAAACATTGCCGAACATGCCGCCGGCGCCAAGATATTCACTGCCCAATATCTTTATAAACACGCTTCGGCACAGAAAATTGCATATAAGCGTCACGACCCGGTTGGAAACCGAACACATTGCATTTCTCTTTGTAAGGCTGGTGCGCGACTTTTTTAATTGGTTCAAAAAAATCCCTCCATACACCTAAATGTATGAAGGGATTCTTTTCATTATGATTTATGCTTTATCGGTTAAAAGGATTATTCCACAAAAGGAATGACTTGTCCGAGTTTATCGGATTCAAAGCAAGCTTCCATAACTTTCATGACGCGGCGCATCTGCGGATGTGTAACCAGCTGTGTTGCTGTTCCGTCGATAGCGGCGCAGAAATTGCGGTAATAATCATGTACATCGCTGGCAGGTTTTTCTAATTCATACTCATCCATGGTGATGCTGTCGCGCGGAGCCATGGTTTTGGTAAGGCCAGCAGCTGTCTGAACCGGAATTACTTCGCTTTCATGCCAATGTTTGCACTTGGCGACCTCGCAGTTTTCACGCCAATCCGTAATCATGGCACTGCCCTTTTGTGCACGTAAATAGAAACGCGGCATAGAAATAAAATTGTATGTACCGACTTCAATCAAAGCGTTCTTGCCGCCCTCAAAATAGATATTGAGCTTGAAGCCGTCGTCTACTTCTTTATTGGTGATGTGGTCAAAGGTGCAGTATATTTTTTCGATCTTCTCATCGAAAATCTGCAAAATCTGGTCAATCAGATGCACACCCCAGTCAAGCACCATACCGCCGCCATGCTCTTTTTCGCCGCGCCAGTCGCTCGGAATGCCGCGCGAACCGTGGATACGGGATTCAATGTTGATAAATTCGCCGATTTCGCCGGTTTCTTTCAAATGCTTCATAGCAAGAAAATCAACGTCGAAACGACGGTTCTGATGAACCGAGAACACTTTTCCGCTCTTTTCGGCTGCGGCAATCATTTCGTCAAGTTCGGCAAGATTCATCGCAACCGGCTTTTCGCAGATGACGTTTTTACCGGCTTCGAGCGCCTTGATGACAACTTCTTTATGAGAATCGTTCGGAATGGCTACCGTAACGAGGTCAACTTTCGGATCGTTTAAAACAGCTTCGAGAGAATCATAAGCAAAGATGCCGCGTTCTCTTGCCAAAGCACATTTTTCTTCTTTAATATCATAAATACCGGCGAGATTGACAACATCGCTCTTTAAAGCATGCTGCGTATGCCATGTACCCATTCCGCCGTATCCGATGACAACCAGATTCTTTTTCATGGTGATAACTTCCTTTCCGCCGCGCCAAAAACGCGCAGAGTGCAAATTGATTTTGTGGAAAATTTAACTTATCCACTCACATAAGTATAAACAAAACAATGCATAATGTCAAGTGTTTTTCGGAAAATCTGATATTTTCACAAAAACAGAGCTTTTTATTCATATAAGGTCGAGAAAGTCCTGCGGAAGCGGTGCTTGAATTTCAATACGTTCCCCGCTTTGCGGCAAAGTAAACGCAATTTTTCGGCAATGCAGCCGCGTTCGCTCCCCCGGAATTTCCGTTCCATAAAGAAAATCACCGTAGAGCGGACAGCCGATATGCGCCATATGCAAACGGATTTGATGCGTCCGTCCGGTAAGCGGTGTGACCTCGATCAAGGAAAGGTGATTCTCCTCACGGATAGTCTGATACAGTGTTTGCGCCGGTTTTCCGGATATATCGATTTTTCGTTTAATAATACTGGTTTCGTCCCGTGCAATCGGCGCATCAATTCTACCGGTTAGTGGTCGCGGAACGCCGACACAAACAGCGTTATAGGTCTTCACAGGGTTGCAAGCGGCAAAAACACCTGCAAAATAAGCGTTTTTGGCAATTACAGCTGCCCCGGTAGTGTCAGCGTCCAACCGCGTCAAAAGCCGGAATGTAAAGGGCATCGCACGAAAATAATACATGACCGCGTTGGCAAGAGTGCCGTCCTTATGCGTAAGCGTTGGATGCGACGCCATACCGCTCGGTTTGTTGACAATCAAAAAATCCTCTGTTTCATATAAAATGTCAATCGGAATATCCTGCGGCAGGATAGTTTCGGAATTTGTATCCGGAACTTCTAAAACAAGTACATCGCCGTTATATAAGACATGGTTTGTGTGTACGGGATTGCCATTTACTTTGATCGCACCGGTGTATTTCGCGTCTTTCAAGGTGCGTGCCGAGAAACCGAGAACACCGCGGACATAATCTTTTACGGTCATTCCGACGTCAAGCCCGGAAACGGAATATTCTTTTTTCATAGCGCACCTCCTAAAAACAGCATAAAAAAAGTGCGCCCGAAAGCGCACTTAAAAGTCTTAGTCGCTGATATACGGCAAAAGAGCGATGTGTCTTGCACGCTTGATAGCAAGCGTGAGTTCTCTCTGATGCTTTGCGCAAGTACCGGTGATTCTTCTGGGAAGAATCTTGCTTCTTTCGGAAACATACTTGCGAAGCTTAGCAACGTCTTTGAAATCGATCGATTCCGTCTTTTCTGCACAGAAGTTGCAAATCTTCTTGCGCTTCTTGCCGGGGCGGAAAGGCTTCTGAGCCGGAGCGGCCTGCGGTGCAGCCTGCTCTACTACTGTTTCTTTATTGGCGTCCATCGAATATTACCTCCTGTTATAATAAATTTTGCCATTCGTAGTACATCAACCAGATGTACACGACAGGTTCTCATTCCTAAGCT
>CAKSOW010000002.1 GCA_934479825.1 uncultured Eubacteriales bacterium
CTTTTCATCCGGTGAAAAAGCTGTGCTTTTACGCCGGATTGCGGAAAAAGATGGGTTAATTATATTAACGGACAGCGATCCGGCCGGTTTTGTGATTCGCAACAAATTAAAGGGAATGCTCCCGAAAGACAAGGTTCTGCATTTATATGCACCGGCTTTGACCGGAAAAGAAAAGCGAAAAAAAGTGCCCTCCAAAGCCGGGATTTTGGGCATTGAGGGGCTTTCTGCCGAGACTTTACGGCGTTTATTCGAGAAAAGCGGAGTTACATTTGAGGACGGTTCCGGCGAATATCGGAAAGAGCAAAGTGCCGTTGCTTACACAAAAGCAGATTTATATGCAGTCGGGCTTTGCGGAAAAACAGACAGCGCCGCGCGGCGTGACGATTTTTGTGCAAAAAATGATCTGCCGCGCGGTATGACGGCAGGAGCGCTCTTAGAAGCGATAAACATTCTCGGACTTACATTACCGGAGGATGGAGATACAAGGGCTGCTCGCCCTTGAACCCCGCCCACTTTTCTTATAAGAAAAGTGGGGCAAAAGAATTTTAATTTTAACGCGAGACGGCACAGAATACTCTGAGCCGTCTCGCGCTCGTATTTTTTATACAAGAATATGAGAAAAAAACGTTTATGTTTTCCCCTGTTCTTATACTTTTATGATAACGGGAACGCGCGGCGGTCTGAGCATTCAGACTGCCGCGCGTAAAAAATAAAATTCTTTTGCCAGGCTTTTCTTCTAAGAAAAGCCGCGTTCCCTCTTCCCTGTAACGCTCATTGCTTTCACTTACTTCTCCGCAACACGACAGCATTTTTCCGCCGCAATGAACATCCCGGAAAACATGAAATTTCAAATAAGCTTAACTGCGTTATTCTCTCCTTTTCTTTTGCTTTATCGCAAAAGGAACGCGCGGCGGTCTGAGCATTCAGACTGCCGCGCGTAAAAATCAAATTCTTTTGCCAGGCTTTTCTTCTAAGAAAAGCCGCGTTTCCTTCTCCTGAAACGCTCTTAACGTGCGCTTACTTTTCCGCAACATGACGGCGTTTTGCCGCTGCAATGAACTCCCGGAAAATCGGATGAGCCTTGTTCGGGCGGCTCTTGAATTCGGGGTGCGACTGCACACCGAGATAGAAATCGTTCTGCGGAAGCTCTACTTCCTCAACCAACCTGCCATCCGGCGAAAGACCGCCAAATACCATACCGCTCTGTTCAAACGTCTGACGGTAGTTGTTGTTGAACTCATAACGATGACGGTGACGCTCTTGCACTTCGTTTGCACCGTAGCACTTTTCAAGGAGCGTGCCTTCTTTTACGCGGCAGGGATAAGAACCCAAACGCATCGTGCCGCCCATCGGGATATTGCCGTGCTGGTCGGGCATAAGGTCGATTACGCAAGGACAATCCTTATCAAACTCAGAGGAGTTGGCATTTTTAAGCCCTAAAATATGACGTGCATATTCAATAACAGCAATCTGCATACCTAAACAAATACCAAAATACGGCACATTGTTTTCTCTTGCATAGCGCGCAGACGAAACCATGCCTTCGATACCGCGTCCGCCGAAACCACCCGGAACAATGATACCGTCACACTCACCTAAAATCTCGGCAACGTTGTCGTCGGTAATTTCTTCGGAATCAATCCAGCGTATATCTACCTTGCAGCCGTTTTCATATCCGGCGTGACGAAGCGATTCAGCCACCGAAAGATAGGCGTCATGCAGTTTGACATACTTTCCGACAAGTCCGATCACAACTTTTTCCTTTCGGGACGCAATGCGCGAAAGCATTTCGTTCCATTCGGTCATATCCGGTTCGGGAGCGTCAAGCTTCAATTTATTCAATACAATATTCGAGAAATTCTGCTTTTCAAGCATGAGCGGCGCCTCGTACAGATTGGCAACCGTCAGATTTTCAATGACACATTCCTTGCGGACATTGCAGAACAGCGCAATTTTGCTCTTAATGCTGTCTTCTAACGGCACATCGCAACGTGCGATAATCACATCCGGCACAATGCCGATCTCGCGCATTTCCTTGACAGAATGCTGTGTCGGCTTGGATTTGTGCTCGTTGGAACCGGAAAGATACGGGACAAGGGTCACATGTAAGAAAATGCAGTCCTCCTCCGGAAGCTCCAAGGAAATCTGGCGGATCGCTTCCAAAAACGGCTGGCTTTCGATATCGCCGACCGTTCCGCCGATTTCGGTGATGATGACATCCGCGTCGGTCTTTTTTCCTACCTTATAAATAAATTCCTTGATTTCGTTAGTAATGTGCGGAATGACCTGCACCGTTTCCCCAAGATATTCGCCTTTGCGCTCTTTATTCAAAACGTTCCAATACACCTTACCGGTCGTGAGATTGGAATATTTATTGAGATTTTCGTCGATAAAGCGCTCGTAGTGACCAAGGTCAAGGTCGGTTTCCGCGCCGTCTTCCGTGACAAAAACTTCACCGTGCTGATACGGACTCATTGTGCCGGGGTCTACGTTTACATACGGGTCAAGCTTCTGAGCCGCTACCTTGAATCCTCTCGCTTTGAGCAGTCTGCCCAAGGAGGCTGCCGTAATGCCTTTACCGAGACCGGATACCACACCGCCCGTAACAAATACATACTTTGCCATAACAAAAAAATCTCCTTAAATATTGCAAAACGTTTCTGACACAAGAAAACGGGATATGCTAAAAGCACATTCCCTTTCCGATGACACACGATTTCATTATTATGTTTATGATACCATATTTGGCATAGCTTGTCAATACTCATACTATACAAAATCCAATTGCCTTTTTTGTTGATAACTATAAAAAATCCATATTACGGCAGAATTTACAAAATGTACATTGATTTATGTTCATAAATATGTAATAATATATTTGTGCATGTATGGTGTTTTAAAAATCGTCTTAAACCGGCAAATCCGATTTCACAATCGCATTTTTATAAGAAGGAACATGTTTTATGAAAAAACTCAACAAAATTCTTGCTTTTGCGTCAATTTTCGCGATTTTGTCAACGGAAATTGCAATGAAACCTGTACAGGTTCTGTCAGCCGAAAATGAGAATCCTGCGGAAAACGCGACCTTGGCCGGTGAAGATTCCATCATCGACATTTCTCCGATTTTTCCGGACGGTGCAGCCGGCACGAAAGAAAATCCGTATGCGATCTCGACTGTATATGATTTTGACAGAATGCTGACGGCGTCTTTTACGTCCTCCTTGGAAGGCAAATATTTTGTTTTAGTCAACGATATCACCTTTAACGCTGACAGTGCTTTTTCTGACACAAACGGTGTTTTATCCATGCGCGGCGGCAATGTCCGGATTTCCACGCCGATTTCGCCGAATATCGGTTTCCCGTTCAAAGGAAATTTCGACGGCGGCGGACACACACTGCGCGGTCTTGTTATAGAAGAAGAAAACGGCGTCTCCGGACTTTTCGGTTATGTGGAAAATGCCAATATCAAAAATGTACAGATCGAACATTCCCTTTTGAACACATACAGCCTTTCCGGCGGCATTGCCGCCAAAGCGTCCGGGAATACCGTCATTTCGGGCTGTTCGTTCGACGGAACAGTCGTGTCGCACAGCAAAGTGGGAAATCTCGGTTGTTATGCTGGCGGCCTTGTCGGCAGACTCACAAACGGGTCAAGCATGAGGAACTGCGTCAACAAAGCCACTTTGTCTCTTTCCGAAACGACCATGGTAAGCTTTTTCGGCGGCCTTGTCGGGTCTAACGACGGAACCGTTTCCGAATGTTTCAACAAAGGTTTGATTGATGCCACTTCGGCTATCGGCGGAATTTCCGTTGGCGGCATTGCCGGCGAGAACACCCAAACCGGTCTTGTTGAAAACTGCCAGAATTATGCGCCTATCAACGCTAAGATCTCCAATCGTGCAGTCGGTCTGCTTGCCGGCGGCCTTGTCGGCGACAATGCGGGCGCGGTGAAAAAAGTCCGCAACTTCGGCTTGATTTCGGCGATCGGCTATGAAAATTACCCCTGTTATGCCGGTGGTATTGTCGGCAGTAATAAAAATTCGGTATCGATTGCCGACAACCGTGCCAAGATTACCGGAAATGCCTCTTATATCGGCGGTATTGCCGGTATGCAACAAGCAGACGGCACAACCGTTTCCCTGTATGACTGCCTGAATGCCGGAGAAATTACCGTAACCAGCGGTGTAGCCGGCGGCTTAGTCGGTTGGAATGGAGCAAAGGGCACATCTCCCAATAACGGCGTATCGGTCATAAAGAATTCCGTCAATACCGACACGGTCGGCAACAGCGCCGCGGCTATCGGTGAAAATGCCGACATAGAAGATTCTGCAAGTCTGACGTTTGAACATCTCTATGCGGTAGAAAAAGAGCAGAACGGCGTTACAACGGAAACGCTCGCCCTGCTTTCCGCGGCAGAAAGCTTAGACGGACTGGACAGCGCTGTTTGGGCATATCCGCATAACGGTTTTGCTCCTGCTCCGGTCATCACCAAGCAAAATGCAAAATCCGAAATCGTCGGTTTATGGATAGACGCGGCATCTCAAAAAGTCTCCTTTGCCGTTGCCGGCAAAAACGAAAACAAGAATGCCGAGGCTGTTATTGCGTTCTATCAGAACGGCCTCCTGCTCGGAACAAGCCTTTGCTCCGTCCGTCTGGCAAATGGTACGACGCTCTACACGGTTTCGTCTCCGTATGCGGCGCAAGCGGATGAAGTGCGTATGGCCGCTTTCGGTTCGTTTACCACGCTTTCGCCGGTTTCTGAAATCGGACGTTTCTAAGCAAAACGAATACAAGCATTCAAAAACGGACATAATATTGCGCCCGGCGGTTTACGAATAAACCGCCGGGCGCCTTTTTTCTGCAAACGAGGAATTCTGCTGCTTGTTGATTGCTACATGTCTTCCGGTTCTTTTCCAAGCGCTTTGGCAAGTGTCCGCCAGCCAAGCATGGCGCACTTGACGCGCGCCGGCATATGGGCAATATCGCGCAAAGCCGAGGCTTCTTCCAAACTGTCGATCTCCTCTTCGGTCGCTTCGCCGCGGATCATACGCATAAAGAGCGAGGCATATTTCAAAGCCTCCTCTTTGCTTTTACCGATGATCATGCCAAGCATGATATCGCTGGAAGCCTGCGATATGGCACAGCCGTCGCCGACAAATGCGCCGTCGATGATCTTATCGCCGTCGGTTTTTAAGCACAGCTTAATTTCATCCCCGCAGCTCGGATTCACGCCGTCAAGAATGATATCCGCGTTTTCTAACGGATGCTTGAATTCCGGATGCATATTGTGTTCGGTGAGGATCTCATTGTAAAAACTTCTATTTTCCATAGCCCATACGCTCCCTTATGGTTGATAGACTTTCCAAAAATTTATCCGCGTCCTCGCGCGTATTATAAAAAGCAAAGCTTGCGCGGACAGTAGCGCGGAGTCCCAAGTGTGCTAATAACGGCTGTGCGCAGTGATGTCCGGCGCGCACGGCAATGCCGTCCGAAGCGAAGATTTCGCTGATATCGTGCGGATGCACGTCATCCACCGTAAACGTCAGGATTCCGTTATGCTCCTCTGCCCTCTCCGAGCCTATGATATGCACGCCGTCCATTTCTTTCATGCGTTCAAACGCGTATGAAGAAACAGCAAGCTCCCTTTCATGAATCGTGTCAAAGCCAATTTCTTCAACATACCGGATAGCCTTGTCAAGTCCTGCCGCCCCGGCCGCATTGACGGTACCGGCTTCAAATTTATGCGGCAGTTCCGCAAAGACTGCGCCGTCGCGCGACACCGATTCTATCATTTCTCCGCCTGTCAGAAACGGCGGCATCGCCCGTAAAAGACGTCTTTTGCCGTACAACACGCCGATTCCCATAGGCCCATACAGCTTATGTCCCGAAAAGGCAAAGAAATCGACATCCAAGTCCTTGACGTTTACCGGCATATGCGGCGTACTTTGAGCGCCGTCCGCCACAAGCACCGCGCCTTTTTTATGTGCAAGCTGTGCAAGCGTTTTTATCGGATAGACCCGTCCGAGCACGTTGGACATCTGCGTTACCGCCACGATTTTGGTCTTTTCGGTCATATATTTTTCCGCCTTGTCCAAGTCAAGACTTCCGTCCGGCTCACATTCCAAAAAGCGGAGCGTCGCGCCGGTTTGTCTGCATACCATCTGCCACGGCAAAAGGTCGCTGTGGTGCTCCATAATGGAAACGAGTATTTCATCGCCGGCATGAACGGCGGCAAGTCCATAGCTGTATGCAACAAGATTCAGGCTTTCGGTCGTATTGCGCGTAAAAATGATCTCCTCCGGCTTTTCCGCCCCGATAAAGCGGCGCACCGTTTCGCGCGCGTTTTCCAGATCTTCCGTAGCTTTGACGCTGAGATCATAAATACCGCGAAGAGGATTGGCATTATGCTTGGTATAGAATTCATTCACTGCGTCCAACACACAGGCAGGACGTTGAGCGGTAGCGGCATTGTCGAGATAGACGGTCGCGTCGTTCTGAAACAGCGGAAAGTCGTTTTTATAATTTCTTTGCATCTTTACACCTCTTGCGGCGCTTCCGGTAAAAGCGTGTTCACTGCGTCAAGCGCGTCTTTTGCGAAACGCTCGTCATCTGCCAGAGAAACCAGCTTTACCAAAGCAGCTCGTGCCAACATACTTTCCGCCGTTTTTTTATCCATTCCGCGGCTTTCAAAATAGAACAGCGTTGCTTCGTCTAATTCTCCGATAGTCGCGCCATGTGTTCCCTCTACATTTTCTTCGGCACACAGAATCAAAGGAACGGTCTTATTGACAACATCGTTTCCGAGCATGAGAACGGCTTCGTTTTCGTGTCCCACAGAGCCGGATGAACCGTTTTTGAAATCGATCGTACCGCGGAAAACCTTTTGGGACGCGTCGGTCAATGCGCCGTTTACCGCGATATCGCACGAGGTGTTTTGGCCGAAATGCAGAACCTCGATGTTATAATCCAATTTTTGCTCTTTCTGCCCGAGGTAAGCAACTTTCGTATCAAGTGAACTTCCCTTGCCAGTCAATGTGACGCGGTTATCCGCATATATATCGCCGTCGCCTAACATCAGCGTGAGGATCTCGACCTTTGCGTTTTGTGCAAGATCGGCTGAGATCTCATGCCGCAGCAGCGCGCCGCAGGTCGGGTAAAGAAGCTGTACCAAGCGCACCTGTGCGTTTTCCTGTGCCTTTATATTCACCTGCGCGGCCTGCGGGCAGGCGGTTTTGACCGTTTCAAATACCGTGAGCCTGCTGTCCGCACCGGCATTCAAGAACAGCGTTTGTTCCGCATAGGCCGAACCTCCCGAAATGCTTACGTATTCGGTGACTGTTTCGCTGTTCTTTGCATGTATTGTATTTTCTGTCTTTCCCGCGGCATTTTCCTGCCAAGTGACCTGTGCCGCATTGACATTCAACCGATTCCAGGTATTGACCGGCAACCGGTTTATAGTTATACTTGTCATAATTCATCCTTTCTCCGGTACAGAAATCAGCCGATACTGCCTTTCATTTCAAGCCGGATCAGATTATTCATTTCTACTGCATATTCAAGCGGCAATTCTTTGGATACATTATCCGCAAATCCGCTGACGATAAGCGCCCGTGCGTCCTCTTCGCTCATACCGCGGCTCATGAGGTAAAAGACCGCTTCGCCGCTGATACTGCCGATCTTGGCTTCATGTCCGACCGCCGCGTCTTTCGTGCGGATATCCATTGCCGGAATCGTATCCGAACGGGACTCGCTGTCAAGCATAAGAGATTGACAGGACACCGAGGACTTCGCACCGGAGGCCGTCTTTTCGACTACCACACTGCTGCGGAACGTACTGATTCCGCCGCTCTTGCTGATAGAACGCGTATTCATAAAAGAGCTGGTATTTTTTCCGATATGAACGACCTTGGCGCCGGTATCCAGATTCTGACCGTTTCCGGCAAAGGTCACGCCGGTAAACTCCATTTTGGCATTATCGCCCTTTAAAACGCTCATAGGATACAGACATCCGACATGTGAACCGAACGAGCCGGAAACCCACTCGATCGTGCCGTTCTCTTCGACAAGCGCACGTTTGGTATTGAGGTTATACATGTTCTTCGACCAGTTTTCAATGGTGGAATACCGCAGTTTTGCGTTCTTTTTGACATACAGTTCCACACAGCCGGCATGGAGATTGGCGACATTATATTTCGGGGCGGAACATCCCTCGATGAAGTGCAGGCTTGCCCCCTCATCCACAATAATGAGCGTGTGTTCAAACTGTCCCGCGCCTTTGGCATTCAACCGGAAATACGATTGCAGCGGAATCGATACCTGCACGCCTTTCGGCACGTACACGAACGAACCGCCCGACCAGACTGCGCCGTGCAGTGCGGCGAATTTATGATCGCGCGGCGTGACGAGCTTCATAAAATATTTTTGCACCATGTCGGCGTATTCGCCTTTCAGGGCGCTCTCCATATCCGTGTACACCACGCCTTGCGCCGCCACTTCTTCTTTTACGTTGTGATACACAAGTTCCGAGTCGTACTGCGCACCGACGCCGGCTAACGATTTTCGCTCCGCCTGCGGAATTCCCAACCGTTCAAACGTGTCTTTGATATCCTTGGGGACATTTTTCCAGTTGTTCTGCATTTCCGTTTTCGGGCGGACATAGGTGGCAATGCGGTCGATATCCAAACCGTCAAGCGACGGACCCCAGTTCGGAATCGGCGTTTCGTTATAGATCTGCAATGAGCGAAGCCGGAATTGCTGCATCCAAACCGGATCGTTCTTCTCTTTGGACAGCGTATCGATGATTTCGGGCGTCAGTCCCTCTTTCATGCGATATGCGTCGTTTTCCTTGTCACGGATATCATACACACTGCGGTCGATATCCGCAACCTCCGTTTTCTGCTTGATTTCGTTTCTGTTATCCATTGTTTTCACCCGAATTTACTGTTTCTCATCCGATAACGAAGAGAAACCTTTTTCGTTGATCTGTTCGACTAACTCCGCACTGCCGTTTTTGACAATGACACCGTTTTCCATAACATGCGCCGCGTCCACGTCAAGCGCCTCCAAGATGCGGGTGCTGTGCGTGATAATGAGGAGCGAACCGTGTACGCGGTCGCGGTACAGCCTTACTCCCTCGGAAACGGTACGCACGGCATCTACATCCAGACCGGAATCGGTTTCATCCAGAATGGCAAGCGACGGTTCCAGCATGAGCATTTGTAAGATCTCAGCCTTTTTCTTTTCACCGCCGGAAAAGCCGACGTTAAGGTCGCGTTCGGCATACGATTCGTCCATATGCAAAAGTTTCATGGTTTCGGTAAGCTTTTTCTTGTAATCCCACAAGCGTATCCGTTTGCCGGTCTTTTGTTCCAACGCACTGCGGATAAAGGCGGAAAGCGTCACGCCCGGCACTTCCAACGGATTCTGGAACGACAGGAAAATTCCCTTTTTGGCGCGTTCATTGACCGGAAGATCCGTAATATTTTCGCCGTTAAACCAGATCTCGCCCTCCGTCACGGTATAGACCGGATTTCCGGTGACAGCATACCCGAGCGTGGATTTTCCCGTTCCGTTAGGCCCCATGAGCACATGTGTGCTGTCATGCTCCACCACAAGATCCACGCCGTGCAGGATTTCTTTCTCGCCGACGCTTACATGTAAATTCTTTATTTCAAGCAAATTCTTTTGTTTCATCTTTATCCCTCTTTCTTTTCTGCAAGACCGATTCCGCTCCCATGACAGACCTCAGCGTTCTGCGCCATTAAGTCCGCTAACGAAAAATGGTCGATATATTCATTGATGTGCGCTTCCAATCCTTTCCAGAACGGGAGCGTATAGCAGTTGCATTCCCTGTCGCATTTTTTACCGTCCTCGGCAAGGCACGACACCGGCACAAGTTCTCCCTCGGCGGCGCGAAGTATCTCGCCGACCGGATAATCCTCCGGTTTGCGGACAAGTTTATATCCGCCGTCTTTGCCGAGCGCGCTTTCCACAAGTTCGTGCTTGCAGAGAAGTGTCATAATGCTTTCTAAATATTTGCGCGATATATTCTGCCTTTCGGCAATGTCTTTTAAGCGGATATTGCCGCTGTCTGTCTGATACGCCATATCCAGCATAACGCGCAAGGCATACCGCCCTTTGGATGAAACCATCATGTCCGTTTCCCTCCGTTTCGATGTACTTTCCGTACAGAATTCAATTCATACCATTTCAGTAGGTATTATATCACGTTTTCCTACAAAGTCAATAGGAATTGAGAAAAAACAAAAAAAATCGGGTGAACCAACCGGAAAAGCAGTCGTTTCACCCAAAGTTTTTATATAAATTTACAACCGTTCCTGGCGCTGACGGGAAATATTGATGATTCCCTCCGGCAAGACCTGCATATTGTCCAACGAACGCCCCGTTCCGATGACGACACAAGTGGTCGGATTTTCGGCAATATAGGTTTTGATGCCGCAGGCGTGTTCGAGCAACCGGTCCATACCGTAAATCAGACTGCCGCCGCCGGTCATGACGATCCCGGTCACGGCAATATCGCCGACAAGTTCCGGCGGTGTGCGCTCCAAAACATGACAAACGCCGTCTGCAATGGCCTTGGCAACCGGAAGTACCGCCTCGCGAACCTCTTCGGAGCTGATACTGATCATTTTGGGCAGGCCCTCTTTCAGACAACGCCCTTTGACATTCATGACATATTCGTTATCAAACGGCCATGCGCCGCCGATCTTTTTCTTGATCTCCTCTGCTGTCACTTCGCCGATCAAAACGTTATGCTTACGGCGGATATATTTGATAATGGCCTCGTCGATCTTGTCTCCGGCTAATTTCAGCGAATCCGACGCAACGATCGAGCCGAGCGAGATTACGGCAATATCCGTCGTGCCGCCGCCGATATCCACAATCATATGACCCTCGGGCTTTGAAATATCGATTCCTGCGCCGATAGCCGCCGCAAGCGGTTCTTCGATCAGATACGTTTTCTTGGCGCCTGCGGCTATGGTTGCATCATAAACAGCACGTTCCTCCACTTCGGTAATGCCGCTGGGCACACAGACCATGACGCGCGGCTTGAAAATACTGGGGCCGGTCGCCTTGCGAAGAAAATATTTCAACATTTTAAGCGTCACTTCATACTGCGAAATAACGCCATCCTGCAATGGGCGCACCGCAAGAATATTGCCGGGGGTCCGTCCAAGCATCAGCTCTGCTTCTTTGCCGACCTTCAACACCTTGCCTGTCGCTTTATCTACCGCCACAACGGACGGTTCTTCAAACACAACGCCCTTGCCCTTGACATATACAAGCACGGTCGCTGTGCCGAGATCAATTGCTATATCGTTCATTTATGTATAACTCCTAAACCCATTCGGGTATAAACAAAATCTTCTGTCTTTATTATACACGAAACGACAGCATTTGACAAGATGTTTTTAAAAGAATTTCGCAACTCTTAAAAATAAATACGAAATCCTACATAAGGTCAACGCGCGAACGCGTACCGCCGGCAAGAAAGCTTTCCACATTGCGGCAGATCTCCTCCAACAGCCGGACGCGCGCCTCATAAGCTCCCCACGCCATATGCGGCGTGAAAATCACGTTGTTTTTCTCCTTTAAGCGCATAAACGGTGAATCGGCGCGCATAGGCTCTTCGGCATACACGTCGGTGGCAAACCCGGAAAGAAATCCGGTTTCAACAGCCGCCGTCACAGCTTCTTCCTCCACCACCGCACCGCGCGCGGCATTGACTAAGATCGGCTTTTTGGCGGCTTTTGCAAGGATCTGCGCATTGACGCTGTGACGCGTCGCGTCAGTCAACGGCGTATGCAAGGAAATAATATCGCTCTTTTCAAAAAGCTCCGCCAAAGACACAGTTTCCTGTCCTTCTTCCGGCGTTTTGCGGCAGACAAGCACCCGACAGCCAAACGCTCTGGCAAGCGACGCGACGCGTTTCCCGATACTGCCGTATCCGTACACGCCCCATGTTTTTCCGGAAAGTTCGTAAAACACCGGTTCAAGAAGATTCTGAACGCCGCTTGCGGTATAAGCGCCGTTTTTGCAATAGGTATCAAAGACCGGCAGGCGGTAGGTAAGCGCCAATACAAGGCTGAGCGTGACTTCGGCAACCGATTCGGTTGAATAGTCGCGCACATTGCACACGCCGATTCCGTGTTTTCTCGCATAATCCATATCGACATTGTCGTAACCGGTAGCAGTGACGCAGATCAATTTGATATGTTCCGCTTCTGCCAGAACCTGCGAGGTGAGTTTGACTTTGTTGGTAATGACGATATCCGCGTCTTTGATATGTTCGGGCACATCTTTCGCAGCCGTTGCGCGGTATGCAGTAAATGTGCCAAATTTTTCAAAGCACGACACATCCATATCTTTTCCGAGCGTTCCGGCATCCAATAAAACAATCCGCATAATTCTATCCTTTCACACAAATCACACAAACGGCGAACAGACAAAAGCATCTGTTCGCCGAAATCATAAAGCTACGGTTATAATTCTACGCAAGTGTACGTATATCCGTCGCGGTATAGCCCGCGCCGTTTACGATATCGCGCAATTCAAAATCGGTCATAGCCTTTTTGGCACGGACATCGGCAAGTCCTTTTTTTAAATCCACCGTCGCCCATACGCCGTCATGCGCGTTAAAAGCATTTTCCACATGTTCCTTGCAATGCTTGCAGGTCATGCCGGAAACTGAAATTTCAGCATGAAACGGGTAATGCGACGCATCGGTATCGGCGACATGTATCTTCTTTTCTTTATCCCCTGCTCCGCAGCAGCCGGAGGTCAGCTTTTTCGTATAGCTCTTTACGGCGATAATGGCAATGATGATCAATATAGCGACAATAATGGCAGTTCCCATGAAAAATTCCTCCCGGATTGGTTAGTTTAAGCTAACCTTCGTTTCAAATTAAAACGAAGAATATTTCCTTCGACGCTATGAGTATAGCACGCAGAGAAATATTTGTCAAGAGAAATACCGAAAATTTTGCCGAAAGCCGGACATGAACCGTCTTTCGGCAAAAATATTGAAAACTATAACGTAACTTTTTCGCCTTTCGGGATCTTCACGCTCTTTCCGTTCCATTCCAGCGTTCCGCCGTCAAGTTCGGAAAACACGGTCACCCGGCCGTTTTCAAAAGAAACGCGGATATCGCCTTTTTCGGTCGGTACGGTTCCGGAAAAGCTCTTGTATTTTCCGGGATCGGGCGCTACGGTATAGGTTGCATACGCCGGGGAGGCAGCGCGAACACCAAGGCAATAACGCCCCAAAAAGTAGATCGGTCCGCAGGACCATGCATGACAAAGCGATTTCTGAAACGCGCCGCCATACATGCCGTAGCAATCGGGAATACCGTATTTCGGGTCATATTCCTCCCAAATGCTGGTAGCGCCCAAGTCAAGCATTTTTCCCCAATAGGAATCCAACATGTTCTGCGCATATTCCAATTTTCCCATTTGGCACAACGCCATTAGTTCATACAGTTTGAAATACGGCGTTGTGATTGGTGTGACAGCGTCGTTCAACAACACATTCTGCAAAATGCGCTGTTTTGTCGGTTCGTCCACAAAGTCAAACAGAATAGCAAAAATATTCGCATGGCGCGAAATGTGATTTTTCCCGGAGGAATAACTGTCGATAAATGCCGAACGGCGGTCATCCCAAAAGTATTCCGTGATTTTTGCTTTCAGTACGTCGGCACGGGTCTTGTGTTCCCCGGTCGGTTTTCCAAGCAGCTCACACAGCTTTGCCATGCACTGTTCGGTTTGCCACAAAAGAATCTGTTCGGCGCACAAGGCGCCGTCCTTATCGATCTCCGACCAATCCATGAAAATCCAATCGCCCGGCCGCTCTACGACAAAACCGTTCTCATCCAGACGACCAACCAAAAACGTATACAGCGCTACGACTCTGTCCCACATAAATTCCACAAACGCCCGATCTCCGAACGAACAATAATATTCCCATATGGAAATGAGCATGTACATGGTGTAGTCGGTGATGGTGTTGACATGGCGAACCGGCGTTTCTTTCGGAATCAGCGCGGTAATGGTGCGTTTGCATATCTCGCGGTCGGCAAACAGGTAATCGCTTATCATAAAGGATTGTCTTGCATCGCCGCCCCAGACCCAACGGTCACGCTTGATGCCGTCGATAAAGAATTCACGCGAACAAAGGTGAAAAGTGTATGCGCAGGTGTCCCATATCTTTCCGACGATCGGGTCGTCGCAGGAAAAACTGCCCTTTTCTGCAATCGGCAGATATTCATACAGCGCGTGGACTTTCACACTTTCCAAGTCTTTCGGATTCCCGGCACGCAAATGTACAAAGCGGAACGCACGCGGCACAAGAGACACTTCGGTTTTGCCGCTTACGGTCTGCCAAAGATAGCACTTCTTTTGGTCGGCAAGCGCCTCTTCACGGCTTTCACCGTAAAACACGCCGGTTTCTGTCTCTGCCGCAAGGCCCGAAAGTTCAAGCTTGGCAAAGGTCTCCTTGCCAAAATCAAACAGGATTCCGCCGCCGCACTCCGTTTTCGACACATAATCGATTTTTTGGTAGGCAAACGGAAAAACTTCGGGATCATCGGTTTCTTGGGTATAGGCCGGTTCACAGGCAGCCGGAAAATATTTCAGATCATACCGCGTCACCCGGAAAGATTCATCGGTCACAAGAAAGGGGCTGTTGATATACAGACTCGGCAGCCCGGTTGCCGCGGCGACCCAAACGGTAAGATCGTGTTTTCCGGCAGCAACATGAATGGGGCTGTCTGTCGGGTAAAACGGTTCGTTATCCAGGCGTACATGTGCCTTTCCATGTGCGCGGACGACAAACTCGGTGTCTTCCGGCGTTTCAAAGGAACGGGAAAACTCCACATAAGGGTATGGCGTCGAATACGGCCAATGCGCCGGGTGTTCATAGCCGTATTCCTCGCGGCGCAGATGAAGTTTCAGATTGTGGTATATTTCATAATCTCCGGGATACCAGATCCATTTGGCTTGCTTCATTGTTGTTCCTCCTGATTTTTTACTGTATAAAGCTCAATGACCGGCGATTTGAGAATGCCCATCTCCGTAAGCTGATATTCATACGCCCACGATATTCCGCCGGAATACCAATAATCCGGACCTACCCATTTTGCGCCGGAGCAGTTGTGCAAAGCGCCGAACGAGTTCTGGCGCGTTCCGAACAGCGTCAGTTCTAACATATGCGTACCCTTTTTGACGTCCGGCACTTTTAAGGTGTACGGCGAAAGGACAATGCGGCCGGCCTCCTTGCCGTCGAGGCGTGCGCCGATCAAAGCGCCGCGGTACAATTCGCTGCGGATGACCAATTCGCCGTCGGCATTCGTTTCAAGCGGCAGCCGATAGGTGACATTTGCGCCATAGAACGGCAGTCCCTGACCGACGACCGAACCAAAGCAAAGTTTTTCCGGCTTTTGGGTAATGCGCGCGTCGCAGCCGTTTACGGCTACGCCGAAATCACCGAGCAGGAAATAGTTTTCAAGGCTTACGCGCTTGCCGATCGGGGCTTTGACAAGCAATTCGTTTTTCCCCTTGCGCAGCGCCGGCAAAGGCATGGTGTGAATGGCCTTGTCGGTAAAGTAGCCGTCGCGGACGACCGGCACGTTTTGTCCGTTAAGAACCACCTCTGCGGCTTCTTCATAAGCAAGCTTGCAAGGGATTTCCACATCGCTCTCAAATTCAAATTTCAGAATCGGGAATTCCGTAATGACTTCCTCCGGAATCTGCCAAGGCTGCTTGTCGTAACCGCTTGCCATGGGATAGTGAAGCTTGCGGCGCAGGTACATATCCAATCTCAGCATCTCTTCGCATCCGGTGTAGGTCTTTCCCCCGTCCTCCGACAACTGTGCCATATCTAAAACAAACACATTCGGCTCGTCTAACGTATAATCGACGCCTGAACGGAAATCGATCGTCTGAACGCGCTCTCTTTCGGGTTCCGGCGTTCGGAGTATGCCGATGTTGGGCGTTTCGGCACTTAGTTTCAACAACAGGCTATCAAGCTCATACAAACGTTTACGGATAACGGTGACTCCGTTTTTCACTTCAAAATAGGCCGGCCGGATTTCACCGGTCATCGTATCGTACTCTTCGGCATAGTATTCGCCTTTGACGCGAATCGTCACCATTTGCGACGGCTCGCCCTGCGGTGTGTTCCACGGCGTACCGTTCGGCTTTTTACCGTGCGCGATGAACAGATAGCGGTCTTTGCCGTCGTTTCTCATCTGATAGATAAGATTTCCGGTCGGTGAACCGCCCTGGTCGAGAATCGAAATTTCGCGCATGTCGTTCAAAGCCGAAAGGAGCGAACGCGACGAGAACGAAATGCGAACCGATCTTTCAAAAAGTGCTTTCGGTTTATCCGACTCCACTGCGTCAACGTATTTGGGGCAATCACCCATAAAAATAATCTTTCCGCCGGAAGCGGCAAATTCTTCCAAAGCATGAAGCGTCGTTTCACGGATAGTTTCCATGCCGGGCACAACAACAGCGGCATATTCCATAGCACCGACCGAAAGAAGTCCGTCGTGCGCATGAGGGTTTTGAGAGGGCAAAAGCCCCTCGCTGATATAGTCGAAATCAATTGTGCCGAACAGCAGCCATTCGGTCACGCGGTCAAAGTTGTGCTGTAACTCCGCGCGGTAAGCCGCCGTATTCTCCTGCGGACCATAGTGCAGCCAATAGCTTTCAATCGGGTGCAGAACCGCGACCTTGACGGACGGATTTCCTCGGGTCAAGGCCGTATTGACGCGTGCAAAATGGTTTTCAATATACGGATATTCCTTGTGCCACGACGACTGATAGCTGATACTTGCCGGATAATCGCGCTTGGCGGAGCCTTTCATGCTGACCCAGGCAAGATGGGGCACGCGAACCGTGACGCCAAGAGCCTCCTGCCAGTCGCCCTGATACTTGTGACCGCGGAAGTCATAGGCCCACCCGGTAACGCCATACAATTCCGAAACCATGCCTTCGCGTGCATACTGATGCACCGCCGACTGACATTGTTTGGCTGTGGAGTACAAATCGGAATCACATAAAACATCGATGCCCGGAATGCCGAACGAGCGGTAAGCACGCATCGCTTCTCCCAGGCAGTTCGTTTGAGATTCGAGCGTGTCCTCGCACATCATATGGCCGGTCAGGTACAAACCGTGCTTGTCGCACCATGCGCCACACTGGTCGGAAAACGCCTCAGTAAAGCGTTCGCAGATGTGGTCATGATACAGGTAACGCACGCGTGAGGGCTTGCCCTCCGGTTTATCCCACAAAAGCTCCGGCAGACTGTCCAGCAAATCCAGCCCGTAGGCCGCTTTGAATGTCTCGGCAAGGTCAGTGGTAAACGGCAATTCGATATCGTTTTTACTGGCGGCAAACGGAAGAGCTTTCTTTTGAATAAACTGCGGTTCGTCGGTAAAGATAGACGGAACAGCTTTTCCGAATTCACTGCCGACCGCCTTTTCATAAGCCTCATAGGTAATGCGGATAAACTCGCGGATTGCCTCCGAATCAAGCGTATCGACGTAGGTTTCACCGTTAAAACGGCCGGTTCTTTCCATGGTGCAGACATAGACGTACCACTTGGTTCCGACGGCAGAGTCGGTCTCACCAATCCGCTTGTAACTCTTCAATGTGCCGTCGTCGTTCAGAACAACATCGTATGCGGCAAGAAAATACGGCGCGCCGGTTGCCACACCTGTTTCCTTATCAACGGTGTTTTCTTTCGGTGTAACGGTAAACAACATGTTTTTGCGGCGATACTTCGGATGCTTCGTCACATAGCCGCCCGCAAAGCCGCTCGGCCAACGATCCTCGTCGTACAGATACGCAAGCATTCCCTCTTTTTTTGCCTTATCACAGCAAACCTTTACCAGATCCATGAAATCCTCGCTCAAATATTCGGTCGCCATGCCGGAGCGCGAATGCATATGGAAACCGCCAAAGCCCATTTTATGAAGCTCCTCGATCTGCCAAAGCAGTTCGTCTTTCTCCAATTTGGTATTCCACGCCCAGAACGGCGCGCCGCGGTATTCACTCGTCGGATTCATAAACAGGCTGTCCTCTAACTTTGCCTGTTCGTTTTTCTTGTAAAACATATAAAAACCCCTTTCGGCATATTTCCGAAAAGTCGTTGAACTTCGGGAAATATTGGTAAATTTCGGTTTAATACTTGACATTATGATAACACAACTGTATAATAAAATCAAGTGGCAAACACAAAGTGAACCATGAGCTTTTTAAGGTTTTTGCATGGCCGTTTTAAGGTTTCAAAACAATATCAGGCCTTATGCGGCAGCTCTTTTGAGGCGGTTAAGTAACAGTCGGAATGCGGTTAGGAAGTGAAACGGCTTGATTTTTTCTTCGGACGAAGTTTTATCGATCTCCGTCAGTCATCACACAATAGTCGATCCGCACGAGCACGATTATTTGGAACTTGCCTATGTCACCCACGGCAATGCCATGCACATCATCGGAAACAAAAGCTACAACATCAGCCGCGGTCAGTATTTTTTCGTAGATTATCACACGGTTCATTCCTATAAAAGCCTTTCCGGACCCATCGAAGTTGTCAACTGCCGTTTCAAGCCGCGCTTTTTAGACAATAGCTTTGAAAACTGTCACTCGTTCCGGACTCTGCTCAATCACTATCTCTTAAAAGTGCGCGTTGAAAATTTGCGCATGAATCCCTCCGGAGTCATGTTTTTCGACGACGACGGCTCTATCGGTACATACATGCAAAAAATGCGCACGGAGTATGAAAAAAAACTGCCCGGCTATCTGGAAATGATGCGCTGCACTCTTATCGAAATCATTTTATCCACCATGCGCCGCATTTCCGATACCGGCTTTGACAGCGATGCCATTCAGTTTCTCGCCGACTATGCGGCCAAGAACTATGCTTCTCCCCAACCGCTTTCCGCGCTTTCCAAGCAATTGGGATACAGCATGCCCTACCTTTCAGGCCGTTTCAAGGCAGAAACCGGCATGGGCTTCAAAGAATATCTGATCAAGATCCGCATGGATGAGGCATGCAGGCTTCTTGCCAACACCAACAAGAAAATTTCAGACATTTCCGCCGATGTCGGCTATTCGGACACCAACTTTTTTTACGCCACTTTCCGGCGCGTCATGGGACAATCTCCCGGTGAATTCCGGCATAACACGACCAGATAAGCCATACCGCCCTTACCTGTACCCAATCAGAAAGGAGAACAACGGCTATGTATGAATTTCAAGAGTATTCCTCCCTGTATATTTATAAAAACAACGACGCCACCTACCCGGCGCATTTTCACACGCACTGTGAGATCATGTATGTGCTGGACGGCGAAGTCAAAGTCACGGTAGACGGCGTAGAATATACGGCCAAACGCAGTGACGCCATTTTTATTGCGCCGCATCAGATCCACAGCTATCGCAGTCATCACATGATTTCGATTTACGTTATCTTTGTCGAACTTGCCACGTTCGGCGACTATGCCGAACGCATGAACGACAATTTGCCAACCAGTCCGATCGTTCATATGGATCTGCCCGAAGAAAACGAAACGGTTCGTGCGGTTCTGAATTACATATGGTTCTTGTTTCACTCGCCCACAGCCTCCATTTCGCAGAGAACCGAACCGGATCCGGAGCGCATTGTTACTGCACGGAACATGATGAAAGCCGCCATTTCCGTTTTCATGGATCATCTCGAATGGAAAAAGAAACAATCAGCAACGCCGGACATTATGCGGCAGATTTTAGAATACTGTATCGAGCACTATAAAACGGATATTTCCATTCAATCGGTTGCCGATGCGCTAGGCGTCAGCAACCATGCCATCACGCGTATTTTCACGGCAAATTTTCATTATAATTTCCGCAAATACATCAACAGCCTGCGTATCGACGAAGCGGCTTATAAATTAGCCGCCGGTGCGGATTCAATCACACAGATAGCCTTTTCGGTCGGGTTTGACACACTGCGCACCTTTAACCGTGCGTTTTTAGCAGAACGCGGCATGACGCCGTCGGAATACCGGCGCAAATTTTCACCGAAAGAGTTCACCGAAACAGAAATTGAAGAGCTTCGGCGCGCTGAGAAAGAAGAAAAAGCCGATATTGAGAACGACCCGGAAAACGCCTTGGCGGACGAAGAGGAAAACGCCAAATAAATGTCAAAAAATTCATCAAATAGCATTGACTTTTGATGAATTTTCTGCTATATTGTATTAGTAAACAAGAAAGCGTCCGCAAAAGCGAACGTTTCATGGAGGCATAGCTCAGCTGGTTAGAGCGTACGGTTCACATCCGTGAGGTCGAAGGTTCGAGCCCCTCTGTCTCCACCATGAGGAAACCGCTTACAGGGCGGTTTCTTTTTTTCGGCCGATTCTTTGCCTTTCATCTTTATGATTTTAAAAACGGATTTGAAAGATGAAACAAAAAAAGCCATGAAAATTCATGGCAAATAATTTCAGATAAAGGTATTGACTTTTCGGAGAAAAAGCATATAATATAAATGTAAGGGCAAGACCTCAAACGGTTGCGCCAAAGATTTTAGGTTAAATAGCCGCCAATACTTTGTCGAGTGGGGCGGTTATTTTACTTTTAATGTAAAAGCTATTGCTATGAGAATAGCAAAGATAATGAATCTTATGTATTTCTGCATAACAACCACCCCCTTTCGGGAATGGCACAACCGCCGGTGAAACACCGCTAAGAGGCCTCACCCTGCCGGGATTACTCCCAGCAAGACCCATTATATATCAAATTAACCGATCTGTCAATACCGCTCATATCGCTGTGAGCGGTTTTAACATGCCTCTTTCGCAAAACATGACCACCGGCTAAATCCGGTGGTCATGTTTTTTTCGGATACCATATTTTGAGAACACTAAACGCGCAAAGCGTTTAGCACTCTGTCGGCTAATTTCCGCATTCGATACTGATCTGATTGAAGATTTTCAGAAGATCGTCAATCACAAGATTCGACTTTTCTTCCCCACTCTTATCAAGGACAATATTTCCCTCATGCATCATCACAATCCGATTGCCGTATTCCAGCGCAAACCGAAGATTATGCGTTACCATTAAAGTGGTTATCTTCTTTTCCTTAACCAATTTATCTGTGAGCATCATCACGTTTTCGCTCGTTTTGGGGTCGAGCGCCGCTGTATGCTCATCCAAAATCAATAATTTGATATCGGTCATATTGGCAATCACCAGAGCTAATGCCTGACGCTGACCGCCCGAAAGCGCTCCGACCTTTACGTTCATGCGGTTTTCAAGTCCCATGCCGCATTCGGATACCAGCGACCGGTAATAGTCGATTCGCTTTTTATTGACCGCCGGCACCAAGCCAAAGCTTTTGCCCTTATTATCGGCAAGCGCCATATTCTCAATAATCGTTAAATCCGGGCAGGTTCCCATCTGGGGATTCTGAAATACACGTCCGATGAAAGCCGCACGTTTATATTCCGCAAGATTTGTAATGTCCTTTTGGTCAAACAGAATCTGACCGCCGTTGACATGATCTGAACCGCAGATCAAATTCAATAGCGTCGTTTTGCCCGAACCGTTTGAACCGACGATCGACAGAAACGTTCCCTCATCCAACGAAAACGAAAAATCATTGAAAATGACGGCTTCGTCCACCGTTCTTTCATTGAATACTTTCCGGATATTCTTTAATTCAAGCACGTTTGACACCGCCTTTCTTCACTTTGCCGCTGAACACGAGAGAAATCGTGAATAACAGCGCCATGATGATCTTATTGTATGCCGACGGCACACCCAAAATCAGCGCGATACCGAGACAGCCTTGGTAAATCACCGAACCGATAATCACCATGGTGGTCGGTTTCATAAAGCGAATCTTTCCGAACACCGAAAGCCCGATAATCAGCGAAGCAAGTCCGATAACGATCATGCCGATGCCCATACCCTGGTTGACATTGCCGCGGCTCTGGACAATAAGCGCACCGCTGATTGCCGCATAGCCGTTGCCGATCGCAAGGCCTAATATCTTGCTGTTGCCGGCATTCTTGGCGAGCATGGCAACATATTTTTCATTGTCGCCTGCCGCGCGCAGTAAAAGTCCGTTCTTGGTTTTCAGATACCCGTCCAAGGCAAGCTTGAAGATAAGGGCAATCACGAAAAAGGTAATTAACTTGCGCAGATTGAATCCGCCTACATCGGTCGGGAGGAGATTAGCCGGGAAAGAACGGATCAGCGTCGGCACGCCGCGTCCCATATCGATGGTGGAAAGCGCCCCGTCGCCGGCGAAATTACCGCCCATACCGACAACCGTCGTAATCAGATTGATTGAAATGAGGCCGGTCGAAACAAGAATACCGCAAAGGAGCGGACGGATCTTCAATTTGACATGCAAAACACCCGTAAGCGCTCCGAACAGAAAGCCGACGAGAAAAGCGGCAAGCATCGCAAGCCACGGATTAATTCCCGCCCGGACTAACAGTCCGAATGTGATACCGCCCGAGAGAACCGTTCCCTCGACCGTAAGATCCGGGAAGTCCAAAATCGTATAAGAAACGTAATATCCCATTGCAAGGATGGAATACATAAAGCCATCCTGCAAAACTACGTCAAGTGAATTCAAAAATGTGTTCATGTCCGACCTGCCTTTTCATAACATGCCCGGTCTCACGGTTTTACCGCAAGACCGGACTCAAAACCGGAAGTTTACTTATTTGTCGTAACCGTTTCAGCGCCTTCATATCCTTCCGGAAGCGCCATGCCGAATGCTTCAAGCACTTCGGTATTGACGACCGGCGTTGCATCGGAAATGGTTTTGACAGCCATATCGGCAAGCTTTTTGCCTTCAAGAGCATCCACGGCCATGTTTCCGGTCACTTTGCCCAAGGCAACATAATCGATTGAAACAGAAGCTAAGCAACCGTTCTTGACCTGTTCGACTTCGGAACCGTATACCGGGATTCCGGCGGAATTGGCTGCGTCAAGGAGAACATTCAGGTTGTTGACGACCTTATTGTCGGTGAAGTTGTTGATGCAATCAACCTTAGCACAAAGCGCTGCGGCGGCAGCCGGGATATCAGCGTCGTTCTGAATGCCGGAGGAAACGATCTCTATGCCCTGCTTTTCAGCGGCCGCTTCAAGAAGGCCGAGCTGGGTAATGGAATTTGCTTCGCTTGTGGTGTAAAGAACGCCGATTTTCTTGACATCCGGCTGCATAGCCTTGATGAGATTTACCTGTGCGTCCATATCAAGAACATCCGATGTACCGGAGCAATTGAAACCGGGTTTGTCCATGCTCTGAACAAGACCTGCGGCAACCGGGTCGCTGACGGCACAGAACACAACCGGAATGTCTTTATCTTCTGCTGCGGCAAAAGCCGGAGATGCGGCAGGCGTTGCAATCGCGATCATGATGTCAACATCTTTGGCGGCGAACTGTTTGGCAAAGGTACTGCAATCGGAATCTGCCGCGGAATCCGAACCGATTTGGCGTTCGATGGTAACGTTATCGCCGTATTTTTCTTTGAGAGCGGCTTCGACACCGGCATAGCAGTTGTCGAGGGACGGGTGGCTGACATACTGGATTACGCCGACGGTCTTAACGTCGTTTCCGGCCTTATCGCCGGCAGCGTCATCAACAGTGGTTCCCCCGGTCTTGTCGGTTTTAGCGCAAGAAGCAAGCATAGCAACGGAAAGGGCTGCGGAAAGAAGTGCGGTTAAGATTTTTTTCGTGTTTTTCATGATAAATAACTCCTTAATTAAATTGAAAAAATGAAATGTTGTTTGATTTTGGGGTTAATAAAGAAGTTTTCCTGTCGCCATCGTCTGCGGCAGAACAAGCGTTTTTTCATTTTAGGTTCTTCCTTTCTGTTTTGCATTTTCCGTAAAGTTAAGGGAAAATAAAAAAATCTGTCCCAAATAAATCGGGACAGACAAAACTGCGATACCACCCGAGTTGACGTTTATTATCCAAACGCCCTCTCATTTCTCATACACCAACATGCATGCACTCTTGTTAACGCAGTGTGTTCTGCGTCGGCCATACCGGAAACCTCAGTTTCTTTCCTGCCGCCCTCAAAAGCCCATTCACCATAGCCCCGTGTACCGCCTTTCCACCATCGGCGGCTCTCTATGCCCGTAGGATACGATTACTTACTCTTTCTCAACGGTTTGTTTTGATGTTGGCGTTATTATAGCACGGCAGGATTCATTTGTCAAGAGGTTTTTCAAAAAAAATAGAAATTTTTTTGTGTTTTCTGACAGCCCTCGGCAAAAACATGCAAATTTACGTTTCGCGCCTTGCAATCCGACAGGAAATATGCTATACTGATATATCCTTGTTTAAAGGCCAGCCAAAATGGCAAATATTCTGGAAAGAAGCGTTTTTATGCGAAGAAAAGACCGTGAGATCACGGATTTTAACGAGATAATCCAAATCATCGACGCCTGCGAAATTCTCCGGCTCGGCCTTGCCGACGGCGATTTTCCCTATATCGTTCCCGTAAATTTCGCCTATTCGATAAAAGGACAGCAGATATATTTTTATATTCACGGCGCTATGGCCGGACGAAAATATGAACTGCTCCGAAAAAAAACGGTTTGCAGTTTTGAAATGGATCTTCCGCTTAAAATGGAATGTCTGCCGGTTAAAAAAGACATTACCATGCGCTACAAATCCGTCATGGGACAAGCCAAAGTGACGTTTTTGGACGATAAGGAAAAAGAGGCGGTCATGGATGACATCATTCTTGCACGGCACGAAGAAACCAAAAATTTTGACTACAACCGTGCGGCGCTTTCACGCACAGCCATAGCGCGCCTTACCGTAACGGAGCTTTCCGCCAAAGCCAATCTTCCCTCTTCCGGCGCAGACCTGTAAATAACGACTATAAAAATCGGAGATGTATGGATATATGAAAAACCCCGGCCATTCCACTGCCAAGCCAAAGCAAAAATCCTTTGCGGCCAATGTTCTTCTCATTCTCTCGGCACAGGTTGCCGTAAAAGTTCTCGGCATGCTCTACCGCATGGTGATCACCAATATCGACGGTTTCGGCGACGCCGGAAACGGTTTTTATTCCGCCGGCTACCAGGTATACATTCTTTTACTCGCCATTTCCTCAGTCGGTATTCCGAACGCCATTGCCAAGTTGATTTCCGAAAAAGCCGCCGTTTCCGATTACACGGCTGTCAATAAAATCTTCCGGACAGCTTTATGCATTTTTGCCGGGATCGGCGCGGTATTATCGATCGGACTTTTACTCTTTGCCGACCCGATTGCGCACTATGTTCTTCATTTGGACGGCGCAAGCTACACATTAGCCGCATTGGCTCCCTCCATTTTTTTCGTGTGCATATCCAGTGTGTTCCGCGGCTACTTTTCGGGCACCAATCAGATGAAAGTCATGAGTGCCTCGCAGGTCGTTGAACAGATTTTTAAATCAACGCTTACCATTGTTTTTGTTTTGGCCGCCGTGGGACTTGCCCCCGAGATCATGTCCGCCTACGCCAACTCCGCCACCACGGCGGCAACCGTATGTGGAGCGCTGTATCTGGCTTTTGCATACTTGCGCAGACGAAACGCTTTTCCCATAAAGGAAAAGGCCAAAATCGCAACAGGTTTTCTTCCGACCGCCAAAAAGATCTTAGCGCTTGCCGTGCCGATTTCCCTCTGCTCGGTGATTTCGGCGGTCAACCGTATGGTGGATACGGCCACCATTACGCGCGGCATTGAAAAGGCTTTTGCAGGCGGCATTCCGGCGCACGGAAATGCGGAGGCTATTGTCAATCCGACGCTCACGCAATTGAATGCGGAGGCCGTGCGGCTTGCCGGCATGCTGTCCAAAAGCGACACGCTCATCAATTTACCGATTGCGCTCAATGTGGCCTTTGCGACGGTTCTTGTACCAAGCATTGCCAAATGTCTTGTTTCGGGAGAAACCAAAAAAGCCGCTGAATATATCCATTCGTCTTTTCTTACGTCTGTTGTATTGATTTTGCCGTGCGCGGCCGGCTACATTCTTTTGGGACAGCCGATCTACAAGCTTCTGTATCCCAATGCGCCGCTCGGATTTGAGCTTTTGCAGCTCAGTTCGATCAGCCTTATCTTCATGGCGCTCAATCAGACCATTACCGGTTCTCTGCAAGGCATGGGAAAAGTTCACATTCCGGCGCTTGCACTGCTTGTCGGCTGTATCGTGAAATTCACGGCCAACACGTTTTTGATCCGCATTCCGCAGATCAACATTTACGGCGCGACCATCGGTTCGATTCTTTGCCAATCGACCGTCTTTGTCATTGAACTGACCTGCCTGTTAAGGAGCATTCATCGGCATCTTTCGGTGCGCGGCATCTTATTCAAGCCGCTCGGCGCTACGCTTTTGATGGGCGTTGTCACCTATTTCAGCTATAAAGGCATTTACGCCGCCGTGCATTCCAATCTGATCGCCATTTTCGTCTCTGTCGTGCTTTCTGCCGCTGTCTATGGCGTCATGCTGCTTGTGCTCGGTGTGTACACCCCCGACCAGCTTGCAAAGCTTCCGGTGGCCGGAAAGGTGTTTAGAAAGCTCTATGCGGCAAAGAAAAAATAACCGCGCACGGTAAGCTGATTTCAAGCTGTCCGTCCACCCCACGGCTTTCTTAAATACATGCTAAAAGAGAGCAGCCTGTCGTTCACTTACAACAGGCCGCTCTTTTTTATTGTTTGGAAAAGCACTGCGAACCGGTGGATTTACTCCGATTCTTCCTCATCGTCTCCGCACAAGTCATCGGAATCCCCAAAAGCATCGCTTCCCTCTAAAATATCTTCTTCGGGAAATACGGAAAATTCAACTTCCGGTGAATTATAATATCTTTTCATTTGTCATTCCCCCTGCGTTGCAGTAATTGTATCTTCTGCCGTATCAACAATTTCTTGATAAAGGTTCTTATCGGCCTCCGAAAGGTCTGTGTTTTCCAGAAGTTCGGCAGCCCTTTCTTTTAAACTCTTCGTGCAGCTTTCGCCATAGAAGCAAGTCCCGCCAATCTTCACATACGGCCGCGCGGTAAACGCGACGTTATAGCGATTGGCATAGGTTGTCCCATTCTTTTTATAGGACTTGTCAAGACCTATCATGACAACGGTGAAATCAGCATCGCCATTTGCTTTTTCTTCGTAGATAATCTCAATGTCATTCGCTTTGCTGTAATTCACTGCGCCGGTATATTTGACGCCGTCAGCAGTTGTACCGGTGAAATTCTTGCCTTCGTTCTTGTATGTCGGTGCGTCCGTGCCAAATTCCAAGGCAACTCCGTTCAATTGGTCTGCACGTGCAATGATATACCCATATTCATCAGCCACGCCGCGCACAAATGCGCTGACAGTCGAACGGAAACGGATTCCGGCGCTAAAAGTGCTTGTTGCCGGACGAATGGAAGTTTGCATGGTGTTTACCGGTTTTGCGTCTACCCAAACAGCATAGACGGTCGTATCGCCGCCAAGGGTAATCGACGAGACCGTTTCCTTTGCCGTTGCATTCGGTTTTGTTGCCCAGCCTGCAAACACATAGCCCTCTACTTCCGGCTGTTCATCCGCAAGCAGATAGCCTTTGCCAAGACCGCGGTCGGTGTCCGGGGCGACTTCATGTACAACCGTCGCGCCTGCCGGTGCATTGGTATCGTATGTAACGCTCGTGAAACCGTAACGGTATGCGCGGATGCTGTCAATATAGATCTCCGCATTCCAGGTTGCGTCACGTCTCGGGTCAACCGCAAAGCCGTATATTTTACCACCCAGATAGGGGTCCTTGGAGTTGCTTTTTTCGGAAAGCATATTAAATGTCGCAGTGTGATATTTTCCGTCCGTGTAGCCGGTTAAAGTAGCACCGCCTATCTTGTTTTCACCTTTATTGGCAATAAAGGGGTCGTTTGCACCCTCCTTTTTGGTGTAATACCAAAGGATATACTTGGTTTCTTGTATACCTATCGGCTGAGCGTTTACATATTCCGGTTTCGCAGGATCATAATTCTTATCGTTTTTATAGGTATCAGGCACCTTTTGTGCATTTGAAATCTTGTACGTATAGGTAACGATCGGAAATTCTGTACCATCAAAAGCCTGTGCTTCTCCGACCGGCATACCGACGCGCGCGTCAACCGCCCAACATTTCTGGTTCTGACTATCGTTCCAACATTTGTACGAGACAAGGCGCAGAACGCTTCTTATGCCATCCTGAATCTTTTCCCTGCTATTCATGCTCTGTATGTGGTTAAGGTTTTTATTTTCGCCGCCAAAAGCGTAGCCCATAGCGTTTTCATTGGTAGACTGAACAAACGGATAGAACGTCTGATGATCGAGGTCGGAATATTTGACTTCATCGCCGGTTTTATAAATTTGCTTTCCGTCGGTAGAAATCCAACGCATGAAAACCTCGCCATCACCGAACGTATAGCCAAGCGTTTCGGGAGTCGGGAACGTGTAGGTAAGGTCAGCCGCGTTCAGATCCGCTGCACGAACGATCTGGATATCGTCACTGTTTTTCGCCGATTTGAACATAACAGCATTCTGCGGATAAGCATATAAAGCCACATCATCATAATAATACGTAGTTTCCGTGCCATCCGCTTTCATGTCCATTTGATAGCCAAATTTACTGATACCGATTTGCATATCCGTCAGCGAGGATGGCGTTACGGAAAGTTTATTCCAACTCAACGCGGCAGGAGGATTATCTGTCAAAGAAATCGATCGACATGCCGAGGACGTGCGGTCTCCATCTATTTCGTTGGCAAAGCGGAAATAAATATCGTTGAAAGCAGTCGGATTTTCAAGCATGTAGCGGTTATCCACACAATATGTTGCATTTAAAATGTAAATCGGTTCGACATACATAACAGAAAGACGGTGGGTGGAATTCTGTTTGGAATACACGCGTACTGCATGATTGGTTTCATCCGTCGGATCCGTTACTAATGTAATGCTGTCGGTTCCGTCATGACGGAAGGGAATCGAATCGGTTGAACTATACTTAGTAAACTTTGTAATGTTGCTATATACCGGGTTCACATAAGTAAGTTTCTGCAAATCATTCGATTCAAAATCGGTATAGAGGACAAGCTCCCCTTTTCCCTCGACAAGTCTCGGAAGATGAACAGCCGTAAAGCTTTTTCCGTACAAGTCTGCACACGATACCGTTTGACCGGGCTCATAGGTTGCGGCAGGGTTTGACTTATCAGCCCAAAAGTAAACGCCGTCGTTTTCCGGGAACGTGTATGTAGTCCCGCTTTCGTTCGGCTCGAACATTTCTGACTTGCCGTTGTCCGTCAGAACAAACGCATTGTCCGGGAAGAAATAAAGCCGGACATCGTCGATATAAACGCCGCCTTTTTCGTTTTCCGGAATACGTGGAAAAATGATGAGGGAGGCAATGCTCTTCATGGCTTGCATTGCTTCGCCATTCGGGCCCGTATACTTCGGAATAAGACTGCTTTCGTTGATACCGAATTTCAGCAAGCCGTCTTCCATTTTGCAAATACCGGGGTATCCGGTTTCCGCCCACACATTCACAGCCGATGATAGGCTAGTAGAGGTGGAAATCAAATCCGGTTTAAGTTTTTTGTCTGAGTTATAATGGAAGTCAGGATCCGTATACCAGCGCTGATATTCAAAATCAATCTTATCCGTGTCTCTTGCCTGCCGGTAAGCAAGATAATAGCGTCCTTCTTTCAGCGGCATATTGACATTAAGGCTATACGTCATATACTCCACCGCAGACGTCTCTGTATCTCTGCTTATTCTCAACGCCTTGTTATTCGTATCAGCCGGGTCTTGCACAACCGCTAATTTGTCTTTCCCACCGCAGGTTGTCGTATATGTTTTTGAAAAATAGGAGGGAATCGAATAATCGACCGTGTCTTTGGTTGCGCCCTCGGAATCGAAATTCTGATAGAAAATCAGCTTTCCTCTTTCCGCATCGACAAGCGGAATATCGATTTGGGTTTCATCTGCCAGAGTTTTTGCCGGGGGTTCGGGAATTGCTTCGGTCACTTCCGCCGCCGATTCGACGGTCTCGGGTTCAAAAGCTGTGGCTGTCATGCCGGAAGTGAACAATAACAGCGCTGATAATAGGATTGCCAGGTGTTTTTTCATGTGTCTCACTCCTCTTAGTATTTATGCAAATTTTTGCACATTTCATTATAGCATGATATATATATATATATATATATATATCAAATGTGAATATTTGGTAAAATATACAAAAATGCGTTATTTTTCAGTTACTTTTTTCATATATATGCAAAAAACGCGAGACGGTTTGGACATTTAAACCGCTTCGCGTTAAAATTATATTTTATTTTCGCGACTTTTCTATTGATATAATGAAAAGTCAATTTCCAGTTTCACATATTTCTTCTTTGCGCTTTATTTCAAAGCCCGGTACAGGAACGTCACGATCTGACCGCGGTCGCAAACCGCATCCGGCGAGAAAGTCGTTTCCGAGGTGCCCGAAGTGATGCCGTTTTCAACAGCCCATGCAACCGCTTCCGCATACGGTGCGTTTGCCGGGACATCGGTAAACAGGCATTCTCCGTCCGGTTCGGGAGAACCTGCGTATTGCCAGATATAAGTAACGGTCGCCGCTCTGGTACACGGCAGATCGCCCTCAAAGGACTCCCCGTCCACCATATCCATATCATAAGCCCACAAAGCCGCATTATAGAAATAATCGGTGGAGCAGACATCGTTGAAGTGGTTGCCGGAGGAATTTTTCGGCGAACCGACAGCACGCCATAAGAACGTCAGGATCTGCGCACGCGTGCAGATATCTGCCGGTGAAAAGGTCGTGAGAGACGTACCGGAGGTGATCTTTTTCTCCACCGCCCAAGCGACCGGTGCGGCATAATAGGCATCAGCCGGAACATCGGCAAAGCCTTGGGTCTCATTCGTCAAGGTCTGACCGACCGTCAGAACGACCGGCGTTTTACAGTTGCGGAAAGAGGCCGTATAGCTGTTTCCATTTTTGGTCAGGCTGTTTACGTCGATCGGCGCGTACGAGGCAGTGCCGTCGCTGTGGGTGAGGATCAGATAGGCCTTTTGCATTTCGTCCTCATTGGCAAAATCCATCGTGCCGGCGCTGGTTGTGACCGAGACGACGTTACTGCCTGTTGTGGCAAACATTTGCAGCATCTTATGTCTTGCATAGCCCACGCCCATGAACTGAAAACTGTCGTTCATGATATTGGCATAGTGACCCGGGCTGTTCATCCAGTTATCGACAGCCGACTGCGCTGTAATATAACCGCCCTCAGGGCAAGACTGGAGATTTTCACCGGCCGTCGTATACTTGAAACCGGCCGGGAACGCCGTAAAGCACTTTTCGCCGTTCGGGCGCGTATGCGAATATGATTCAATCAATTCCTTTTCACGGATATTGCAGGTATCCTGCATGATCTTTGTGGTGGAATAGATCGTTTTTCCCTGTTTGAAACGCTCAACATTGGTAAAGCGGAGTATATCCCATTCATCGGCGGAAACGGAAATTTCGCTTGGTGTCTGACGGTACAGTTTATCCAGTTTTTCAGAAAAACGGAGCTCCTTGGTTTCGCCGTTCAGGGTAACGTTCACATAGCCGAGGATCTGACCGTCCTCATCGAAAGTAGCGATCTTTTTGGTAACGCCGTTCTGCCATTCGACAGCAGAACCGTTCGTTGCGGCGGCCTTTCCTGCTTCGATAAGCTGTTCTTTCGTGGTGCTGTTGCCGTATTTTTCGACCACGTCATGCATAGCCTTGCTCACTGCGCGCCAATCCTCATCCAACAGTTTCTTGTTTCCGGTATAGACTTCGGCGATAGAACGTCCGAAACGGCACATAAAGTATTCTCCGTTGCAGCGCACGCACAGTTCGACTGAAATATTGCCGGCGGATTCATCGGTCGCTTTTATCATCGTAGTGACCTTGGAATTGGCTTCATCGATGGTGATGTCGCTGTCCGTAACGGCATTTCTTGCGGCTGCGATGATATCCGCAAGCGTGGTATCGTTGGTAGCGGTGAAGTTCTGCATATAAGCGACGATCGCATCCGAAGCCATAGCCACGCGGTTCGCGTCGGAATAGCCCATTTCGGGTGCAAGTCTTACCTGCATGGTGAAAATCACGCTGTTCTTTTCGTTCATGACGATTTTTACGCGGACGGTCGCACGGCCCGGTTCGGTATTGGTTGCCGGGAATGAAACCGAAGGTTTGCCGACGCTGACCTGCATATCGGTTGCGGCGCTGGCCACTTTGAGAATGTCATCGGCGGTGGTGTGGTTGGTAATGGTCATGGCCTCGATAGCTGCCTTGACGTTTGCTTGTGCCTCGGCAAGAGCCGGGTTCTGCTTGGCCGCCGCATGAGCGGTCAAAAGCGCAACATCACCGTATAACGGTGTGCCGGCCGCTAAGATCATCAGTATTGCCGCAAGTAAACTTGCTAAGAACTTTTTCATAGCGTTTCTCCTTATCATTTAGTGAAGTTTTTATGCATCAAAGCATAAATCTACGATATTATTTTAGAATCAAGTGCGGCATTTGACAATAGCTTTGGCAGAACTTGCGGAAAATCGTCAGAATTTGCAGAAAAAGCACGGCGTTTCACCGTGCTTTGAGCGTGTCGCAAAACTGCGTTTTACGACACGGAAACAGATTCGTACGCTCGCGCCACATGCCAAAAAGCTCCGCTTTTCGACACTCGCGAATCTATCGGTGAAAAATCCGTGGCACATGTCCCCGGATTTTTCGAATTTTTATTAAAATCGGGCTTCGCCCAAAAAGTCCTATAGACTTTTGCAACAATCTGAAAGCACGGTATTTCACTGTGCTTTGAACGTTTTTAAATTGTCCGGATATTCATTTTTCAATGTTGCAAAGACATTGAAAATGCCGTCTTTATCATCGATTTTTAAAAAACCGCCATGCTTTTCCAGAATGGCCAGGACGCTTTTCAACCCCAGCCCCGAACCCTGCTTTTTGGTCGTTGCATACAGACCGTCCGCCTCCGGCAACAGCGAACCGGAATAATCGTTTTTGATATTCAGCGATATCTGGCTGTTCAACATGCGCATTTCCACCGAAATATAGCTTTTAGCCGCATCAAGGCTGTTTTCCAGCAAATTGGAAAGCATCACGCCGAACTCTGCCTCATCGCAGGCAAGCGATTCGGGAAGTCCCGCTCCGACAGAAAACGCAACGCCTTTGGCGCGCGCCTTGGCACGGTATTCCGCAAGCACGGCGTCCACAAGCCGGTTCTCGCACAGCCGCACATCAGATACCTCTTTTAAATCCGCCATTTCGCGTTTTATCAGTTCTTTTGCTCCGGAAATATTGCCGCTTTCCAGATAACCGAGCAACGCCCTATCGCGGTGTCTTGCGTCGTGACGGAAAATGCGCTCGTCCTCACTGCGCCGTTTATAATATTCATACTGCTCTTTTTGGAGAGCTATCTGGTCTTTCATGCTCTGCGCCAGCTTCTCTCGCTGCATGGAATCATAGGCCGTTTTGAAGGTGTAGAAGATCAGCACATACACGACCGTCATCAGCGCATATATGGCAAACAGCACCGGATAATTGCGCGTTAAACCGCGGAAGTCGCGGAAATAGTAGTTGACAAGGCAGATAAGCACCGTAAAGCATAACGGAATAAACGAGAAGATCCACCAATTGACTTCCAATTTTTCCATAATCAAGCGATGTATTTTTTTCAAGAACCGGTTGTACAGCACAAAATACAACACAAACAGCAATACCCGGAATCCAGTTAAAAACCATGCGTTCCGAGCGGTATAATCGTTGACAAAGGCCGAAAAATTCGCGATGATATCATACACGTTGATCCACAGCCAGAAATTGAACACCGTTTGAGAGATCCGATCTTTGGTAATGGCAAGAATCAGAAGAAAATACGGAATTCCGATGGTAAACAAAATCACACTGCGTAAGACTAACATGCCGAACGTCAGCGCAATATAGGAGTTGACAGCTAAGCAAAACACCGTCACGCCGGCAAAATACGCATAAGCGCGTTTTGTCGGGACACGGTAATTCATCATGGAATAGCCGTCGAATACACATACAAATAATAGGATAAAGAGTGAAAATACGCCTTGACCGGCATTCATAGCCGTACCTCCGTACCGAAAACAAAATCAAAATAGGCTTTTTTGGCATTTTGCAGATAGGCACGCGAAATTTTTATATTTTTACCGCCCGTGAGCAAGAAAGTGTCGCCGTCGATACGGTCGATATGCTCCATATTTACAAGATAGCTTTTATGACAGCGGCAAAAACCATGGTCAGATAGAAAGTCCTCAAAATCGGACAGTTTGGCGGATATTTCAATACTCCGTTTTTCCGACAGCGTGATAACGACTTTATGCAGATTGCTTTCCAAGCACTGGATATTGGACAAACGGACTTTTGTATCCGTTCCGGCATAAGAAACGGTGAGAAAAGCTTCGTTTTCAAAAGCAGACTGCTTCAAAAGGCGTTTCATGCTCCGCCGCAGCTGTTCACGGCCGACCGGCTTTAACAGGTAATCAAACGCTAACACCCGATAGCTTTGCACGCCGAATTCGTCGCTTGTCGAAACAAAGATAATCGGCGTATGCGTATCGGTTTTTCTTAGCTGTTCGGCAATTTCCATGCCGCTTATTTTCGGCATCAGGATATCCAAAAACAGCAGGTCATACGGCAAATGCGCATGGCTCTGCAACAGCTCGTTTCCGTCATCGAATTCGTTGACGGAAAAACTCCGGTTTTCGCTTTTTTCAATGTCATGCAGCGCTTCTGCGATATTCTGTCTGTCGGCTTTTTTGTCGTCGCAAATGGCTATTCTCATAAACAAATCCAAACATTTTTACGGCACACGCTTTGTTCTATGCGCACAATTCTGTACATGAACAGAATGCGTGTCGGTTTTCTCTTGTTACAATAAATATTATAACATCCGCGATTCGGCTTGTCAAGAAACGGACGGCACAAGCACAGGCTTTACAGCTTTGTTTACAGCCTTTTTACTTTCAAATCACACTACGCATTCGGTTTGTCCAAATTTACTTTTTCAGAGATTATTCTCTCACTTTATATTTTCAGGTTTCTACAAAAACAACGCACGGCGGTCTGCGTATTCAAACCACCGTGCGCAAAAATTTAATTTTTTGCCCAACTTTTCTTCTAAGAAAAGCCGGGTTTCTCTTTCCAGAAAAAGCCGCGTTTTCCTCGCGTTCTCTGATAAACGGGAAATTAAGCCCAGAACATTCCGCCGGGCTTCGGCTCGGAAATGATGATGCGGCGCAAGAAAGCAATCGCCTTTTCGAGGCCTTCCTTGCTGGTCATAAAGCTGTCCTCATGTTCAATGCTCATGACATGGTTGTAACCGATGAGCTGTAACATGGAGATCATATCTTTCCACTTCTTCTCATCTGTACCGTAGCCAAGCGCACGGAATACCCAAGAACGGTGGATCTCATCGCTGTAATGCTTGGTATCCAGAACGCCGTTGATTTCAGTGTTGCGATGATCAACACGGGTATCCTTGGCATGGAAATGGAACATAGCGCCGTTTTCGCCGATATAGCGGATCGCTTCAACCGGATCGATGCCCTGCCAGATCAAGTGAGACGGGTCAAAGTTCGCGCCGAGGCACGGACCGACGGCATTGCGGAGTTTCATAAGGGTTTCAGGGTTATAGACGCAGAAACCGGGGTGCATTTCAAAAGCAATCTTGTTTACACCGTATTTGGCGGCGTATTCAGACTCTTTCTGCCAATACGGAATCAGTACGTCATTCCACTGATAGTCAAGGATGTGAAGAAAATCTTCCGGCCACGGGCAAGTAACCCAGTTCGGCGTTTTATCTTCGGGCGAACCGCCGGGGCAGCCGGAGAATGTAATAACCATCGGAATTTCAAGCTCGTTTGCCAAAACGCAGGTACGCTCAAAATCTTCATGGAATTTTGCGGCAACTTCCTTATCGGGATGTACGGCGTTGCCATGCGTAGAAAGTGCGGAAATCTCAATATCGTATTTCTTGAAGAGATCCTTGAATGCCTTTAACTTGCTCTTATCGGCAAGAAGTTCTTCGCGGTGGCAATGGCCTTGGCCGGGAAATCCGCCTGTGCCGATCTCGACTGCTTCAACACCAAGTCCCTTAACATAGGCAAGCATATCTTCAAGGGAGCGGTCATAAAGCGGAACGGTGACTAATCCTACTTTCATGGGAATAACTTCCTTTCGTGTTTTTTGGGATAGAATTTACTTCTTGGGTTTATTATACAATAAACAAAAGGAAATTTCAAGTACTTTTTTTCAGGATTTTCGAGCTTATTTTTAATATAATGCCTTATCAATATAACATGTTACAATTATAACACAAAGAAATCATATATAGATATTTGAGGTGATAGAATGTCAGCAAAACCGATTCAAATAAAAAGGCGCGGCGAGGACGGATATAAACTCATTTCGGTACGCTTAAAAGAAAATGTTCTGACTAAAATCGACGCTCTTGCCGCCGAAAGCAATCGTTCACGAAACGAAATTATCAATATTCTGCTTGAAAGCAGTGCAGATGATGCAGAAATCCAATAATCCGTGGGGCGTTATCGACGATTACCGCCCTTAGAAGTTATTTTTATCAAAAAAACGGACAAAAGGATTGTAAATTAGACGCACGGCGGCTCAGAATACTCTGAATTGCCGTGCGCATTTTATTGTATAAAAGAAGCGCTCTGTCATTTGAAAATTCAAATGACAGAGCGCTAAAACAAAATTCTTTTATCAAACTTTTCTTCTAATTTCTTTAAGAAAAGTTTGCGAGGAGTGAGCCCTTGCCTATCCGCAAGCCTTAATCTTCCAAAAGTCCTGCCTCCGAAAGTTTTGCAACAAAAGCGTCCACATCTTTTTCGGCAAGCGTCCGGGGCACATCGTATTCGCCAAGTAACTTCCCGACCAGCTCGTTTTTGTCGGCACAACCGTCTGTGAGCGCTTTCCATAAAAACGCGCCGGTCTCGTTTAACGTAATCATGCCGTTAAAATCCTTGGTCGCTTCTCCCACAGCCACCACAACAACAGCGTCCGAAACATTCCGCAAAATAAATCCATTCTTGATCTTCATAAACAAATCCCTTTCTGTGTTACAAAATGACGCAGCAACTGCTATTTTCGGTCAAATAAATTATTTCCTTGCGCATCTATGGCGCATAACAGCGGAAATTCTTCGATTTCAAGGCGTTTGACCGACTCACAGCCCAACTCCTCAAATGCGATTATTTCCATTTTTTTCACCGCCATGGCGGCTAACGCCCCTGCCCCGCCTATCGCGCAAAAGTACGCGGCTTTATTTTTCACGATTGCCTGCACAACCTCCGGCGACCGCGGACCTTTGCCGATCATGGCGCATAACCCGTTTTCCAAGAGCTGCGGTGTATACACATCCATGCGCGACGATGTCGTCGGGCCGCAGGAACCGATCGGCTTTCCGGGACGTTCCGGCGTAGGGCCGGCATAGTAGATCACCGCGCCGGACAGGTCAAACGGCAGCGGCTCACCGGTTTCCAGCCGCGCACGAATCTTTTTATGTGCCGCGTCGCGCGCCGTATAGACCGTACCGGACAGATAAACTTCGTCACCGGCACGGATTTCAGACAACTTTTGCCTTAATTCCGCTGTGCTCGTATGGATAACTGCCATGTCAGATCCTCTCCCGTTCTGTGAACTTGCGAAACGGCGTTATTCAGACTCCTTGGTCGGTAAAGACGCAAAAAACGCCTCCACTTTGGTTTTATGGTCTTTGAATATCTCGCCGAGTTCTTCCTGACGGCGGTAGAGATATTTGACTTTTTTCATGTTTTCCGCAACCTTTTCATCCGACGCGGAAACAATTTGTTCAGCATGAGCTTTGGCGTCCTGCTCGGCTTCGCTTACGATTTGTTTGGCGCGTTTTTCGGCTTCTTCAATTAACTCTTCCGCATTGCGGCGCGCTGTGGAAAGAATTCCGTTGACATCGGCCAGCATCGAGTCATATTCCTTGGCATTGGCCTCCATAGCGGCCGTTTTGATGCGCTCGGCTTCTAATTCCGTTTTCAACTTTTCGATCGTCTGATAAGCGCCGTTTGCATGTTCTTCTGCTGCCGTGGCGGCAAGACGCGCATTTTCCTTATCCGTTTTCAGGCGCTCGATCTCTTCCTGTAAAGAAGAAATCTTTTCGTCGCGCTCGGAAACGTCTTTCTGCATTTCGCCACACTTTTCCCCAGCGGCTTTCAATCCGTCAAGCTCTTCCTGCAACGAGGCGAGCCGCGCTTCATATTTCGTTTCGGACTCCTTAAAGGAGCGGTTCATTTCTGCAATATAGGCGGCCACTTCTTCACGCGAAAAACCGCGGAATGTAACCGAAAACAGGCTGTCTAAATGTGGCATGGCAAGATACCTCTTCGTTGTTATGGTTTCATTATAGCATGAAATCATGAAGAAATCAATTGTTTTTTAAATATTTCGTCAAAATTCGACTTTCCCCTGCCCGTCGTGGCAGGAAACCGATTCATATATTCACGCCGCCTGCCCCAAAACTGCGTTTTTGACATTTTGGACAGGCTTTCAGTCCGGACAGGAATTTTTAGTTTTTATTCTTTCCTTTGTCCACACAAAGCTTTTCCACTTGTTCCTTATCGGCTGTAACATAGGCCGTATAATTCTTTTCGTAAATAACAAAGCCGGGCTTGGAGCCGGACGGTTTTTTGACATAGCGCGCACGGGTATAGTCCACGGCGGCCTGCGGTTTTTCCCGCTCCGAGCTGTAATAGAGGGCAATCATCGCGCACTCTGTAAAGCTTTCGGCCGGCGGTTCATTCTGTCCGCAAACCAGAACGACATGCGAACCGGCGGCGTTTTTGACGTGGAACCAATAATCGTTCTTATCGGCAAGCTTTGTGGTAACATAATCGTTTTGCAGATTGTTTTTGCCGCAATACACGTCATAGCCGTCGCTTGTGACAAACCGCATGGGCTTCAATTCCTTTTTGAGTTTGACGCGGTCTTTGCCGAGTCCGTGCGCCCGGCGCATATTGTCAAGTTTCTTTCCGTATCCGGCAAGCGATAATTCTGCACGGATTTCGGCAAGGTCATTTTCGGTTTCAGCTTTGGTAAGGCTTTCAAAAACCGTATCGATATATTTGGATTCCGCCTGAGATTCTTCGATCTGTGCGGCAAGCATGATACGCGCAGATTTGGCTTTATTGTACTTCTTGTAGTAATTTTGGGCATTCTGCGCCGGCGTATAGCGGCTGTCAAGCTTCACTTCAACGGTCGGCATGGCTTCATCGAAATAATTGACCAACGACGCTTTTTCCATTCCCTTTTTCAGCGCGTAAATATTGGCGGTAATCAGATCGCCGTACAGTTTCCAGCTTTCCGCCTGCTTGCCCTCTTCCAAAGACGCAAGCTGCAATTCGGTTTTCTTGGCAATGCGCTGGGACGCATTGGTCAACAGCCGCAGGATGTCCTGACCGCGGCGTTTGATGCTTTCCGCGCGGTCTCGTTCGGCATAAAACGTATCGAGAAGCGCATGAATGCTTTCATACGGTTTCACCACGCACGACGCGCCGTACTGACGGATCTCGCAGAACGAAAAATCAAGCGCTTTTCCGTTTCTGTCGGTCACCATGCAGGGAGAAAAATTCTTTTCGCGCACTGCTCCGTAAAGCGTATTGTAATAAAACCACAGCGCGTCGGGATCACATTCGTGAATCGGCATTCCGGTCGCCTTGGAGGCACGGAACGCAATTTCGCGCGCCGTCAGCGGCGAAAGCCCGGCATAGCGCGAAATGAGATATTTGTCGGCGGCGGTCGTGATGCCGGCGGCGATATCGCCGGCAAGCTTTTCCTTAAAAAGCGTTTCCGTCACATCGAGCGCGTTTATTTTTCCGACCTGCGGATCGGGGTTTTCGTAGCGGAACCCCACAAGCACCTGCCGTTTATTGTCGGCGCCAAGGCTGACCGGATGAAGAACGGCGGCGATGCGTTTATCGCTGTCAAGCAAAATGACGTTGCTGTATGTGCCCATGATCTCACAGATTAAGTATTTTTCGGATTGGAAACCGAGTTCATCCGAAGAAATAAGCGAGATTTCCATGGCACGATCAAAGCCAAGCTGTCTTACACCGGTGATGAATCCGCCGGTCAGGCGTTTGCGTAACAGCATACAGAACATAGGCGGTACAGCCGGGTTTTCCCGGTCGTTTGCGGTAAAACCGACACGTGAAGAACCTGCGGCGGCAGACAAAAGGAGCTTTTTAGACCCGTTTTTGGAGCGAAGGTGCAGTAAGATCTCATCGCGCTCCGGCTGGCAAACCTTTTCAATCCGTGCACCGACGGCTTCTTTTTGCAAGCTATGGACAACGGCGGCCATAACGCCTGCATCAAATGGCATACTTTTTATCTCCTAACATATAAAAGCGGTTGTATCAATCCTAAAACAAAAAAACGGTTGCTGTTTGTCCTTGTGGAACCAACGTTATGAACCGCAATTTCGATTGCCTGTATAAAAGCTTTCTTTAAAGGCTGATATACGGGCTTTTAACGTCAAATACGTCCACTGAAAGTTCGTTTCCGAACGCGTCGGACAAAAGGTCTTTCAGGCGCGTGCAGACCGGGTTTTCCGTGTAATAGTGACCGCAGTCAAACAGACACATATCAAGCGCCGCACAGTCTATAAACGTATTATGCGCAGCTTCGCCTGTTACAAAAGCGTCCGCACCGGCAGCATAGGCTTCGCAGAAAAAGTTCTTGCCTGCCCCGCCGACAAAGGCAACACGGCTTATTTTTTTGTCTTTTTCAGCAAAAAGTGACGCCCGAATTGAGGTGCAGTGGAATGTTTCTTTTAATAATGCGGCAAAATCGGACGGCAACAGCGGTTCGGGAAGAATACCGATTCGACCGCAGCCGTTTTCGCCGCCAAACGGTTGGACGGAAGTAAGGCCAAGCAAGGCCGCCGCCGTGTCGTTGACGCCGCCTGCGGCGGAATCCATACGCGTATGATACGATAAAACCGCTGTATCCGCACGCATTAGGCGGTCAAAATGGCTGTAATCCTCCCCGACAAGCGCTTTGAGCGGACGGAAAATAAGCGGATGATGCGTCACAATAAGGTCGTATCCGCCTTTTTCGGCGGCCGCAATGCCCTCCGGCGTTACTTCCAACATGACAAGCGCCTTTTTTACGGGCTTATCCATGCGGCGGCAAAGCATAACACCGTCATTATCCCATTCTTCGGACAGCGTGCGCGGCGCGGTGGCGCTCAGAGCGGCATCGATATCTTTTACGGTTATCATTCGTATTTTCCTTTCTCGTTTCTGTAACTTTTCATACTTTCCCTACGCATGCACAATTGGGGGGAGCATAGAGGGATTGAACAGTGTACGCTGTCGGTTCTTCCGTATGATGGACTTCGTTAAAATATCTTTTTTGTACATTTATCAGATGTTTGTACTCTTTCGGTGTGTTATCAATCCGGAATTGAAGATTCAGTTTTTCATTTTTACAAATTGAATAGTGTTTCGGTATCAGACAAACAGCGTCACCCTTTTTTCCAAAACCATTGTGTTGTTCATAGGACATCCGAAAAGAGTTTTTCAATATGTATAAGTTGGTGCTCGCATTACGAAGCTTTGTCTTTTGTAAATCTTTTTCTCTTCCGGTTGAGGAAACAAATGTCTGAAAACACCCCGAAAGAAATCCTGCTCTGATTTCAAGCATGGAGAGCGGTACATGATTTCCGTCAACAAAATAACCGTCCATTGTAGGATCAAGCATGATCCATTTATCTAAATATTCATCGAAAATTTCACAGACGACATGAGAATCAAAATCAAACGGGGAAAACGGATAAATAAACACACGTCTTGCATAGATACCCAAAGCCAGACAGCACTCCGCAAGAATTTTGGATTTATTTAGGCAATTGATGCCTTGTTCTTGATTTTCAAAGCTGTAAGAAAGCAGCTGCAAGGCATTGCAATCAACATGATTATCATAAAAAGAGTTATGAGTCAGGCGTGACGCCAAATAGTGCAGCAAACGTTTTGCTTTTTCAAATGACGTCCCGTTTTTTGCAATGTTTTCCAAAGTATACTTGGATTTCAATTCTTTCCACTCTGTCGCCGAAAAGTCATATGTGAAATGTGCCTCTGCGTCTTGTGCAAATTCCGGATAATTGTTTAGAATTCCCAAATACAGATTTTGGATTTGTTCTCGGTATGAATTCATAGTTGCTCCTTTTTTGACATGCTTGCTGCTTTACAAACCTTTGAATCGGCGCAAGAAAACAATTGTTCTACGGTTTACGCCATATTTAAAAATGCCGTTTCACGCAAATCTTTCAATTCGCAAAGCACATCCCGATCGGCCTCGCACGGCACGCCGGCCTCGGTCATTTGTGCAATCTTTTTGGATAGAATACGAATCTTGCGGTCCATATACGGCAAAAACAAATCCGCGTCGGGATGATAGATATGGTACTCGCCGACCATAAGTCTTGCTTCGCTCACCGTCCGTATTTTTCCGTCATACCAGCAGGCAATCAACGAATAGATACGTCCTTTATCCATGACTAACGTTTCCCGTAAAATCTCAAAACCGCGTGATGCAAGATAGCGCCGCAAGTCGGTTTCGCTTGTCATGGCTTGCAGGATACAGATCGTTTTTCGTCCGGTATCACGCAAAAATGCGGCGCGTTCAAGAATCGACGCGATTAGTTCGCCGCCCATACCGAGAATAAAAATGCGTTCGGCCGGCTCATGGTCAAATCCGACAAGGCCATCATTCCGGCACACCGTGATATACCGATCTAACGGTTCATTTCTAAACCGGCGTCTTGCCACTGCTTCTCTTGCCTTTTCCAACGGGCCTTCGCCGATATCCGATGCCAGTACATGCGAACAGATTCCGCTTTGGACAAGGTAAATCGCAAGTTTCCCATGGTCGCAGCCGACATCGATGGCGCGTAATTTTCCGATTTCTTCTTTTTCAAAAAAAATTGCGGCGGCAAGCTTCGCCGCCGCAATCAATCGCTCATTCGGAGCGGTCAGTTCACGACCCATTATTTGTTTTTGATGAGTTCGTTTAACTTGGCGACAAGCTCATCTGCATCTACGCCATGAACTTCGCAAGCCATTTCAACACTTTCGCCTCTTGCTGACGGGCAGCCAAGGCAATGCATGCCGATTTCCAAAAACAGGGGGGCACATTCGGGTGCGATATCGAGAATCTCGCCGATAATGGTATCTTTTGTGATCTCCATGAGAGAACCTCCTTTATTTTTCCTTACGCATTCCAAGCGCAAAGTTTTGTTTTACTTTTATTGTTCCGCAGGGCAAACCGTCTTATTCGCTTGGCGCAAAACCGGTTCCATTAACCAATCTTAACGCTCCAGCCAAACGGATCTTCGGCCTTGCCGTACTGAATACCGGTCACGGTATCAAAAATCTTGTGGGAAATCGGGCCGATCTCTCCGCCGTTGATCGGCATGATCTTACCCTCATAGTTTAACTCGCCGATCGGGGAAATGACAGCGGCCGTACCGGTACCGAATGCTTCATTCAGTTTTCCGGCGTCATAAGCAGCCGTCACTTCATCAATCGAAAGCTTGCGTTCGGTGACTTTATAGCCCCAGTGCTTCAAAAGATTGATGGTGGTGTCTCTGGTAACGCCAGGCAGAATGCTGCCCTCCAAGCTCGGTGTGATAACTTCGTTGTCAATTACAAAGAACACGTTCATGGTACCGACTTCATCGATATACTTTCTGGTATAACCGTCAAGCCACAGCACCTGAGAGTATCCGAGTTCATGCGCTTTTTCCTGGGCTTTCAAGGAAGCGGCGTAGTTACCGCCGGTCTTTGCATAGCCTAAACCACCCTTGACGGCGCGGACATATTCGTCCTCGACATAGATTTTGACCGGATTAATGCCCTCTTTATAGTACGAGCCAACCGGCGAAAGGATGATGCAGAACAGATACTTGTTCGACGGTCTTACGCCGAGATGTGCATCGGTTGCAATAATGAACGGACGAATGTAGAGAGATGTACCCGGATCGGTCGGAATCCAGCCCTTTTCAAGGTTGATAAGCTCGGTCAGCGCCTGCATAACATCCTCGGGCGCAACCTCGGGAATGCACAAACGTCTGTTGGAGTTATTCATACGCTTGATGTTCATGTCCGGACGGAACAATCTGACAGAGCCGTCCACGGCAATATAGGCTTTCATACCCTCAAACATTTCTTGGGCATAGTGAAAGACCATAGCGGCCGGGTCAAGCGAAAGAGGCGCATACGGAACGATTCTTGCGTCGTGCCAGCCCTTGCCTTCGGTATAATCCATGAGGAACATGTAGTCCGTAAAGATGTCGCCAAAACCAAGCGGTTCGCCTTTTTTCGGTTTTTCTTTCAATTCTGCTCTTTTTTCGATTCTAATGTTCATGCTAATCATCCCTTGTATATTAAAATTGAATCGACTATTTATTCGGCGTCCACGTCATCGCCGTAGGCAATCACGACACGGCGGTTATTTTCCGTACCGACCGAGAATGTATGAACGCCTTTGATATTCTGAATCTCGGAGTGGATCACGCGTCTTTCGTAAGAACTCATGGGCTCTAACGTGAAGTTGCGTCCGGTTGCAAGAACCTTGGAAGCCATGCGTGAAGCAAGGGCTTTTAAGGTCTCTTCTCTCTTTAAGCGGTAGTTTTCGATATCAAGTACGATACGGACATATTCATGCTTGTCCGAACGCTTGGGATAACGGCCGACCACGATATTGCAGAGATACTGCAAGGAATCCAGCACATCGCCATGGCGGCCGATGAGCATGCCGAGTCCCTTGCCGGTAATTTCGATGCGGATATCCTTTTCGTAGGTCTTGCTGTTTTCGCTGAGTCTCTCATCAATGCCGACGACTTTTGCTTTGGCGTCCACGCCCATATCGGAAATAATGGTATCAAGAAATTCCACCACTTTATCCTGGACAGGCGGCAGCTCTTCCGAGCAGGTCTTTTCATCGACGATTTCACCGAGCGTTTCCATCGATTCTTCGTTGCGGACATCGGTATCCGTCGTTTCGGTCTTTTCGGTTGTTTCGGGGTCATCCGAATATACCTTTACCTCCGCTTCGGCGGAAAACATGCCGAGAAAGCCTTTTTTTGCTTCTTCCAATACGGTATAACGGACGTCCTTGATGTCTTTGCCGAGCTTGGCGGCGCCTAACGCTACCGCTTCATCGACTGTTTTTGCTTTTACAATAACTTCCATGATATTGCAAGCTCCTTTCTTATACAAGCAGGCACACCAAAACTCATTTTACTTTTGTCCTGCCGGATTAACAAAACAATTATCAATCGGGATCTGCCCGAAAGGTTCATAGGACTTTTGCAATACGTCCTCTTAAATCTTGCGTCGTGCCTTTAACGGCTTTTTCGTTTCATGCAAATGCTTTTTGATTTTTTTGGTAAGTCCCAACGGCGCTTTTCCGACTGACGGAATTTCGGCTTGTTCGGGAAGATCCTCCGGAACTTCCTCAAATATCGGAGAGCTTGCGTCAGGCTCGGCAAGCGGCATATCTTTCTTTTTGGCATTTGCTTTGCCTTTTAATTTCAATTCCGCTTCCTTGATCTCCTCATCGGTAACCTTGGGAATCGGGAACATTTTATGGAGGAGAATCTGCTGGCCTGCGGAAAGAATGTTTTGGAGAATCCAGTAGATAGCGATAGCCGACGGAACCGAGAACGAGATCCACACCGAGAAGAGCGGCATGGTCCAATCCATCATAGCCATAGACGACTGCGTTTGAGCGGCGCCTGCCGGCTGATAGGAGAATTTGCGGATGATCTTTGTGCTGAAAAAGGCAAACACAAAGGTCAAAATCGGAACGAGCAGATACAGATTGAACGCAAACGAGGGTTTTACGGTAAGGTCGATGCCGGCTACGCTGAAATGATGCTGTAAATCCGCAATCTGGGCAAAAATATCGGAAGCAGTGATATTGGTAATGTCCTGTGCGGCAAGCTGGGCATTGATCTGCGAGAGAACAGCCGGTTTTGCCGCCTCACCCATATCGGTGATAGCTTTGATGACGTTGATATCATAGCTTGAACCCGTGCCGAACACATCGGTCAAGATCTTCACGACCGGCTGGCTGAGTTCCGAAATGTAGCGCAGCGGATTGACGATGACGCTGTAAAGACCGAACAGAATCGGCATCTGAATAAGCAGCGGCAGACAGCCGGAGGCAGGATTAAAGTTTTCCTGCTGATAGAGCTGCATAAGCTCGTTATTTAATTTTTCTTGGGTTGCACGGTCGTTTCTGCCTGCGTATTTTTTGCGGATGGCCATTTCCATCGGACGCAGTTTTGCCTGTTTCAAGGTGTTTTTCTGCTGTTTGATACCAAACGGGAACAGAAGCAGTTTAATAAACAGAGCGAACAGAACGAGCGTGAACATATAGTTCTGAAAGCAGAGATGTTCGTACATCCAGCCGATGACCGCGCCGAATATAGGGGTTATTACTGGTATTTCCATGATGATTCCTCTTATTTGTTATATTTTTTTCTTTTCGGCGGGACGGGGTCATAACCGCCTTTTCCGAAGGGATTGCATCTTAACACTCGCCAAAGGGTAAGCGCCGTACCGATAAAAAAACCATGTGTCCGATACGCCTCCAAGGCGTATTCCGAACAAGTCGGCGTAAAACGGCAGGTGGACTGTCCTTTGAGCGGCGACAGAAATTTGCGGTAAAACTGTATGAGATAAATACAGATATATTTCATAGTTAAATGTGCGTAATCGTTTTTTTCGCTTCTTTTGCCGCAGACGGAAGATTCCCGTTATCGGCAAGAATACCAAGCTTTTCAAAGCTTATGCGCATACGTTCGGCAACAGCGGTGCTTTTGACGTTTTTCCCGAAAACTGCTCCGCGTGCAGCAACGATGATCAGATAGCCGTTTTTCAAAAGCGGCATGTTTTCGCGGTACGCTGCGCGGATAATGCGTTTGACGCGTGAGCGCCGGACGGCTTTACCGAGTTTTTTATTGACGGTGATACCGAGCTTTGTCGGCGCCTGTGCGCGGTTTTTGTTTTTTTCGTAATTTTTGAGCGCGTACACAGCGACATATTTATTGGCGTCACTGCGGCCCTTTCGGTAAGCTCTGGAAAACAAGTGGTTTTCACAGAGCGGATAGAGTTTTTTTACCATAAACAGTATCGAATCCTCACGGGTTCCGGTGTTTGAATGGGAAAAGCAAATACGAAAAAAGAGCGAAGCCCCAAGAATTCTGCATCCTCGCAGACCATCGAACCACGCTCTTCATTTAGACCTTATCAATAAGTAAGTCTTGCTCTGCCCTTTGCACGTCTTCTCTTCAATACTTTTCTGCCGTTGGCAGTTCTCATACGCTTTCTGAAACCGTGCTCCATTTTTCTCTGGCGTTTCTTCGGCTGATAGGTTCTGACCACAATCCTGCACCTCACTTTCGGAAAGATGAGCCGTTAAATATGCTCATATCAATATCTTTACAAATCACAAGATATTATATACCATAAATAAGGCATTTGTCAAGAGGAAAAGCAAATTTCCTCAGAAATTAAATATAAACTTTTTATTACTTCCGGCATTTTTTGCCGTATTACCGCATAACAAGGCCGCTTGTAAACAGAATAAAACTCCCCAAAGATACCGTAAGCGCCGAAAACAGCGTTGTGATAACAATGATCTGACTGGCAAGCTTATAGTCGTTATTCATGTTCTTCGCCATGATATAACTGCTGACGGCCGCCGGTGTTCCGAATACGACAAACAGTGCGCCTAAATGTGCGCCGTTGAAACCGAGCAAATACGCCGCAAAGATCACACACGCCGGAACGCACACGGTTTTCATCACAGCGGCCGTCACAGCAAGCGCCGCTCTGCCTTTCATATCCGAAAAATTGAAGTTGGCGCCGATTGCGATAAGTGCAAGCGGCGTGGAGGCGCCGGCAAGATAGGCAATCGTTTTATCGGCAATTTTCGGGAGCGACAACCCGGAGAAACACACGACAAGCCCTAAGGCAATCGAGATAATCAGCGGATTCTTCACAATATCCTTTGCGACCGCGACCGCCTTTTGATGTGCGTTTTTTCCGGTCTCATTCTTTTTCGGGTCACAGAGACTGAGAATCACCACGGCAATCACATTGTATAGCGGCACCACAAAGGCAAGCAAGATAGCCGCCACGCGTGCGCCCTCCGCGCCGAACAGATTCTCGGCAAACGGAACGCCTAAGATAGCCGTGTTGGAGCGATACACCCCTTGGACAAACGCACCGCGTTTCGCGCTGTCACGGATGAGCGGCGTGCAGATAAGAAGCGACCCGAACGAGACTGCAAGCACGGCCGCCAATGCAAACGCGACAACCGTCACGTCCTCAGTCCGGAAACTTTCCTTTTCCATATCCGCTACTTTTGTGAACAAAAAGCACGGCAATAGCAGCTTGAACACCAGTTTATCCGCAACGCGGACAAATTCATTGGTCAAAAAGTCTTTCCGTTTCAAAAACCAACCGATAAAAACGACAATAAAGATCGGGACAACGCCGTTCAGGACGAAAATAAGATCAGAAAGCAAAATGACACCGCCTTAACTTATACGGAAACATTCAAGAGTAAAAATCCTCCGTCAGAAACTCTTTCGGAATAGCATTATCGATGATCTTCCGCATGGAATTCATGCTCATGCCGGAATCAAACTTATGCGCGCCGTGCGCCGCCTGCAATTCTTCGGTGTATTCCGAGAAACGGTAGATCTTAAAGCCGCGCACCGATTTGTTATACTGACAGACGGTCGGGATAAAATAAGCATTATCGATGGAAACACCGTTCGGCGCTTTGGAAATATCAAAGCCCATAATGCCGCCGACCATGTTACGCGAATACATCATGCCGGACAAAAAGTTACCAAGCGAATACATACAGAGCGTCTTTCCGCCGTCCGCGCGGTCAAGCCATGTCATGGTCTGCAAGACATGCGGGTGATGTCCGATGATGACATCCACGCCGTTATCCGCCATCAGTTGGGCTTTTCGTTTTTGGTCGGTATTGGGCTTGAAACTGTCCTCGACACCCCAATGAATCGACACGATAACGCAATCGGCCAATTCCCGCGCCTTTTTGGTCTGCCGGTCAAGCGTTTCGTCGTCATATAGCGGAATCACCAACTCACTGCCTTGCGGCAACTTCAACCCGTTTGTGCCGTAGGTATAGGCAAGAAGAGCAATCTTGATCCCGTTCTTTTCAATGACGCGGATATTTTCAAAATCTTCCTTGTTTTTATAGCCGCCGATCTGCATCGCGCCTTCTTTATTGTTCCAATAATCAATGGTGCGCTCATAGCCTTTGGAGGTGCTGTCAAGCATATGGTTATTGGCAATGCCGACAATATCAAAACCGAGTGTGACAAGATCGTCGCCCATCTGATCGGGTGTGTTGAAGAGCGGATAGCCGGAATAAGGACGCGACGTGCCGCCGAAAGGCGTTTCCTGGTTGACAAATGCAAGGTCGGCGTTTTGGATCACATCGGCCACACGGTCATACATCGGCAGGAAATTATATTCTTTATCCGTTCCGGCGGCTAATGTTTTGGCATCGGAATAGACTGAGCTGTGAATCAGGTTATCGCCGCAGGCAATGAACGAAACGGTTGTGACCGGCACTTTTTCTGCCGGCACATCTCCGATACATTCAGAAACCGCGCCAAAAGCATAGCCGAGCACGGAAACAGCCGATTTTTCTGATTTTTCCGCATTTTCCGTATTTTCCGTCTTATCCGGTTTGACGGACTCCGCCGTGCCGGTTTCCGAAACGGGCACGGATACCGGCTTTTCGGGTTTATTTGTATCTTTTCCGGTATGTGTAAGCAACAGAACGACCGTGAACACCAGTGCCACAAGCAAAGAAGCGGCAACGGCAAGTTTATTATTCATGAAATTCTCCTTTTTCCCGGTTGTCTGCCGGAATGAGCCTGAAACAGCTTATTGAATGGTACTTGTTTCCATGCCGGCGACTAATTCTAACGCTTTTTGAAGCTGTGTGTCCTCTTGGTCGGTCATACGGTAGAAATTGGTATTTTCCGGAAGTTCGACCGGGTAAGTCGGGCGAATGCCTTCGCCGTCATAGCTGACGCCGCTCGGCGGAAGGTAGGTACTGACCGAAACGCTGGCGGCTCCCCCGCCGGGCAGCGGCACGATCTCCTGCATACTTCCCTTGCCGTAGGTCGTCGTACCGACACTATCGGCTTTGCTGTAATCGCGTAATGCCGCGGTAAACAGTTCTGCTGCACTTGCCGTGTTGCCGTTGACGAGAACGGCCATGGGAGCGGTGAATTCGGCGGTATCCGAAGAAATGGTGCGTTTAGTACCGCTTTTCTCATTGATAATAATAATATCGCCTGCCGGGAGCAGAAAATCCAGCGTTTGGCTGACGCCGTCAAGACTGCCGCCGGGGTTGTTGCGGACATCGAAAATAAAGCGTTCCGCGCCGTTGACGATCAGGTCCTGAATGGCGTTTTTAAACTCGGTCGGCGTTTGCGACGTGAATTCGCCGATTTTGACAAGGCCGGTATCCTGATTCACCATGCGGTGAGTAACAGTCACTACCTTGATCTCTTCGCGTGTCAATGTCACGACACGTTCCGCTCCGGCTTCGGAAAGTACGGTAACGGCGATGGAACTTCCGACTTCACCGTCGGAAATGCGTTCGAGAGAAAGGCTGTATCCCATTTCGGTAACGGCTCTGCCGTCGGCGCGTGTGATGACCTCGCCGGGCTGGATTCCGGCACGGGAGGCCGGTGTATCGTCATAGACGCTTGTGATATACAATCCGCCTGCGGTATTATCGTACACGACGGTCACACCGATGCCGGTCTTGATACCGTTGGTGTTTTCCAACAAGTATTCAGCATATTTATCCGCGTCCATATAATAGGCGTATTTATCGCCGAGACCGGCAATATAGCCGGCAATGGTATAGTCGGTCAGGGTTTGGTCATCCACCGTTCCGATATACTTTCCGCGGACAATGCTGTCCACATTGTAGAGTGTGCGGCTGATATCGCTTGCGGCTGTCACTTCGGAGAGCATTTCGGTATACTTTTCATCCATTCCCTTACGCACGGAATTATACGTGATCTGCCAGGTGACAAGGATAGCGGCGGTAAAGAGAATGAGAAGCATGGGTAAGATCTGCCACAAAAGGCGGCCTTTTTTATTCATGTTCGTTTCCTTTCCAATCCAAATAGAAATTGCCATAAAACACATTCGGGCTGTCGCCTGTTACGGCGGACAGCCCTTGATTCATTGGCCGGGATTTTGGTTATTTCAGCCCGATATAGGGCGCAGGGTCAATGAGTTTTCCATTTTTGAATACGGAAAAATGCAAGTGGTTGCCGGTCGAACGTCCGGTTGAACCGACTGTTGCGATGACATCTCCGCGTTTGACTTTTTGACCGGATACGACGTTTATTGTACTGCAATGTCCGTACAGCGACATAATTCCGCCGCCATGGTTGATCGTTACACAGTTTCCGTAACTTCCGTTCCTTTTGGCAATAACCACTGTTCCGTCATCGGCGGCGTAGATTTCCGTGCCCTTGGCGCAGGCAAAATCATAGCCGGTATGCGACGCGGTTTTCCCGGTAAAGGGGTCTTTTCGCGTGCCGTAATAGGAGGTGATCCGATAAACGTTGGCCGGAAGAGGAAATTTAAACGTACCGGTATAGGTGGTGGTATCCTCTTTGGCGAACATAGCGGCAAGGCGTTTGACCTCGTCGTTGAGTTCGTTGATATAAGCCTGTTTTTTGGCAAGCTCCGCTTCGTAGGTTTCGGCATTGGCGAGCACTTTTTCGCGCATGGAAGCCGCGCTTGCCTGCTTTTGAGCCAAGTCGGCGCGCAGTTTTTCCTGCTCGTCCTTATATTGGCTCATAGTCACCTTGGCTTCTTCATATTCGGCCTTGGTCTTTTCGAGAGATTCGAGAGCTTCGTTATAGTTTTCAAGAATTTTGTCGTTATAGGACAGGTGGTAGGAAAGAAGGTCGATACGCGAAAGCAGATCGGTAAAGTTTTCCGCACTGAAAATGAATTCAACCGAGCTTGCCGCACCGCCGTACTCGTAGGACATGCGGATCATATCGTCCAACACATGCTGCTGTTTGTCAATTTCAACTTCCAGCTCAGCAATTTGCGCCGCCTGCGCCGCCGTCAGTTCATCGTACTGTTTGAGCATGGATTCGATGACAGTGATCTGTTCGTCGATCAGATCAATCTCATACGAAAGATTGGTAATCTGTGTGGAATAATCGTTTGCCTGGGCTTTTGCGCCGGCAATCTGGTTTTTCAAGGTTGTCTGTTCCTTGGTGATCTTGGACATTTTGCTGTTGAGCGTATTGATCTCACTCTGAATTTCCGCATTGCTCTTGGCAGTGACATGGATATCCGGCGTCAGGAACAGAACGCCGACAGCAAGCACGCACGCCGAAAGGGCGGCTGTCTGTTTGACAAAACGCGTCAAACGGTTATGCTTCTGAGAACGAGCCATTTTTACCTCCTCTTGCAGGTTTCGCAAAAAACTTTATGGGATGTTTATGCTTTCATATACTTGCGAATGGCAAGTGCGCTTCCGAACACACCGACAATAAGGCCGGCGGCAAAATAAATCGGCAGATAGTAGACATTTAACTCCGAAAATGCCGGAATCTTGATAAAGCCGTCGAACTTGGAGGCCAGCTCTGTCAGCGGAATCTTGTACAGATAATACTGTATCAGATAACCGAATGCGCCGGACACAAGACCGATGATAGCGCCCTCAAAAACGAAAGGCATGGTGATGTAGCATTTTGTTGCGCCGATATAGCGCATAACGGTAATTTCCATTTCGCGCGCGTGATACGTGAGACGAATGGTATTGGAAATGACAAATACGCTCACGGCAATCAAAAGGATCATGAGCCATGTGCCGCCTAATGAAATAGCGCTCTTGAAATTCTGGATATTTTTGGCGATATCATAACGGTTTTTAACCTTATTTACGCCCTCCAAATGGTTCAGATTATACACAAGCGCGTCGATATCGTCCACGCTTTCATATTCAATTTTAAAGGAATCCGGCAACGGATTGGTGGCGTCATCGTAGGAATCGAAAATATAAGCGTAATCCGCACCGAATTTGTCTTTTTCGGAAGCAAGCGCCTCGGCTTTGGGCACAAACGTTACGTTTTTGACATTTTTGAGCGCCCGGATACTGTCGCCTGCCGCAGTTACCGTTTCCGAAGAAGCGTCAAGGTTCATATACACGACAATTTCATTGAAATCGTCGATACTGTCGATACTTTTGTTTATCACAACGATCAGTGTTGTAAAAATACCGACCAAGAGAAGCGAGGAAGCCAAAATCAGAATGGAGGCCACGCTTCGCACGCCGTTGCGGATAACGCCCTTAAAGCCCTCCGCAATAAAACCGAGTCTATTCATCAAACATACCGCCTATTCTGTCGCTTTCCACCATGCCGTCCTTTAAGGTAACGACCCGTTTCTGGAATCGGTCCACAAGATCCTTTTCATGCGTGACCACGAGCACCGTTTTCCCAAGCTCTTTATTCAAGGCAATGAGAAGATTCATGATATCAAGGCTCATTTCGGGGTCGATATTACCGGTCGGTTCATCGGCAATTAAGATCTTCGGATTATTGGCAAGCGCACGCGCCAATGCCACGCGCTGTTTTTCACCGCCGGAAAGCTGACGGGGAAAAGCGTCCATGCGGTCTTTTAAGCCGACGGCTTCAATAAACACCGGTACATTTTCTTTTATCACGCGGCTGGGCGTTCCGATGACCTGCATGGCAAACGCGACGTTTTCATACACCGTTTTTTTCGGGAACAGGCGGAAGTCCTGGAACACCACGCCCATGGTGCGGCGAAGATACGGCACCTTGCCCTCGCGCATTTTATCGAGACGGAAGTTATTGATGAGAAGTCTGCCGTCGGAAACACGTTCCTCGCGCAAAAGAAGCTTGGTAAGCGTTGTTTTTCCTGCGCCAGAGTGCCCGACGATAAAGACGAATTCCCCATCATCGATTTTGAGGTTTACGTCCTTTAAGACATAGTTTTTCCCGTCATACGTTTTGCTGACGTTTTTAAATTCTATCATGATATATTCCTGTATTAGTATTTTACCGGCTTGGAGGTAAGGTATTTCTTGACCATCAGTGCAACCTTGAACGTAATGGCATGCTCGAATTCGCGCAAGTCAAGACCGGTGAGCTTGCGGATTTTTTCAAGACGGTACACCAGCGTATTGCGGTGAACAAACAACTTACGGGAGGTTTCGGACACATTGAGGTTATTCTCAAAAAACGCCTGAATGGTCATGAGCGTTTCGCGGTCAAGGCTTTCAAGAGAGCCTTTCTTAAAGACTTCCTGCAAGAACATTTCGCAGAGCGTGGTCGGGAGCTGATAGATCAAGCGGCCGATACCGAGATTTTCATAGTTGATGATATTCTTTTTGGTATCGAATACTTTTCCGACTTCGATAGCCACCTGCGATTCACGGAACGAGGAGGACAGGTCTTTGAGCGTTTCAGCCACCGTACCGATACCAATCGTAACGCGAAGGAAGAACTCGGCGCTGATAGTGTCGGCAATGGTATGCGCCACTTTTTCAAGCTCTTTTCCTTCGACATTGAACTTGACCTCACGGATAAGAACAATATCGTTTTCGCCAATACTTATGACATAATCCTTATTTTTATCCGGGAACATATTTTGCAGAATATCATAGGGAATCACTTCGCCCTTATCGGCAAAGCGGATGAAATAGACGGCTTTGGGCGCGTCAACGTCAAAGTGAAGTTCTTTTGCTTTTATGTAAATATCGCTCGGGAGGATATTATCCAAGATGATATTCTTAATAAAGCTGATCTTATCGTACTTTTCGCCATACAGGCTCTTGATATTCAAGAACGACACCGAAAGCACGCGGCACAAATCGGCCGCTTCCGTATCCTCGCCTTCCACGGCAATGACATTCTCCGGACGCGTATAAGAACCGAGCGGACAATACGTATAGCCGTCCATGGTGATAATGGTGGTATCCTCATCAAAGCAGCCAAGCACTTCGGTCCGGGTTTCACCGACATGCACAAGATCGGTGCAGGCAATGACGGTGCCGGTATCATCGAGCACATAAATTGCCTTTCCGACATTCTCTTTAAGTTGGTTGATTACACTCTGAAATACTCTTGCTGACATGTTTTTTAACCTCCCGAATTATTCTCTTATAAGCTTTATAGTATAAACAATGGCGAATACAATATACTGAACCAACATAAGCGTCAGCATGGTATCCGAATGGATAAGCGGTTCTCCGGCAATATCCGGAAGTTTGATGAACATAAAGACCGTCCAGATAACAAGCGACACAAAATACGGGAACATGAGCGGCGCGTCGCTCTTACGGGCATTATGCGGACGGGTCTGACGCTTTTTTAAATACGGGATAAAGGCAAAGCCAACCGCAGCAAACGCGACAACAAGAAGAAATTTCCCGACAATACCGCGCGTGGTGTAGATTGGCCAATAGCGGTACAAAAGAAGGGTCAACAGCGCGTTTTCGATACTGAACAAAAGAAAATCGCGATGGAATATTTTGGAAATATAATAGAGTAACGCAAGAATAATGGTTGCGGCAAGTGCAAACATGCAGGAAGACGCGTTATTGACAATGCGAATGCCGAAAAAGGCGGAAAAACCGACAACATACAGCATAAGCGCCAAGGCGTTGATACTGGAAAATACGCGGTCATGCTCATTTACCTTTTTGACACGGCTCACGATCACCCAAACGATCGACGCAACAAGCAAAATTCCCACAAACACGATATACGCCGGATGCCGGAACAGCTTATACAGTTCATAGCCCATATTGTGTCCGGTCGCCTGACGGACGGTAATGGTGGTACTTACTTTTAAAATCAAAAGCAAAGCGCCGCACAGCAAAAAGAACATGGCGGACATACGGTAAAAATCCATATCGCTCTTTTTGAAATTGGCGGATGTTTCACGTTTCTTATGTGAAAGCTTGGATGACATGACATACACTCCGTTATCATAAATTTTTTAGTTCAGATTGTCCGAAAAGAACATGATCGACGAAATCACGCAAAGCGGCGCCGTTTCGGTTCGCAGGATCCGCTTTCCGAGCGAAACAAGGGAAACGCCGGCTTCTTGCGCTTTTTGTGCTTCTTCGGCGGAAATCCCGCCCTCCGGACCGATAAAAAAGCGATAATCGATCGCTTTCTTGTCTTTGGATTTTTCGCAAAACAGCGTTTTCATCGGGGTATGCGGCTCGGCTTCATAGCAGATAAAACCGCAGTCGGCTTTTTGCAGTTCCTCGGTCATTTTGCCAAACGAAAGCAACTCGCCGATTTCGGGGACATAGGCGCGTGCGCACTGCATGGCGGCTGATTTTGCAATTTTTTGCCAGCGCTCACGCTTTTTGTTCAATGATTTTTCATCAGGCCGTGAGACACACCGTTCGGACAGCACCGGAACAATTCTCGCAACGCCGAGTTCCACGGCTTTTTGTACGACAGTATCAAACTTATCGCCCTTGACCAAGGCCTGATACAGGGTTACCTGTACATCCGGTTCGGTTTCACCCGGTCTTTTTTCCAAAACCTCAAAGGTAACGCTTTCCGAATCGATTGCACGTATAACGCACCGGTATTCATAGTTGCAGGTATCGCATAACGTATACTCTTCCCCGACGCGTGCGCGAAGAGAAAAGGAAATATGGCGTGCGTCCTCGCCGGCTAAGACAAGCGTATCGCCCGTCTCTGCCTCACGCGGCTCTATAAAGAAGCGTGGCACAGCGTCACCACCGCCCAATCCTCGCTCTCGGTAAACTCCTTTACCGCAAAGCCGTTGCGTTCCAGCGCGGCAATGACCTCAGAGCTTCGTTCCGCGATAATACCCGAAACGATAAGCGTTCCGTTTTCCGCCAAAAAACGCTTGAACGACGGCGCCATCCAGATGATGACGTCCGCCACGATATTGGCGGCAATCAAGTCATACGGCCGCTCCCCGATTGTTTCCGCAAGAGCCGTATCTTTTAGGATATCGCCGGCATATACATTATATTGGGTACTGTCGATGCCGTTGACCTCATAGTTTTCCGCGGCGATACGCGCGCTGTTCTGGTCGATATCGACGGCGTTGACACTCCCGACGCCGAGTTTGACGGCGGCGATTCCCAAAATGCCGCTGCCGCAGCCCATATCAAGCATGCGCATCCGCGACGGCTCCGGCATGCCGGCAAGCGTCTGATCGATTTTTTCAAGGCACAGGCGCGTGGTGGTATGCGAACCGGTTCCGAACGAACTGGACGGGTCGATCTCAACGACAATTCTGTCCGTTCCCTCGGGCAGTGTTTCCCAAGAGGGTTTGATCATCAGCCGGTTGCCGACCGGAAACGGCTTGAAATACTGTTTCCAGTTATTTTCCCAATCCTCTTCTTCCAAGCGCGTATCCGTATCCACCGCAAGAGTTCCGAATTCGTTCTTCGTATCGCGCTCTTTTAAACCGGCTAACGCATTTTTTACGCTGATAATGGTTTCCAGACCCTGCGAATTCTCCGGCACATAAAAAGTGACGGTCGTTTCACAATCCTTTAATTTTAAAAGGTCGTCCTCGATATAATCGAAATAGACCTCTTTGTTCTCCAAAAAGTTATTGAAATCTTCGCTGTCACAGACCTCATAGCCGTTAATGCCGCAAAGAAGCAGAATGCCCGACACAGGTTCAATTCCGGCTGTGGTCGTATGAACGACGGTTTTTATCCAAAGCATAGATTTACTCCAAAAAATTAGTCCTTATATTTCTTTGATGATTGATACTTTCATATCCCATAATTTTTGGCTTTTGTGCAAAAATCACAGACTTTAAGAGCATAATTCAGTACTTATACACTATTTTACATTGTTTTTCGTCATCTGTCAATAAGCAAATTACTATTTTTTATGAAATTTTCCTATATTTTTGTGAATATTTTTATGCAATTAGCCTAATATACAAAACCTCTTGACAAACCATTAAAAATATGATAGAATACGCGTACAGACAAAAACGTTTGTGAGACAATATAATTTAGATAGAGGCGCGTTTTTTATCAGTAGCCTAAGCACTTTTGCCGCACGACAAAGCGGAGCGGCTTATGTGAAAGGAAAAAACGCCGAAGCGTCGGCCTGTCACCGAAAGCTGGGCGCAGGGTTAAAAGCTCTGCGACTGTCACCGGAATTTCCGGTGTTGAGCTATCAACATGCAGCGCCCCTCGCTTTCCGTCGGGTTTATGCATTTGATAGCCGATTGTAAGATCGGCTTTTTTGTTTGTATAAAACCCATTTTCCAAGTTCAAGTTTCAGTATAAGGAGACAAAATTATGAAAAACACAGTTTTCACGGGAGCTGCCACCGCCATTATCACGCCGATGAAAAACGGAGGTGTGGATTACGAAAAATTCGCAAAGCTCGTTGAATTTCAGATCTCTCACGGTATTGATGCCATTGTCGTCTGCGGCACAACCGGCGAATCGAGCACGTTAACCGACGAAGAACACAAGGAACTCATCCGTTTCTGCGTTGAAAAAGTTGCCGGACGCGTACCGGTCATTGCCGGAACCGGCAGCAACGACACCGATTATGCCATTTCGCTTTCCCGGTATGCCTGCGAAGTCGGTGCGGACGCCTTGCTTCAAGTCACGCCTTATTACAACAAGACCACCCAACGCGGTCTCGTCAAGCACTTCTTTGCCGTAGCCGACGCGGTGGATAAGCCTATCATTCTGTACAACGTTCCCTCGCGCACAGGTGTGAACATAAAGCCTGAAACCTGTGCGGAGCTTGCCAAGCATGAAAGAATCTGCGCTATCAAAGAAGCAAGCGGCAGTATCAGCGCCGTTGCCGAGATTCGTTATCACTGCGGCGACGCGCTTGACGTCTATTCCGGAAACGACGATCAGATCGTACCGATCCTCTCCCTCGGCGGAAAAGGCGTTATTTCCGTGCTTTCCAACCTGTTGCCGCAGGAAACGCACAAGATCTGCGCTGATTTCTTTGCCGGCAACGTCAAAGCAGCCTCCGATGCCCAGATTCAGTATTTGCCGTTAATTGGCAGTTTATTCTGTGAAGTCAACCCGATTCCGGTCAAGGAGGCTATGCACTTACTCGGTTTCTGCGACAGGGAAATCCGACTTCCGTTATGTGAAATGGAAGAAAAGAATCTGGAACGTCTGGCCGGCGACATGAGAAAAGCCGGACTTCACTTTTAAGAAAAACTTATGGATAGCAAAAACAGATCTGCGCAAAAGCTTTTGAAAAAGCAGGCGGATCCGTTCTGAGCCGCAAAACCGTGTTTGGCGGTTCAAAAAAGAAAGGAATTCTCATATGATAAAAGTTCTTATCAGCGGTGTAAACGGGCGCATGGGCAAAGCCGTGGAAACTTTATGCAACGCCGACCAAGATGTGGAAATTGTCGGCGGTATTGACATAAGCCTTGGTGTGGCGCATCCGTTTCCTACGGCCAATGACGCGTTTTCCCTTGGTGAAGATGCAGACGTTATCATCGATTTTTCACATCACACCTGTGCAAAAGCGCTTTGCGAATACGCCCTCAAGACCGGCACACCGGTCGTATTTGCCACCACCGGCTTTACATCCGAGGAGCTTGACACAATTCAAAGAACCGCCGGGAAAGCGGCACTGTTTACCAGCGCCAACATGTCGGTCGGCGTCAATCTGCTCATAGAGCTTTCCAAAAAAGCGGCGGCGGTATTGAAAAATTTCGACATTGAAATCGTGGAAAAACATCACAACAAAAAACTGGACGCGCCCAGCGGCACGGCTCTCATGCTTGCGGATGCTTTAAAAGAAGTTCGCCCGGAGCTGGAATATGTCTATGACCGCACCGGAAAACGCGCCGCCCGTGACAGTGCAGAACTTGGTATTCACAGTGTGCGCGGCGGCACGATCGTAGGAGAACATGATGTAATCTTTGCTGGGAACGACGAAGTTGTAACCTTGTCGCACAGCGCTCTTTCCCGTGAGATTTTTGCGCATGGGGCGCTGTGTGCCGCCAAGTTTTTGATCGGAAAAGCGCCGGGGTTATATCATATGTCCGATATGTTAGCGCTTGGCGATTAACAAAACTTCTGCCGCAATGATTTTTTTCGCCTTTTGTCTTTACAAAGGGCGATTTTTTTGGTATAATACAAAGAACGATAAAAACAGCCGAAAAGGTGGAATAACATGACTCCGAAAGAACAAGCTTTCCGCTACTTGAAAAAAGTAGCAAAGCCGGCGCGCTACACCGGCGGCGAAATGAACGAGGTCATCAAAGACAAAGAAAAGATAGAGGCACGCTTTGCGTTCTGCTTTCCGGACGCCTATGAGATCGGCATGTCCAACCTCGGTATCAAGATTCTATACGACTGCTTGAACAGTCATGAAAATATCTGGTGTGAACGCTGTTATGCGCCATGGCCGGACATGGGAGAGCTGCTCCGTGAGAAAAACATCCCTCTCTATGCCCACGAAAGCGGCGACGCTTTGCGCGATTTTGATTTTCTCGGCTTTACGCTACAATATGAAATGTGCTACACCAACATTTTATATGTTCTTTCGTTAGCCGGTATTCCCCTTCTTGCCGCCGACCGCACAGATGAACCGATTGTCATTGGCGGCGGCCCGTGCTCCTATAATCCGGAGCCGATTGCCGACTTTTTTGATATTTTCAACATTGGCGAAGGAGAAGAATCGCTCGCCCAGACTGTGGAGCTTTATATTGAATACAAAAAAACGCACGAGAAATTTGACCGTGCGGAATTTCTGCGTTTGGCGTCGCATTTAAAGGGCAACTATGTACCTTCTCTTTACACGCCGCATTATGACGAAACTACCGGCATTTTTACCGGCATTACGCCGAAGTATCCCGATGTTCCGGCCTTTATTGAAAAAAACTGCATTACCGATTTTGACAAGGCACAGTTCCCCTCCTCCATTCCGGTGCCGTTTACTGAAACGGTTCACGACCGCATTATGTTAGAATGTGCGCGCGGCTGCATGAGAGGCTGTCGGTTCTGTCAGGCAGGGATCATCTACCGTCCGTATCGCGCTAAAAAGCCGGAGACATTAAACAAAGAGGCCTTTGACGAATACAAAACGAGCGGCTATGAGGAAATTTCGCTCACATCGCTCAGTATAAGCGATTATCCGCGGCTAATGGAACTTGTCGATTTGCTCAAAAGCTGGACGGACAAAGAAAAAGTCGGACTTTCGCTGCCATCCATGCGAATCGACAGCTTTGAAGCAGAAATCATGAAAAAAGTGCAGGGTGTGCGCAAATCCGGTCTGACCTTTGCGCCGGAGGCCGGAACGCAGCGTCTTCGCGATGTTATCAACAAAAATCTGACCGAAGACGAAATTTTAACCGGCTGTCGCGGCGCTTTTGCCGCAGGCCGCACAAATGTCAAGCTGTATTTTATGTTGGGACTCCCGACCGAAACCGACGAAGACATCATCGGGATTCCGACGCTCGGCGGAAAGATTGTAGATGAATATTATCACACGCCCGGCCGCCCGAAGGGCAAAAGCGTAGACGTAACGATCTCCTGTTCCTGTCTTGTACCCAAGGCGCACACGCCGTTTCAATGGTTCGGTCAGAACAGCTATGAAGAATTGGTGCGCAAACAGAAACTGCTTGGCGCAAACATCCCGAGCCGCAAGATACGCTACAACTGGCATGAGGCCAAGGTCAGCCGCTTGGAGGCTGTCTTTGCTCGCGGCGACAGACGGCTGTCGGCCGCTCTTCTTGCGGCGCATGCCAAGGGAATCGTTTTTGACGGCTGGGATGAATACTTTGATTACGACAAGTGGATGACTGTTTTTGAAGAAACCGGAATTGACGTTGATTTTTATGCAACGCGCACTTTTTCGTTTGATGAATCGCTCCCGTGGGATCACATTGACTGCGGTGTGAGCAAAAAATTCCTTCTTGCCGAAGCAAAACGCGCGCTTGACGGTGAGACTACGCCTGACTGCTTGACCAAATGTTCCGCCTGCGGTGCGGCCAAATTCGGCGCGACGCTCTGCACCAAGCGGTGTATTGACCCAGTCAAAGCAGAGGAAAGTACAAAAACGGAGTGACGGATATGGAAAAAATCTGGAAAGACCTGTATCAGGCGGCCAAAGCTGTACAGAATAACCGCGAAATCTCTGCGCACGTAAGTGCCGGTTGTGTGGCGGCCGCCATTGAATCGGCGTCCGGGAACATATACACGGGCGTTTGCATCGACACGGCAAGCACACTTGGCATTTGCGCCGAACGAAATGCGCTTTTTCATATGATCACCTGCGGCGAAAACAGTTTCCGGCGCGTACTTTGCATTATGCCGGACGGGAAAACGGGTGCGCCATGCGGTGCCTGCCGCGAATTCATGGTTCAGCTCATGGAAAAAGAAAGCAAAAGCGTGGAAATCATGTTGGATTATGAAACCGGCAGAATCGCAACGCTTGGGGAATTGACACCGGAATGGTGGATTTGATTCCGCGTCTTCGGTATTATGGGAGAAAATTCATGCAAGATTATCGAATTACATTTTCAAAGACCGGAAGTCTGTCTTTCATTTCACACTTAGACTTCAATCACAGCTTTATCCGGATTCTCAAACGGGCAGGGCTCCCTTTACGCTACTCCGAGGGATTCAATCCGCGCCCGAAGATCGTATTCGGCCTTCCGCTCTCGGTGGGCATGGAGGGCTGCAACGAAATTGTGGACATCTCTTTGACGGAAGATTTGACAAACGAAGAGGTTGAACGCCGTCTGAAAGAGGCTATGCCGCCCGACTTAGTGATCAAGCGTGTGGAAACGCCGCTTATCAAGCTCAAATATATCGAGCTTGCCGAATATGAGGTATTTTTCCCGAATTTCAAAGCAGACGCGGCCGCCATTGACGAAGTTTTAAAAAATCCGCCGCCGGTTCTCAAACACTCCAAATCCGGTGAAAAACTAACCGAGATTGCGCCTATGCTGCGCTCACACCGCGTAGAGACAACCGATTCCGGCACACGTCTGTTTTTAACGCTCACGGCTTACGACAGCATGTACTTAAAGCCGGATTATGTGGTGGATTCTTTGAATGCAGCCGGCCTTGCACTTCCCGAAGAATATACGGTGGCGCGCACGGCTATTCTCTTCAAGAACCCGGAAAAATAAAAAACAGATAAATACAGAAGGCAGAATTATGACAGAATACAAAGCGCAGACCGTTGATGTAGCCGTCATCGGTGCAGGACATGCCGGTATTGAAGCTTCTCTTGCCGCCGCACGCATGGGCAACAAAACCGTACTTTTTACTATCAACCTCGACGCGGTCGGCAACATGCCCTGCAATCCCTCCATCGGTGGCACGGGCAAAGGTCATCTGGTATACGAGATCGATGCGTTAGGCGGCGAAATGGGGCAGATTGCAGACAAAGTCTGCATGCAGAGCCGTATTCTCAACCGCGGCAAAGGGCCTGCCGTACACTCGCTTCGCATGCAGGCTGACCGCGCCAAATACCGGATCTTAATGAAACAGGTCGTCGAAAACACGCCGAACCTTTCTCTTGTACAGGCGGAAATTGTCGATTTGCGAAAGAAAGACGGCGCATGGGAGCTTGTCACGCGCTTAGGCGCTGTCTGGACGGCAAAAGCCGTGGTACTCAGCACCGGCACATATTTGAAAGGCAACATTATCGTAGGCGATGTCAGCTATTCCGGAGGGCCGGACGGCATGTTCCCGGCCGGCAGTCTGTCCGACGCGCTGTTGAAACTCGATATTCCGTTAATGCGTTTCAAAACGGGAACTCCCGTAAGACTTCACGCCGACAGCATTGATTACACACACCTGGAAAAGCAAGAGGGAGACGAAAATCCGGAACATTTTTCGGCTCTCACCCAAGATTTTGAAAAGAACCTCGATCCGCTCCCCTGCTACATTGTCTACACCAACGAAAAAACGCATGAAATCATCCGCGCCAACATTCACCGCTCGCCGCTCTATTCCGGCATGATCAAGGGAATCGGCCCGCGGTACTGTCCGAGCATTGAGGACAAGGTCATGCGTTTTGCCGACAAGAACCGCCATCAGCTCTTTATCGAACCGATGGGACGCGACACAAAAGAAGTCTATTTGCAGGGATTCAGCTCGTCGCTTCCCGAAGAAGTGCAATTGGAGATGTTACACTCCATTGAGGGGTTGGAGCATGCCGAAGTCATGCGTATCGGATACGCAATCGAATACGACTGCGTCAATCCGCTCGCCTTAAAGGCAAGTCTTGAATTCAAGGATCATGCCGGGCTTTTCGGCGCCGGTCAGTTCAACGGCACCAGCGGCTATGAAGAGGCAGCGGCACAAGGTCTTATCGCCGGAATCAACGCGGCGCTGTACGTTGCCGGAAAACCGGCCTTTACCCTGACGCGTGATTCTTCCTATATCGGAACGCTCATTGACGACCTTGTCACCAAAGGGACCAACGAACCGTACCGCATTATGACCTCGCGCAGTGAATACCGTCTGCTTTTGCGTCAAGACAATGCCGACCGCAGATTGACGCCGTTCGGGCACACGTTCGGTCTGATTGACGACCGGCGTTTTGCCGCCTTTACGGAAAAGTACCAAAAGGTAGACGCCGAGGTCGAACGCATCAAAAACACTTATCTTGCTCCAAGCGCGGCGCTTGACGATCTTTTGGAAAGTCACGGTTCTACGCCGGTACGCGACGGGGCTTGTTTGGCGGATCTTTTACGCCGTCCTGAGCTTGACTATGAGCTTCTTGCGCCGGTCGATCCTTCCCGCCCTGCTCTTTCACGCGAAGAAAAGAGAGATGCGGAAATCGAAATCAAATATGAGGGCTATATCAAGCGTCAGCTTCGCGAAGCTGAACGCTTTACCAAGCTTGAAAACAAAAAGCTGCCCAAAGACGCCGATTATTCTGCCATCCGCGGCATCCGTGCCGAAACCAAGCAAAAGCTGGAAAAATTCCGGCCGGAAAGCATCGGTCAGGCTTCGCGCATTTCCGGCGTAAGTCCGGCAGACATTCAGGTACTTATGATTTATTTCGGTATCGTTTGAACATACGAAAAGGCAAAGGGAAAGGAACGCCATGGCAAACGAAATCTTCAAAATCCGCACTTCCAATCCGCCGCCGCGCGAAACGGAGTTTATTCCGCACAGCCACCCGGAGCTTGAAATCGGTTATTTCAAAAGCGGAAGCGGCATTTATACCGTCAAAGGAAAACAGTATGAGATCCGGCCGGGCGACATTTTTCTTTTCAACAGCGACGAACTGCACAAAATCACCACCATCCGTGCCGGAACGCCTATGCAGACGCTTGCCATACTCTTTCAGCCGCGCCTTGCCTGGGATACGCTGACCGACGATTTTTCCGCCGATCTGCTTGCGGCTTTCCGAGCTTTCGGCGAACGTGCGGAGCACCGGATCGATAAGACAAATTCCATTTATGCGGAACTCGTTTCCTATATTTCCGAGATTGAAACGGAATGGAAAAAACAAAAGCCTTTTTTTCGTAAAATCATCAAAAACCGCATGGCAGACTTTTTGGTTGCCCTTTCGCGTGCGTCCGAACAAGCGCCTGTCATTCACGAAGCCGATGAGGCATTCCGCGACGTTCTGCCGCTTATTAACGCGTCTGTTGACAAAATTGAAGAGCATTTCTGCGAGGAAATGCGCATTCATGACTTAGCCGCAAGCTTTGGCATGTCACAAAACTATTTCACCTCCTGCTTTAAAAAAGTCAACGGTATTACTCCCAAAGCCTATATCAACTCCAAGCGCATTGATCTTGCCATAAAGCTTATCCGCACAACCGACAAGAGCATGCTTGACATTGCGACAAGCTGTGGCTTTAACAGCAGTACCAGTTTCAATAAGACGTTCACCAAGACTACCGGAAAAAAGCCCTTAGAATACCGGAAATCGGGGCGTTCGGGTAAGGCCGATGAATAACAGAAGTTTGCAGCCGTTTGCACAGATGTCCGGACTTCCGGAGCAGGCGGAACAGATCTGTCGGGAAACGCTTTTCCATATCGATGCGGAGGCACTTGCCGGCTCTTTTTTTGCCTGTCGGAGAGAGGCCGTGTCCCTTTTATCCAGCCAAGCCCCCGGCGCCCAGCTCGGCTATTTTCCGGACGGTTTTTATCCGGAGCACGCTTTTTTTGAACCAGCCAAGCGTCAGTTTGATACGGCGCAGATCAATCGTAATACCGGATTTTTGGCAATACTTTTATCTTTTGCCGCACGCACATGGGAGATATATCGGGAATACTCTATTCCCGAAACCGTTTTTCGTTCTTCCATCGGGGAATTGGGAAAAGCGGCATGGGGTTTCTATAAGCAAAACGGCTTTTGGGGCATTTCCGATTATGTATGGTTAAACTGTTTCTTTCTTCCGGAGCTGTACACGGTCGGCGCACTGCAATTCAGGCTTTGTGCGTTTCCGTATGAGCGTTTTGATACAGGACACGGCATTTTGCACAAAAACGATCCGGTTGTCCAACTGCATGTGCCGGAGCATGCGGATCTCTCTGTCCCGTCGCTTGATTATGCCTACCGCGGTGCGTATGCTTTGTTTGGTATTCCCTATTTCTTGGCGGACAGTTGGCTTTTATATCCCCCGCACCGCGAAATGCTGTCGCCTGATTCTGCTATTCGCAGATTTATGGACGGTTTTGCTATCATCGAAACCGACGAAACCGACGATTATGAGGGGCTTTGGCGCATTTTCGGAAAGAAAGCGGATTACCGCACTGAGCCGCTTGCCTGCGATACCTCTTTGCAAAGAGCCTATGCTTTACGTGTAAAAGAGAACAAGCCGATCGGCAGTGCGGTCGGAATCCGTTATTACAAGCCGTAGATTTCGATGAAACCGCTTACTTTTTTCTAAAAGCCCTGCTTTTTCCCATATATCTTCGCACATGGTTTTATGCCAAATCCAATTGTGCAAGTTTGACAAAGCTTGTTTAGTAAACTAAATTACACGTGGCAAATCTTGGTATATTTTTGTTATTTTTCACAAAAAAAGCGCATATAACGTCGAATTATTTAGAAATGTGTGAGATAAACTGTAAAAAAACTATTGACAACCATGTTTTTTCTGATATAATATATAGTAGTAAAGAAAGAACGGAATCAGCATGACCAAGTTTAATGACTCTGCCGCGCAGGGGAACAAAGACCTTGTAGAATCGCTTGCAAAGGCAGCGGACAAGGATAAGTTTGCGTTTGTCGAGCTTACCGGCATATTTTCTCCGTACATCAGTGCGCTTGCCCGTTCATTCAGACTTCCGGAAAGCGAATATGACGATCTGTGTCAGGTCGGACGAATTGCTTTATACCGGGCAGTCTGTTCCTATGACGAGCAGCGTTCTTCTTTTACGCCCTATGCCAAGGTTTGTATCAAAAATGCAATGACTTCGCTGATGCGTTCCTATACTGCCGGGAGCAGGCTTGCGGATGACGGCGTTTCGTTGGATGATCCGGAATCTGTCGGGGTATCCCCGGTTTCGGACAGCTCCGGGATGCCGGAAAATGTACTCATTGCCGAGGAATTTCTTCATGAACTGGAAAAGATCATGAAAGAAGAGCTTTCCGAGACAGAGCGGCAGGTTTTACGGTACAAGCTTTCGGGAATTGGCATTGCCGAAATTTCGGTACTGACCGGAAAAAAGGTAAAGTCAGTGGAAAACACGCTGTTTCGGGCGCGGAAAAAGTTACGCACACGGTTAAACGATTTTAATTAGCCAAGAACCGGCAGGAAGATTCCATTTGTACACTACGGCTTACGCCGTTCAATATGCTTCTTCGTGGAACGATGCGAAAGCAGTATGGGTCGCACCCATACAGGAGCAAAATACTTTTTTATTACTCAAAGCGAGGGAAAGACAAATGTACGAAAACAAGACACTGATTTGTGAAGATTGCAAAAACGAATTCATCTTCACCGCAGAAGAGCAGGAATTCTATGCATCCAAGGGCTTCCAGAACGAGCCGAAGCGTTGCAAGGCTTGCCGCGATGCAAGAAAGAACGCTCAAAGACCGCAGAGAGAGTACTTCACCACCACTTGCGCAAGATGCGGCAAGGAAGCAAGAGTACCTTTCCAGCCGACCAGTGACAGACCTGTATATTGCAGCGATTGCTTCGCAGCAATGAAGGAAGAACGGTAATCAAGAACTTGCAAACTCGAATCAGGGTTTTCGTAGCTTGAATAATTCATACTTCCGTGTCCAACCGAAGTTTATTTTGCCTGATCCCCCGAATGAGTTTGGTCTCTGATACTACGCGGTTTGACCGCACAAAAGCTCCTCACGCTACAGCGTGAGGAGCTTTTCATTTCGGTTCAATCAAATATGCAGCAAATGTAAGCCTTATTCCCTTTTGAGTAGTGCCCCTTTCTCCGGCATAGGAATTCTCAACACAACGGCAAAAAGAACACATAAAATTGCGACAATCGGCGCGGACGGTACAGTCGGCTGCAAGCGACAAGCAACAAATTTTTCCTGCTAAACAATGGAAACTTTTACAGTTTACTCGATTTCTCACAGTTTCACGAGGAGGAAATTAATCATCCCGCCCTTTCCAAAAAGCAATAATTAGTCCAACCAGCATTAAGAAAATAGTAGGGATAGACATCACAACAGAAATGGCAAAGTCATCACCAGGAAACAGCCGCCAAATCACTCCCCAGTAGGAATTTGACATTACATCTGCTGTTGACAATAATGCGCCCGTTAAAAGCATAGCCGAGCCGATAATTGCATTTCGAATTTGTTTCATTTGAAAATTTCCTTTCGTGATGTAAAAAAACAGCGGTTTGCTTCTGCAAACCGCTTTCTGATGATTTTTCTCTTAGTGAGCAATGCACTTTTCAGTTTCAATATCGAAGAAGTGTGCGTGCGTGATATCAAAGGCAACCTTAACAGTATCGCCGCTCTTTGCCTTGGAACGGGACGAAACACGTGCGATAAGGTTGGTTTCTTCGCCCATGGAGAGGTAGAGGTAGATTTCCGCGCCCATAAGCTCGGTAACATCGACCATTGCGTCTGCCGTCCAATCGGTAAGAGTGGAAAGATACATCGGTTCGTCATGGATGGCTTCCGGACGGATACCCATGATAACCTCCTTGCCTACATATTCCGCAAGAGCCGGGTTTTCAGCCTTTTCGGTCGGGAGCTTAAACTTGCAGCCGGCAAACGAAACGTACATATCCGAACCTTCCTTGGAAAGTGTGGACTTGATGAAGTTCATCTGCGGTGTGCCGATAAAGCCGGCAACGAATACGTTGCAAGGCAGATCGTAAAGATTCTGCGGCGTATCGACCTGCTGGATAAGACCATCTTTCATAACGACGATACGGGAAGCCATGGTCATAGCTTCGGTCTGGTCATGCGTTACATAGATAAAGGTGGTGCCGAGACGTTTATGGAGCTTGGTAAGCTCGGTTCTCATGGCTGCACGGAGTTTTGCGTCCAAGTTGGAAAGCGGTTCGTCAAGAAGGAATACCTTCGGTTCACGGACGATTGCACGACCAAGCGCGACACGCTGTCTCTGACCGCCGGACAAAGCCTTCGGACGTCTGTCGAGTAAGTGCGAGATATCAAGGATACGGCCTGCTTCTTCCACGCGGCGCTTGATTTCGTCTTTCGGCGTCTTGCGGAGTTTCAGACCGAACGCCATGTTTTCAAACACGGTCATATGCGGATACAGAGCATAGTTCTGGAACACCATCGCGATATCTCTGTCTTTCGGGGCAACATCGTTGACGATGCGGTCGCCTATGTACAGTTCGCCTTCGGTGATCTCTTCAAGACCTGCGATCATACGAAGTGTGGTAGATTTACCGCAGCCGGAAGGTCCGACGAGAATGATAAATTCTTTGTCTTTGATTTCAAGGCAGAAATCGTTAACGGCCGTTACGCCGCCGGGATAACGCTTGAAAATGTGTTTTAAGCTTACACTTGCCATTTTGTTTTTTCCTCCCAAAGAATAAACATACGTTGTTATATGTTTCTATCTAATCAAAGATACAGTCTTTTCTTTACATCCTATATAATAACAAATTTTTCGCAAAAAGAAAAGTGTTTTTGTACCCAAATTTTTCTTCTCATATTTGTGCACATTTAACAAAAAACATTAAATTCGAGCGCATGGCAGAGAATTCAAGAGTTTTTTCGTTCTGTCAAATCGATATTTGTTACTTTTCCACAAAATCAGAGGAAATACTTGTGCAAATCTTTGATATCTGCCGAATCTTCCGCGAAAAGTTCCCAGTTTTCGGTATGTTCGCAGGATTCACCCGGCTTCAAGGTATATAACGGAGACAGTGTTTCGACCTCCAAGAAGTTGGAGCAGGAATACATTTCCACCGAGCAGCCGTTATCGGGATAAGCTGCGCCCGGGATATAAGCTGTTGTAATGCGGAACGCCGTGCCGTGATTGAAGCAGACGGCAACGCCTGCGGTGTTGTTAGCGCCGATCTTGAACGGAAGTTCCGATTTTACATCCTGTGCTAATCCCAAATACGTATCGTCCATATAAAAACGCTTATCGGTCATAACGTTATACGGCCAAAGCATCAGCACACGGTTGGCAAGCAAGCCCGTTTCCTCTGCCGCCTGTTTGACATAGGCCTTTCCGCCCTTATCCGTCACGTTGAGTCCCCAGATAGCGCCGGTCTGGGTGCGGTCGGACATGTTGGTAAGCACATGTTTGACGCTCGCCTTAGCTTCGGTTTCATCTACCGTAATGACCATAGTTTCCTGCCAGCCGGTAAAGATCTGTTTCGGAGCATAGAACGTAAAGACGTTATGTTCAACGGTATACGGGACAGGATCGTTATCGGGGTAGTACGTTTCGGGATGTTTTTCGGGACTTACCCAAAAACGGTGTCCGCCGCAGATGTTCCAGCGCGCGCCCTTGCCGAACATATCCTGCAAATTCGGTTCGTCATGATAGATAGAAAGACTGTCGTCGTTGAACATCATGTTTTCTTTGCCGACAAGGTTTAATTTGATAATACGCGGGCCGCGGTCAACCGTGACGTATAATTCCATAGCGCCGTTTTCGATACAGACGCATTTTCCGAAAGAAGAATAGTTTTTGACTTCATAGGTAAGTGCCATTGCAAATGCCCCTTTTCATTTCATTTTTTATTTTACTGATAAAATAGACGTGCATTCGGACGGTTTGTTCCGCCCGAATGCCTGTTTTTTGTTTTACAGGCTTTCCACCGTCTTTTTAAGAAGCGCGGCGCGGTCTGTCTTTTCCCAGGTTACGCCGAGATCTTCACGCCCGAGATGACCGTAGGAGGAAAGCTGTTTATAGATCGGCTTGCGCAAATCAAGCATTTCGATGATGGCCGCCGGGCGCAGATCGAAACACTGATTGACAGCTTTGGCAATTTTGGCTTCATCGCAGACGGCTGTGCCGAACGTATCCACAAGCACACTGACCGGGCGCGCCACACCGATAGCATAAGCAATCTGAACCTCGCACTTTTTGGCAAGGCCTGCGGCAACAACATTTTTTGCAACGTATCTTGCGGCATAAGCAGCACTGCGGTCCACCTTGGTCGGGTCTTTTCCGGAGAATGCGCCGCCGCCGTGACGGGCATATCCACCATAGGTATCGACGATGATCTTACGGCCGGTAAGGCCGGTATCGCCGTTCGGGCCGCCGATGACGAAACGGCCGGTCGGGTTGACGAAAATACGGGTGTTTTCATCCAGAAGTTCTGCCGGGAGGGTCGGCTTGATGACATGTTCAATAACATCCGCACGGATCTTCTCCAATGTCACGTTTTCATCGTGTTGCGAAGAAACGACGACTGCGTCCACACGCACCGGTTTTCCGTCGTTATATTCGACCGTCACCTGCGTTTTGCCGTCGGGACGCAGATAGGAAAGCGTGCCGTTTTTACGCACCTCGGTCAAACGCTTGGCAAGTTTATGGGCAAGCGAGATCGGAAGAGGCATGAGTTCCGGCGTTTCATCGCAGGCAAAGCCGAAGATCAAGCCCTGATCGCCGGCGCCGATATCAAATTTATCGGTAATTTCGCCATTTTTGGCTTCTAAGCTCTTATCAACGCCCAAGGCAATGTCCGGCGATTGGCCGTGGATCGTATTGATCACGCCGCAGGTATCGCAGTCAAAGCCGTATTTAGCGCGGTCATAGCCAATTTCACGCACGGTTTCGCGCACGACCTTTTGGATATCGACATAGCTGTTGGTAGTGATTTCGCCGGAGACCATGACAAGGCCGGTCGTAGCAAGCGTTTCGCAGGCGACGCGCGACATTGGGTCATTTTCGAGAAGGGCGTCTAAAATGGCGTCGCTGATCGCATCGCAGATTTTATCGGGATGTCCTTCGGTTACGGATTCGGAAGTGAAAAGCGTTTTGTTCATGTTGGGTTCCTTTCTTTTTTGCGTCAAGCAAAGTGTTTTCCTTTGCATAATTTGCAGAGAAACAAAAAATCCATGCCAGAATACGGGCATGGGAAAAGATTCTCTCATCTTTCACGGTTCTGTACAGATCCGTGCAGGAAGTAGCACCTTGTCATACTGACAGGTTGCCGGGCATCTTCGGTCCTGTTCCCTCTGCCTCTCTTGATAAGTTAGATTGATATAAGTATACAGCATACTTTATCGTTTGTCAAGACATATATTTCCGGAATGCGCGTATTTTCACAGAATTCAAAGAAAGTTCAAACATAGCGGCGTTCGTGCTCAAAACTGCGATTTACGGTACGAACCGGTTTGAACCTTCTGGAAGTATTCTGGAAGTATTCGGAAAAGCAAATCATCCCAATGCCAGAATAACAAAAAATTCGTCAAAAACCGCGTAAAAACCGTTAATCCACTTGACAGATTCTGCCCGGTATGGTAACATAAATAAGATGAAAGAACTGTGTTCGTTTCAAATATTTTCTTTATAGATTCCGAACAAGGACGGTATGTCTGAATGAAACAAAAAACGCGGCTTTTGGGCACGCTTGGCGCTCTTTTGGCTGTCAGTGCGGTTTTCTCGCTTTCCTCCTGCACCAAGGCTCGTCCGTACAACGGCGAAACTTTTCCGGCGACTCCGCCCGAGGAGTCGGTGACTGCCGAAACGCCTGATTTTTCTTCCTATATGAAACAAATAAGTTTTCTTGGCTGCGGCGACAATATCATATACAAGGGAAACGTAAAAGAAGCCAAAAGCAATGCGGTAAAAGGCGGCCGGGAATACAATTTCAAGCCCATGTACGACCGCGTGGCGCAGCGCATCGAACAGGCGGATATCGCCTTTATCAACCAAGAAACTGTTATGGCGGGCGACGGCTATGAACTAAGCTATTATCCCATGTTCAATTCGCCGCAGGACGTCGGCTACGATTTACGCGACTTAGGATTCGATGTCGTCGGCATCGCCAACAACCATATGCTTGACAAAGGCGCGAAAGGGTTGGAGAAAACCATCGCCTTCTGGAAGAGCATGGAGGGTGTTCTTTTAATCGGCGGCTATGACAGCCAAGAAGATTATGATACTCTTCGCGTCTTGGAAACCGGCGGCATAAAGATCGCCTTTTTGGCCTACACCTACGGCACGAACGGACTTACCAAAGCCGCGTCCTCGCCGGTTGTGATTCCGTATATCAACGAGGACAACATCACGCGTCAGGTTGCCGCCGCGCAAAAGGCCGCCGACATGGTGATCGTTTCGGTACACTGGGGAGACGAAGGTTCTTTCAAGCCGAACGACTTGCAGAAGCGCACCGCCAAGCTTTTTGCCGACTGCGGCGTTAGCGCGGTCATCGGGCATCATCCGCATGTAATTCAGCCAGTCGAATGGATCATCGGCAAAGACGGCAACAAAATGCTATGCGTTTACTCACTCGGCAATTTTGCAGCCGAACAGGCTTACGACTACAATATGGTCGGCGGCATGATCTCGTTTGATATCGTTCAGATTGCCGATACAAAGCCATATTTGGAAAATGTCGTTTTTACGCCGACCGTTTTCCATTTCAATTCGAGCTTTACCTCCAACCGCATTTATCCCATGGATGAATATACCCCCGCCCTTGCCGCCGCGCATGGGGTACGCACCGCTTACAAACACACGCTTGACTACAACCGGTTAAGAAAATACGCGACCGACACCATTGACCCTGAATTTCTGCCGGATTCGCTGAAAGAGGACAAGAAAAATGAAGCAGCATAATTTTATAAAAGGTATCTTTACAGCCGCGCTTTTAGCCGGCGTTTTAGCCGTTGGCGCTTATGCTGAAACAGCTGCCGATATCACAGACACTCTCCGCATCAAAGCAGAGGGACTTGACAAGGCCGCCGCCCTTACCGACGGAAGCCTTGCCACCACTGCCGAGGGGGAAAACGTTTTAATCACAATCACATCGGACGAGCCGATAGGCGGTTTATATATTAAATACCGCGACATTCCCTCGCAGGGCGCGCTCAATGGAAGTACGCCGATCGCCACGTTCGGTTTCATTCACGAATACATTCCGCTTGACGGTGCGACAAAAGCGACTCTTGCTTACCCCAAAACCAACATTGCCGAAATCACCGCTTATTCGGTCGGCGAACTTCCGGATGATGTGCAGGTCTGGGAGGTCGGGCCGGACGGAACGGACCTTATGCTGTTTGCCACGCATTCCGACGACGACCAGCTCTTTTTTGCCGGACTGCTCCCCTACTACACAAGCAAAGGCGTGATCGTCCGCGTTGCCTACTTTGTCAACCATTTTGACACCTACAACCGCACACATGAACTGCTTGACGGGCTCTGGCACTGCGGTGTGCGCAACTATCCGATTATTTCGCCGCTGCCCGACGGCTATTCCGACAGCATTGACGGCGCAGAAAAGTATCTCGAAAGCCAGGGGTATGCACACAACAACATTCTCAATTTACAGCGTATTTTCTTAACACGCTACAAGCCGAAAGTTGCTGTACTTCACGATTTTAACGGCGAATACGGTCACGGCGCGCACATGTTGAACACAGCCACTTTTATCGAGACTGTCGAAAATCCGTCGGAGGGGCTGTATCTTCCCGAAAAGATCTATGTTCACCTGTACAAGGAAAATCCGCTGACGCTGGACATTGATTCCCCTTTGGAAGCCTTTGACGGAAAGACTGCTTTTCAGGTATCCCAAGAGGCGTTCGGTTTCCACAAATCTCAGCACTGGACATGGTTCTACAAGTGGATCTACGGCAAGAACGGCGAGATCACAAAGGCTTCGCAGATAACGTCCTACAATCCGGCCAAGTACGGTCTGTACTACACGAGCGTCGGCGAGGACACCGGAATCAACGATATGCTCGAAAACGTCAAGACCTACGGCGAAATGCAGGCCGAAGAGGATGCGCGCAGAGCCGAACTGAAACGCCAGGAAGAAGAAAAGCGTTTGCAGGAAAAAGAGCAGTTTGCCGAAGATTCGGTTCGGCTGGAAGAAGAAGCGCGCGAGGCTGAACGGCTTGCCACCGAAGAAAGCGACAAAAGCCGGAATCGTCTGATCTTGGCATTCAGCATTATCGGTGTGGCAATTTTGGTCGCCATCCTCATTTTCTTTGTTTTCCCGAGAAAACCGCGGCGTCCCCGCCGCCGTCTATAAAAAACGAAAGGTGATGTCAATTCATGGCTTCCCAAACGGATTTACATGGCGTTACCGTTATTATTCCGTCCTTGGATCCGGACACACGTTTGGCAGGCGTCGTCCAATCGCTCCTTGACGAGGGGTTTGACGATATTCTTCTGGTAGACGACGGCAGCAAGCCGGAAAACAAGTCGTTTTTCCCGGCCGGGGACGGTATTACGCTTTTAGTTCATGAGGTCAACCGCGGTAAGGGAGCGGCGTTAAAAACGGCGCTTCGCTATATACTTGCCCACCGGCCGGAGACACGGGGCGCTGTCACCTGCGACGGAGACGGTCAACATCTTGCCAAAGACGCGCGGCGCGTTTGCGAGGACATGCTCCGAACCGGTGCGTATTCGCTTGGTGTACGCGATTTTTCCGGTCCGGAGGTTCCCAAAAAGAGCCGGGTCGGCAACCGTGTGAGCGCCGCCGCGCTTGCGCTTGTTTCCGGCGTATCGCTTCGGGACACACAGACCGGGCTTCGCGCCATTCCCCCGGCGCTCCTCGCCCCCATGGCTGAGGTCTCCGGCGATCGGTTTGAATACGAAACCAATGTCTTGTTGGAGTTGAAAAACATGCAGGCCGCCTATTCGCAGGTCACGATCGAAACGGTCTATCTTGACAGCAACAAGGGCACACATTACCGGCCGTTTGCCGACAGTATGCGCATAGCGTCGTTACTGTTGAAATACATCGGCAGTTCGCTTGCCGCTTTCGCGGTGGATATTCTGCTTTTCACGCTGTTTAACCACCTGCTTTTGCTTGACATTCTGCTTTCGACAGTGCTTGCGCGTGTATTTTCATCGCTTTTGAACTTTTTTCTCAACCGCGGTGTTGTTTTCAAAAGCCATGCGTCGGTAGGAAGATCGATTCTCAAATACTATGCGCTTGCCATACCGGTCATGCTCCTTTCGGCATTCGGCGTCAAGGGGTTATGTACGCTTCTCGGGCTGAATCCGGAAAGTTTTGCGGTAACGCTTATCAAGATTCTTGTGGACACGATACTATTTATTCTCAATTTCCGGTTGCAGAAGTACTGGATCTTCCGTCAAAAGAAGAACAAATAACGTTTATGTGTCGCATGAACCCACAATAATTATCAAGGAGAAAGGAAACTCTCACATATGGCACAAAACAACCGTCTGACAAACGATACAAACGGTTTTGTCAGCAAGGCTCAGCGAAAAGAAAACATGGCCGCCAAAAACGCTCCTTCCGCCCAAGCAAAGCTCGGCATCGGAACGGTTATCTTTCGCATTTTTTTAAGCCTTATCACCCTTATTCTCTGCGTTACCGTCACCGTACTTACCGCGGCTTATGTTCTGCTTAACGGGCCATGCAAGCCGCTTCGCGACCGGCTTGTACTGTCGGCCATGCAGGCAAGCGCGACCAAATGGCTACCGGGGCTTTTTCTGGCAGATGATACGGTCGAACAGATCGTTGCCAACAGCTATGTAGTCAACACGGATGTCATTTCGCTTGACGAATATGCCGCCGAAAGCAAAAACGACGTGCAAGGCAAAGAAGATGAATGGAAAAACGCCATTGACGGAATGATCTTGGAGAATATAAGCGGCGCAACTTTCAACGGCTACATTCTTTTGATCAAAGACCCGTCGCGCGTGTTTGTCGGCACTTCCAGCGACTTTACCCAAGGATTGGCCGGTATGCGCATTTTTGACATCGTGAAAAAAGAAGACGCTGTTGCGGCTATCAACGGCGGCGAATTTGCCGATCCCGGCGGAAGTGGCACGGGCAACACTCCAATGGGGATCACCTTTGCACGCGGCGCATGCGTATGGAACGATACGCTGAAACGCACCTTTATCGGTTTTGACAAGGATAACAAATTGGTTGTCACCGAGCCGATGGACAAGAAAACCGCCGAAAGTTTAAACATTCGCGACGGTGTCAGTTTCCAGACCGGCAATGTCCTCATTACAAGCGATGACGGAAACGTCACCATGCATTACGCCGACAACAACACCGGCACGGCACAGCGCACGGCTGTCGGTCAGCGTGCCGACGGAACGGTCATTTTCTTGGTCACGGACGGCAGAAGCGCCAGCAGTTTAGGCGCTACGAAAAACGATGTGATCGACGTGATGGTCAAATACGGCGCAGTGACAGCCGGAATGTTGGACGGCGGTTCGTCCAGTCTCATGTATTATGAGGACTATTACACCAAATACGATATTGACGAAAGTACGCTTGACGAATATCAGAAAAAAGGACTTGTCAACCGCTACAAGGCGTTCACCACGCCGCGTCGCATACCGACCTATTTCTGTGTAGCAAGAGAGGACACGGAAGATTCCGCAGCAAAAGGAGGCGACGAAGCATGAAACAGAATAACAACAAATATCTTTTGACGGATACCGATGAAATGGACATGCTTGTGCCGCAGGAGGAAAACGAGAGCCGGATGCCGCTGTTTTACCGCGTTTATCTGACAGTTTTGGCCGTTTTTGCCATTCTCTTGATTGCCGGCGTATTCGGTTTGAATGCGTGGTTGAAAAAATACAACGAGGGGATTCCGGAAACGGTTTCCGAACGCTTTTTTGAAAATTATTTTGAGAAAGCCGACATTTACGGCATTTTAAACTTTGCCGGCATTTCTCCGAGCGAATTTGAGACCGAAGCGCAGTTGACCGACTATGTTTCCGGTGTTCTGACTGCGGCTCCCCTCACCTACACCAGCATCTCCTCCGGGTCGGACACCAATGTCAAAAAATACATTGTCAAATCCGGCGAATACAAGATTGCCGATTTCACCTTAGCGCAAAACAGCAAAAAAGCATGGGAACCGGCCACGTTAAAACTGCATTTGCCGGCCTCCGAAAAACATGAATACCGCATATTGGACAGCAGTGTTTTATATCTGAACGGGATTCCGGTAACGAACAAATACATCGTTTCGCGCGAGCCGACCGAAGCGGCCGCTTTCCTGCCGGAGGGCGTCCCGGCTCCCGAATGGGTCACCTACGAGATTCCGAGTCTCACCACGATACCGGACGCGCGCGTCACTGACCGGAACGGGAACTCTCCCACGCTTTCGGAAAAAGACGGCGTTTTCTGCGAGGACATTATTTACGATGAGCCGGAAACGGACATCACGGAACGGTTGGTAACGGCGGCCAAGCAATACGCCAAATGCATGCAGAACGACGCGTCAAAAGCTTCGGTGCTTAAATATTTTGAAAAGGGCACGGATCTATATTCCAGCATCCGTTCTGCGGAAAACATGTTTGTATGGAGTCATGCCGGATATGCTTTCCAGGATGAAAAGGTGAGCGAATTTTTCCGATATGACGAAAACACGGTATCGGTACGGATCGCGTTCACGCACATTTTAAAGCGTACCGGAAGTGCGGACTACAAAGACAGGACGGATATCACCTACTTTGCCCACAAGGCGGAAGAAGACAGCGATTATCTGATATTTGCGCGGTACAACAACTAACCGCATTTTGTCTTTTTTTCAAAAAGAAATGCGCGGCTGTTCTTGCAAGAACAGCCGCGCAAAAATTATTGCATTCCGATGCACGGCAGGCTGAAAACACAACCTGCCGTGTGTTTTTTGTTGTTTTTACGAAAAGCAAGGAAAAGAACCTTTTCTGCTCCTATTCGCTTGCCTGATTTTATAAATGTCCGTTTTAAGGACATCGAACCCATTCGGATGATTTGCCATATCTAATCCGGATTTCCTGGTGCTTTTAGCCTTTCCGATAATAGGTATCTCGGTCAATGATTCTGGAATTCACGGTATTCTTATCCACTCAGCGGGTCCCTTTCCCTGCATGCGCTTTCCAATACTCGTTGTCAAGCGGCCACATTTTATCTTTTGTATGCAGGTTCTCAAACATTTTATAAAGGGCTTTGACCTTCAAACACGGTTTGAGGTGAAGTGCATGTTTTTGAATTTTTACAGCCGTCTTATCCAGCTTTCTTTCAAGACTGTTCTTGAAGTTATCAGGCATATCGTCCCAGGAATAGTTCCACACCGCCTGTGTCACCGCATATGTCCGTGCAACGCCCCAATAATTCATGCTGTCTTTGATATCCTTGACTGTGGATTTCATTCCGCCGCCACCGGCTGTTGTAACGATCAACGCCTGTTTGTTCAACATGTCGAAATTCGGACGGTGCACCAGCCACCGATAGCCGTAATGATCCAAAAACGACTTGATCTGTCCCGGTGCATGGAAACACCACGTCGGTGCGCAGAAAATGAGAAGCCGGGACTTTGCAATGGCCTCATTTATCGGTTTCAGGTATTCATAACCGCCGCATTTATCCTCTTTGCCGTCCAGACACAGATAGCAGCCGCGGCAGATATGCGGCATATCGCCCGGAAGTGTAAATTCAAAGACCTCGCCCACAGGCGCAAGCTTGGAAATCAGATATTTTGCCGCCTGATAGGTACTGCTGTTTTTCCGGCTTGTTGCCCGTATCAGCGTTATATTCATACTTTCGCTTACCATATTTTCACTCTGTCCTCCGGAGCAACCCACATACCGTCCTTTTCGGTAATACCAAACGCTTCGTAGAATTCATCGCAGTTGACGACCACGCGGTTGACGCGTAATTTATCCTCGGCATGTACATCCAGTGCGGCCGCATATTGGGCATAAGCGCGCGTTTTAGTGCTTGCCCAGGCGTTTGCCATAGCCCGGTACAGCTTTTGATAATCCGGGTTTTCCATTTTAGACGCAACTTCGGTCAGGCACTGCACTGCGCCTTGGTCGGACACGTTTTCGCTGAGCGTCTGACGGCCGTTCATGGGCACGCCCGGAATGCCCTCTTTTTTGTCGTAGAACTCCGCCATCTTGGCGCATCTTTCCTCAAAAGCGGCATAATCCTCAGCTGTCCACCAATCGGCGGCGTTTCCGTTTTCATCGAATTTCGCGCCGTTGTTATCAAACGCATGGGTAATCTCATGTGCAATAATATAGCCGATAGCGCCCAAGTTTTCTTCATAGGACGCATGGACATCGTACATCGGCGCCTGCAAGATAGCCGCCGGGAACGTGATATCGTTGGAGGTGGAACTGTAACAAGCATTGACCGTATACGGATACATGAGCCATTCGGTCTTATCGACCGGTTGCCCCTGATGCGCGGAAATGGCTTTTCGGGAGGCTTTGGCGATTTCGATGAGGTTAGAGAAGTAACTGCCGCCCTCCGACACCGGTTTGATATCGGCTTGGTCCAGATAGGAATCGAAATTGTCGGGGTATCCGATCTTGATATTCATTTTGTTTAATTTCCGGATCGCTTTCTCCTTAGTCGTTTTGCTCATCCAATCCAATGCCCTGATACGCTCTTCATAAACCGAAATGATATCTTTCACCATTTTCAGCACATTCTGCTTTGCTTCTTCGGAAAAATATTTTTCGGCATAGATCTCGCCGATATAGTCCGGCATGGTATTGGATAAAACAAGTACGGCGCGTTCTTGGTTGGTGTACGTGCCTGAAATGCCCAAATAGCTCGCGTTAAAGACATCGGCTGCATCGGTAAAACCGGTGGAAAGCGCTCCACCGTATCCATTGAGCAAAGTCAGCTTCGCCGCCGTTTTCAATACGTCTAAGTTTTCGTTCCGGAACTGTGCGGCAAATTCCCGCGTCAAAGACGGGTCAGTAACAAGAATTTTTTCCTCTTCCTTAACGCCCGAATTCTCCAAAACCTCCGCCATATCCATATCGGGGAACAGTTCGGCAATTTCTGCAAGCGTAAAGGTGTTATAGATCTTATCCACATCGCCGTAATCGGCCGGATCATATGTTTTTTCGGAAAGCTTTTTCTCAAACGCATAAAAATCCGTCAAGGTCTTTTCGTCCACCGTTTCTCCGGTAAGCTCCAACAGGGTTTTCAAATAGGTGAAATAAGCGTTTTTCTGGGCTTCCGTTCCCGAACGGTAGAAATCTTTCGGCATAAACGTTCCATATGTTCCGAAAGAAGGTATGTATTTGGTGCTATCCTTTAAGTCAACCGTGACGGAAAAAGCCGTAAACGGCGAAAAGGAAATTTCCTTTTGCATGATACTCTGAACATCGGCAAGTTCTTTTGTGCTCTGCGCCTGATCGATCAGATCGAGAACTTTGCGGATCGGTTCTACGCCTGCCTGATTGCGGCCCTCCACATCCAAAATACTGTTGTAGAAATCCGCCATTTTCTGCTCTTTGCTGCCCTTTTCGCCACCCTTTGCAACGACTTCATTCAGTATCTCACTCACTTCGGCGCTTGCTTTGTCACCGAGGTCATACAGCGTTCCTGCCATGACGTGCCCGGGCAAAAGGTTTAATCTATCAAGGGTTTCTTTGTTGACTGCCGCATAAAAATCGTCTTTTTCATTTGTACCGAAAAGCGCATATACGCGTTCCAAAAACAATTTCATCTGTTCTTCGGTCACCGTTTCGTCCGGCGCAAAAACGCCTTCTGCCACGCCTGCCGCGATGCCTGCGTCAAGAACCGGACGCAGTTCTTTTTTTGCCCAATCGGGAATATCGGAAAAATCACCGCTTGTAAGCGCCACTCTTGCGTTATGCCCCGTAAGCGCCGGAAGTGTTCCAAAGGCACGCGAGAGCATGACAAGCGCCTCGGCACGGCTCACTTTTTCGTTTTCGTGCAGCGACCCATCCTCATAGCCTTGGAGGATGTCGGCATAGGTTACCTTGGGGTTGTAGTCATCCGCTGCCTCGACAAGCATTTTGGCAACTTCCCCGCGCGTTACATACGTTTCTTTCGCAAAAGCAGGCACGGTCAAAGCCGCCGCGGCTAAAAATGCCGCAAATATTCTTTTGATTCTTCTGTTTTTCATGCTGTTTTTTCCTTTCAATTTCTATGTGTGAAAAATACGGTAAAATAGCCGGACATGCGCGTCAAGCATCTTTTCGCATTCCTGTTCTCTCTCCGGTTGGCGGTCGCAAATTCCGATAAGCGTAAGGATCGGCGACGTATACATCAACGCCAACGTTTCCGGATTCTCGTCTTTTATCTCACCAGCCGCAATCAGACTGCGGAAGATACCGGCATGGTAATCGACAAGCCGTTCGACATAGCGTTTGGTATACAACTGCGAGAGCTCCTCAGAACGGAACTGCTCAATGGTCATCATCCGGCGAAAGCGGCTGGTAGATTCGTCATGCAAGGAAAACGAAAAGATCTGACGGACCTTTCGGACAAGATCTTCTTCTGTGATCTGTGAAAACACACGAATATCCTTTTCAGCGTATTTGACATGGATATCCATTTGACCGGTCACGCTTTCATACAGCACATCGGTCTTGCAGACGATTGCATCAAAAATAGCCCGTTTTCCGGGATAGTGATTATACAAGGACGGCGCTTTGATTCCTACCGCTTCGGCGATTTCGCCCATACTGACCGAATCGTATCCGCGTGAAGAAAACAACTCTAACGCCTTGTCAAGGATTTTTTGCTTTGTATCTTCCGATTTCATACGTCCTCCGCTAACTAACGTTTGTTAGCGTTATTATAATACCGATTTTTCTTTTTGTCAAGAGAGTTAAAGAAATTATAAGAAACCAGTCTTTTTCCAGCAAACCAAAACCACCGGCACAACCGGTGGTTTTGATTATTTATGCTTTTCAAGCCCGACTTTGGGACACAGATCGTTTAAAAAGCAGGTTTCGCACTTGGGCGTTCGCGCCATGCAGATTTCTCTTCCGAAATGGACTAACCGATGACAGAAATCTGTTTGTTTTTCCTTGGGAATCAATTTATCAAGCTCTCGCTCCACAATGACCTGATTGACGCTGTCCGTCAATCCCAGCCGTCCCGAAATGCGGATGCAGTGCGTATCCGCCACAATACCGCCTTTTCCGAATACGTCGCCCAAAATGAGATTGGCAATCTTCCGGCCGACCCCGGACAAGCTTAACAAGCCCTCCATGGTATCCGGCACTTGGCCGTCATACTCCGACAGAAGTTCGCCGCACATTTTTTTCAAATCGCGCGCCTTGGTCTTGTAAAGTCCACAGGGGTAGATAATCTGCTCCAACTCCTCCGGTACGGCGTCTGCCATAGCGCGTATATCCGGATATTTTTCAAAAAGCGGCTTTGAAACGATATTGACTCTTGCATCGGTACACTGGGCCGAAAGACGCGACATAACAAGCAATCTCCATGGGTCACGCTCATAGTCGAGCGAGCATATCGCGTCCGGATAATGTTCTTCCAGGCGCTCTGTGTAAAGGAGCGCGTTTTTCTTTTTGTTAATACGCAAGGTAAGCCTCCTGTGCCTTATAGTAGGCAAGAATGCCGTCTGCAACGGCTATGGCGCTCCGCTCGGTGTTTCCGGGTGTTATCGACCATTCATATTCCTCAACATTGGAAATAAAGCACATTTCGCACAGTGTGGACGGGAAACGGTGATTGCGCGCTACGGCCAGTTTCTGATACGCATACGGGCGTTCATAGCGGTTCAATTCCGAAGCAACCGACGCAGAAACGCTCTTGGCAAGCAATTTGCCGGCCTCGGTGCAATAGAGTCCCAAGTAACCGCGTATTTTCTGCGCATTGGAACTGGATGCAATGGAATTCTGATGAATTGCCACGGCAAGATCGGGGTTGGCATCATTGAGAAACGCCATGCGTTCTTCCAAGGAAACAGTAGTATTGTCTGAACGCGTCATCAGCACGTTTGCACCGAGAGCCGTCAGTTTATCGCGCAAATGGAGCGAAATATCGAGATTGAGCATAGCCTCGTTGGTCTTTCCGCAGCCGAGCGCGCCGGTATCGTTGCCGCCATGACCAGGGTCTACCACAATGGTCTTTCCGGCAAGCGGTTTGGCGGGATCATCGGAAAGCCGTTGGGGATTATTCATGCGGACGATGATGTTCCCGTTCTCATAAACAACATTGTAACCGTAGGCGTTGAGCTCATTTTTCAAATGAATGGTATAAACAAGCGTCGTATCGTTCACAGCGGCGGCCGTAATCATGCTGACAAGAGGATTTGCCTCAATGGCCGGCAAAGGAAGAATGGTCGGGTCGCAGTTGTAGAACGTCACATCGATCCTTCCGGCTGACGCGACAGCATTGACCGGCACGTTTTCAAGGCAGGCAAAGGTCACATCGGTAAAGTTGTTCTTATTGTTGATAGTATCCGTGCCGTTTACCTTAACGCCGACCGATAAGATCTTGCCGCGGTTTAATTCCACGCCCTCGACAAGTTTTACATTGGAGGCCGCCACATAACCGCCGAACGCCAGCTTGTAGAAGCCGTCGGAAAGGCCTTTTACGTAGTCGCGAAGCCCTTTGGAGGCCGGCGTATAGTCATCGTAGAACGAAGAGTTGGGTGCGGTTTTCAAATGCGAATAATCGTTTATGACTTCGGCGTACACAAGCGCTTTCTGCCCCATTTGCTTGACAGCTCCGCCGGTTGCAGAGGCCGATTCGTTTCCGAGCTTTGCGGTAACGATAAGCGTGCCGAGCGTGACTGTGTCGCTTTCACCGGCAAAGGCACTCGGTGTGATTTCACCGGTGTAGATAGCCTTTGTGTACTTGACCGAGGAAGCCGCGCCGGTTTTGGTAGTCAGTTCCACCGACATGCCGCCGATGGTTGCCGTAACTTTACTTCCGGCAGGAGCGGCACAGCTGATTTTTAACGTATCGCCGACCGAAAGCCACGTCTCACCGGCAGGTGAAACATCCACGACCTCCATTTTGGAGAAAGACTGAATCGGCGATGAAGCGCCGCGCGTGGCTTTATAGTTGATGTTGTGCGTGTAGGATACGCCGTTCTGCACGAGTGTAAAAACATTGATTCCGGCACCTATGGTTCCGTAATACGAGAACAGACCGCTTTTTGTACGCGAAATTTTTTCTCCGTTTATCGTAAGCGGATAGCGCGTGTCACTGCCGCCGACAAGCGTAACGGTGGGAGAGGTCGAATTCGAGTTGTTGTACGGCTGATACACCGAAGCCGTTTCTTGCGGCGTTTCGGTATAGACAACCGGTTTTGCATAAAGCGACTTCAATTTATCCTTTAAGCCGCAGGTGTTGTTTTTTATATCCTCATAGCCATAGAATACACTGCCGCGGTAGCAAAGCAGGTTACGCGCGAATTCCACCTGTATGCCAAGCTCGTTTTCCGCATAATCCGGCGCTTTGTAGGCGGCGTGGCCGATATAGTATTCCACGCCCGTTCCGTCGAGAGCGGCATTCCACCAGCGCGCCATGTTGTCAAACGGAGCGGCTTTGGTGGCAAAACTCCAATACAACTGCGGAATCAGATAATCCACATAGCCGCCCTTCGCCCAGGCGAGTGCGTCGCAATAGAGCGACGAATAGGCTTCTAATCCCGAACTGGTACTGCCCTTTTCAGGGGTATCCGAACCGTCGTTTGCCCAGATACCGAACGGCGAAACACCGAATTCAATGTTCGGATTTACGGCTTTTATGGCTTCATACGAAGCTTTGATGAGTGCATTGACGTTTTCGCGCCGCCACTCGGCTTTGTCCATGCCGTTTCCGTACAGGGCATAAGCCGCCGCGTCATCAAATTCTGCGCCGTCCTTGGGATAGGGGTAGAAATAATCGTCAAAATGGATTCCGGCAAGCGACGGATAGTTCTCGGCAAGCTCACGCACCCCGTCCGCAACCAAGGCGCGCACCTCCGGCAAAGCCGGATTGAAATAGGTTTTGCCATCGGCATATTTCACGGTATATTCCGGGTGAAGAACGGCCGGATTTGTGTCACAAAGCTCTGCTTCGTCGGAGGAATACATGGTTACGCGGTAAGGGTTGACCCATGCATGAACGGCAATACCGGCGGTATTTGCCTTTTCGAGCAAATAGGCAAGGCTGTCAAAATCACCGTCGGGCGCTTGCCCCTGCCGGCCGCTTATGTATTTGGAATAGGGGAAGATTTTGGAGGGATAGAGCGCGTCCGCAGTCGGACGCACCTGAAAGAAAATGGCGTTGAGACCGGTCTCCGAAGCGTTTTTTACAATATCGTCCAATTCCGCTTGCAGCTGATTCTTGGAAAGACCCGGTTCGGACGGATAGTTGATGTTGATAGTGGAGGCAATCCATACGCCGCGCATTTCCTGGTTCTGAACGGCGGCTTCGGAATCGGCAGGCACGGAAGTCTGCGGATCGCCCGGATTTTCTGTTTCATCGGCTTTTGGTGAAACTGTTATATTCTTACCAAGCTCCAAAAAGGCGAAAAAGCCGACGGCCGCAAACAATGCGACGGCCAAAAACGAAGACAGAATGGCTTTATGCCGGTTCTGACGGCGTTTTTTTGCTTTTTGCACCGCTTTCCGTAAAGATTCGGTATTAGCCGGGGAAACATCGGGAAAGGATTGTGTGTTCGCGTCAATATAATCGGGATGTTGAATCTTTCTTTGTTCGTTCAATTTTTACGTTCCTCCTTGACAAGTTCCGCATAAAAGTATATGCCGCAAAAAACGGGATTATATGTTATGTAACGCCGCAAATGGCAAGCGTAGAGATATCTGATACAATTATACCGTATTCGACGTTTTTTTGCAAGATACGACAGTGAATTTTAAGCAAAAAATAAGCAAAAATTTTTATAAGTCCTCCGATCCGCAAAAAAAATGAAAAAGTTGAAAAACAGGGTGAAAAAGTTGTAGAAGAACCGCGCTGCACGGTTTATAATAGAATCAACAACAGGAAAGGAATTTTTCAATGAGTTTTTCAACCTATTCTAACCCGGCGGATTTAAAAATCACGGATATGCGTTTTGTGGATATCGACGGAGCGCCCAAGCGCTGCACGATTTTGAAGATCATGACCAATCAAGGACTTTGCGGCTATGGCGAGGTACGCGACGCATCCAGCAAAACGTATGCGCTTCTGTTAAAAAGCCGGATTTTAGGCGAAAATCCCTGCAATGTCGATAAGATTTTCCGCAAGATCAAGCAATTCGGCGGATCATCGCGCCAGGGCGGCGGCGTATCCGGCATTGAGATCGCCTTGTGGGATTTAGCCGGAAAAGCATATGGGGTGCCGCTTTATCAACTGCTCGGCGGAAAGTTCCGCGATGAGATCCGCGTTTACTGCGATACCGACGTAGACGGCAAACACACCGGCAAAGACATGGGATATGCTTTAAAAAAGCGCATGGACATGGGCTTTACGTTTTTGAAAATGGATCTCGGTATCGGGCTTCTTTTAGACGAGCCCGGCACGCTCAACGCACCGCTCGGATTCATCGAGGATATGAAAAAGTATGCGCCGCATATTCTGAATGTTCAGGGCGGTTCGGTCACGGCGGACATGGTAAAACATCAGAAAAGCTATCAGATCGTCACGACCGCTCATCCCTTTACGGGCATTCATCTGACCGAAAAAGGGTTGGATTTCTTGGAAAACTATGTGCGCGAGGTACGTGAGGTCATCGGATATGAGGTTCCTCTTGCCATTGACCATTTCGGACATATCTGTGTGGAGGACTGTATCCGGTTTGCAAGACGCATGGAAAAGTATAATCTTGCCTGGATTGAAGACATGGTTCCGTGGATGTACACCGACCAATATGTCCGTTTGAAGAATTCGACCTGCATTCCGGTCTGCACCGGCGAGGACATTTATTTAAAAGAGAACTTTGAAACACTGATCAAAGCCGGCGGCGTATCGGTGATCCATCCGGATATTCTCACCTGCGGCGGTGCGTTGGAATTGAAAAAGATTGCCGATATAGCCGATGAGAACGGTGTGGCGGTTGCCGTACATATGGCGGAAAGCCCGGTGGCATGTATGGCGGCTGTGCATACGGCAGCAGCAATGCATAATGTACTGGCGCTGGAATATCACTCGGTGGATGTACCCTGGTGGGCCGATATGGTGACAGGCCTTGACAAGCCTTTCATCAAAGACGGATTTATCCATGTGCCGGAAAAACCGGGGCTTGGCTTTGACGGTCTGAACGAAGACTTATTAAAAGAGCACGTCAATCCGAATATTCCCGGGTTCTTTGAACCGACCGACGAATGGGACAAGGAATTCGCCAACGACCGCATCTGGTCGTAAGGCAAAGCGACGTCTGTTTCATAACACGTTCCTTTAAAACCAAAACCGCGGCTTTTCTTTTTGAAAAGCCGCGGTTTTTTATGCTTATCGCAACAGCGTTACCGGTTCATTTCATCCTGTCTGCCGGTAGCCTTGTGGGATTGGATAACCCCTAAGATCTCATCGATACTGCTGGCCGCCATATCTCCGAGCACAGTGTTCTTGACGGCTGACGAAGCGTTTCCGATTTCGAGCGCCTTTTGAATATCGCCCGTCTTGATCAACCCATACAGCACACCCGAAAGATACGCGTCGCCGCTGCCGATACGGTCAATGACTTCAATGTTTTCATAAGGCGCTTCTTCATAGAATCGGCCGTCATAATAGATTTTTGAGCCGAAATTATGCCGCATGGGCGAAATCACCTCACGGCGCGTGGTCGCGACCAAGGAACAGCCGTAATCGACGGTATAGGCTTTCATGATCTCTTCCAGCGTGCCGGTACGTCTCAACATCCGGCGCGAAGTCTCTTCCGATACAAAAAGAAAATCCACATACGGGAAAACGCCTTCGATGACCTTGCGTGCCTCCTCCTCGCTCCAAAGCGCGGCACGGTAATTGACATCAAACGAAATATAAGCGCCTGCCTCATGAAATTTTTTTAGGATTTCCAGCGCTGTTTGTCTTAATGTATCGCTTAGAGCGAGCGTAATACTGCTCATATGAAAAACTTTGGTTTTTCCGTATATATCCTCCGGAATATCGGAAAGTTTCAGGGAGCACACCGAAGAACCGGCACGGTCGTAAATGACCGAAGATTTGCGCGGATATGCGCCGCTTTCATAATAGTAGAGTCCGAGTCTTGCATCGGGGGAATCGTCGTAGACCAAATAATCGTCGCTGACGTTTCCGTAGCGGATCTTATTGCGGACAAAATGTCCGATTTTATTGTTTGGAATTTTGGTGAGAATAGCGGAACGGGCGCCCAACATGGCAGCGCCCGAAACGACGTTCAATTCACTGCCGCCCACCGTTTTTTCAAATGTTTCGCTTTGGCTGATTTTTTCTTTTCCCTGCGGCGAAAGACGTAACATGACTTCACCGAGCCCAATCAAATCAAAATCTGTATTCTGTTTAAAGTTAAGCATTGGTTTCATCCCTTATTCTGTTCTGCATTTATTTTACCATATCAAGCGAAAAATTGCAACAGGTTACGGAAATTATCCGTCAAAGCCTGCCTTTTTAGGCAAACATAAAAGACGCGCGGCGATTTGAACATCAAACCGCCGCGCCACTCTGTAAAATCTCTTTGTTAAGCTTTTATTATTCCTTATCCATGACACTGCACAGACCGACTACATCCTCCACCGGCAGCGAGAACACTGCCGCACGCGCGTCCGTTGCAGGTCCGGCCTTTTCGATAACCGCGCGCATGATAGCGTCTTTATCCGAACGGCGCGTCACGATATAAATCATCTCTTTTTCTGCGGCAATCGATACGCCGAAGAATTTTGCCGTAAACTCAGTGGCCGTTCCCTTGGCATGCACCACTGTTCCGCCGCCTGCCCCTGCTTCGCGTGCGGCGTCCATAACCATATCCGAACAACCTTTTTCGGCAATTACGGTAATTAAAGCATAAGAAAAATCTTTCTGTTCTTTCATCTCATTCACCTCATTCGATTCTTCGGACGGTTCATCCTGACCCTCCGCAAGATACATTAAACTGGCATTTCCGGCAATACTTCCGACCGGCACGGTAATGGCAATGCCCGTACCCGGAAGATTGATGCCCATTTTGCTTACAAGGCCCTGTAAAAGCTTGCGCGCCCGCCGGGAGGACACAAGCGACGTAAGCAAAACTTTTTCATTGCGTTCCAAGCCCAGATAGTCAAGCATGCTTTTGGACGCAGTGCCTAAGCACAGCGTCGAGAACACGGCATTGACGCCGTTTTTCTTGTAATAATCCAGATAGGATTCTTCAAATTCGCGCCCGAGAATATTGATAAGCAGGCTGAATTTTCCCATAGTCATAACGATTTCCTTTCAGATCCAAAGCCGTCATACGGCTGTTTTAAAATGAAAAGTCTATTCAATGATGTCGCTGTCGCTAAGTTCTTTCTTAATGAGCGCCGCACGCTGCTTTTCGTTGGCACGTTCCTTGAACTTAAAGCAAAGACCCAAAATCTGTATCGTAACAAGCGGCGTCATAGCAACCATCGCGACCACGCCGAACGCAAACGTCACGACGTCTCTGCCGCAGCTGACGCTCGCGCCCATGGCAAGCGGCAAAAGGAAAGTTGCCGTCATCGGACCGGAAGCAACGCCGCCCGAGTCAAAGGCGATGGCCGTGAAAATCGGCGGCACAAAAAACGAGAGCACGATTGCTATCAAATAGCCCGGAATGAGTAAATACATGATCGGAATTCCGGCGACAATTCTTAACATCGACAAACCGACCGAAACCGCAACACCAATCGAAAGGCTGGTAGTCAGCGCTTTTTTCGGAATTGTACCGGAGGTCATTTCATACACCTGCTTGTTGAGAACATGCACAGCCGGTTCTGCCGTAACGATAAAATAACCGATAAGCATACCGATCGGCACCAAAATCCAGTTGTATTCTAACGCACCCAGCTGACGGCCAATATAGTTACCGACCGGCATAAACCCGACGTTGACGCCGGTTAAAAACAGCACAAGTCCGGCGTATGTATAGAAAAAGCCGACGCCGATACGGATAAGATTGTCTTTTTTCAAGTGAAGCACAGCAAGCTGGAACACCAAAAAGAACAGCATGATCGGAAGTAATGCCACGGTCACCTCGGAAAGGTAATCCGGTATTGCTTCGGAAAACAGACGCCAAAGATCGCGCGAATCGGCAATCTGAGGGATTTCCACCGGCGTATAACTGCTCTCTCCCGGATTGAACAGCATCCCGAGAATGAGAACGGCAATAATCGGGCCGACCGAACACAGTGCAACAAGACCGAAACTGTCATTTTCCGCATTTTTATCGGCACGGATACTGGATACACCCACGCCAAGCGCCATGATAAACGGAACGGTCATCGGACCGGTCGTGACGCCGCCGGAATCGAATGCAACCGACAAAAATTCTTTCGGCACAAAGAAAGCAAGGCCAAAGACAATCGCATAAAAGACAATGAGCATATACGACAGCCGCAGACCGAATACGATACGTAACATCGCAATCACCAAGAACACCCCGACGCCTGCCGCCACCGAAAACACAATGACCTGATTCGGAATATTCGGCACTTGCTCGGCAAGCACCTGCAAATCCGGTTCGGAAATGGTGACGAGCGCGCCGACAAGCAGGCTGACCAAAACAATCAGCCAGAGTTTGCGGGACTTTGTGACGGCTGAACCGATATGTTCACCGACCGGCGTCATGGAAAGGTCCGTACCGAGCGTAAAAAGTCCCATGCCCAAAACCAACATGACCGCGCCCACCACAAAGGCCATCAAGAGATCCGTAGGAACGGATATCACGGAAAAGCACAGAATGAAAACGATTGCGGTGATCGGCAGAACCGAACCAAGGGATTCTTTTAATTTGTTTAAGAGAATGGTTCGTGTGCGAAAGATCAAGCGCATGACCTCCTTCTTAAAAAAGTATCATATTTATTATATAATATATTTTTGCTTTTGGCAAGAATATCCGGAAAAATATTTTCTGCTTTTAAAAAAAAACTCAAAAAAACGCTCCGCAAGTCAAAAACCTGCGGAGCATTTCCCCTTTTGTCAGCAAAATCAGAATTTTGCAATTTTTTCAAGAATACCTTCAACATCCTTCGGCGAAGCCTTACGCGGATTGGTCGCGGTGCAGGCATCGTTTAAGGCGCTTTCGATGATAAAACCTTTGACTTTCTCGTACTGCGACTTGGTAACACCTGCGTCGCCGAGCGTAGTCGGGATTTTTAAGATGCGCTGAAATTCCTTGATACGCTGAATCATGTTGCGCACTCCGATATCCGGGCTGTTCGCCGGGTATCCGAGACGACGTGCTAACATTTCTAACTTATCCGCTGTCTTACAGTCGTTTTTAACGCAGAATTTGATATCCAATTCCGCATTGAAATACAGCACATGCGGCAAAATCATAGCGTTGGCTCTGCCGTGCGGAATGTGGAACTGTGCGCCGAGCGCATGGGCGATACCATGGTTGATGCCAAGGCTGACTTCGTTGAAGGCAATACCAGCCAAACAAGACGCCGTGTGCATCTTGGCACGCGCCTCCAAGTCCGCGCCGTTCTTATAAACGGCAACCAAATTATCCGCAACGAGTTCTACGGCTTTTTCCGCAAGCGCGTCGGAAAAATCATTGGCTTCGGTGGAAATATAGGCTTCCAAGGCATGCGTCAACACGTCAAAACCGGTGTCAGCCGTAATAGCCGGGGGCACACTTTTTACAAGCTCTGCATCAAGGACAGCAATTTCAGGGAGCATGCTTTCGTCCACAAGCGGAATCTTCTTTCCGGCCGCAGTATCGGTAATGACCGAAAACTGTGTAACCTCCGAGCCGGTACCGCTGGTTGTGGGAATCGCGATCAGCTTGATGTTCTTTCCGTAATGCTCACGGATGATCATTAACGTGGATTTTGCCGCGTCGATCGAACTTCCGCCGCCAAGAGCAAAAACCGTGTCGGCATTCACGTCCATCACGAATTTCACGGCTTTGGAAATTAATTCGACCGGCGGGTCGGGTTTCACGTCGGAAAACACGGAAATCTTTTTGCAGGCTGTCATATAATTCTTCACGGCGTCAGCCGTTCCGGAAGTAACCATAAACGCGTCGGTAAAAAGCACGGCGCTGTCACTTGCGATATTTTTTAAAACGCCCAAGGCATCGTTTCCGAAAATAATATCCGTTTTCAGTTTGAATCGTTTCATAGGTTATCCTTTCATACTAAGGGGCAGGCGCTCATTCTGCAAACTGACACAATTTTAACGAGCGTCGGGAAAATGTGGCTTTCGCCATGACAAAGCAAAGCGAAAGCGATATAGTTAATAATACAGTTCGACGTTGTTGCCGGCAAGGTATGTTTTCCATTCTTCGGAAGGTTCGGTATCCGTGACGACCGCATGGATATCCGAAATTTCCGCAAAACGGACAAACGAGGTCTTATCAAATTTTGTGTTATCGACGGCCAAATAGATTTTCTTTGCCGAGCGGATAAAGGCTTTCTTGATCTGCGCATTATAATCGCGCGTATCGGTAACGCCTTTTTGCATATCGAAACCTTTGCAGGACAAAACGGCAAGATCAACGTTATATTCGTCGATCACACTCTCCGCCTGACGACCGGCAAACGACAATCCGTTGCGGACAAACTCGCCGCCGGTGGAGATAACGCGCCAATCGCTTTTCTGGGGGATTTCAAGTAAAATTTCGATTGAATTGGTAATTAACGTAATATTGCTTTTTTCGGCAATGCTTTTCACCGTGAAAAGCGCAGTTGTGCTGGAATCAAGCAAGATATAATCGCCGTCTTTGATAAGACCGCCGATAATGTCGGCAATGTACTTTTTGCCTTCGACATTAGTCTGCTTTCTCACGGTAAACGGGAGATCCACGTTTAAACTGTCGTTTTTGACTGCGCCGCCATAAGTTTTTTTGGCAAGGCCGTCTTTTTCGAGTTTATCAAGATCGCGTCTTATTGTTTCTTCCGTCACGTTATAGAATTCGGCCAAATCACCTACGATGACTTTGCCTTCAAGCGTCAGCTTGGTAAGGATCTCGTTTCTTCTTTCAATAGGAAGCATGATTCCTCCGCTACACAAACGTTTTATTTTTTAGAGAATGCTGTCCCAAAGACGTTTATCGGGATTGGGGATGACCGAAGTATCAAGAAGCATTCCCTCATCGCCTACTACCACTTTTGCACGTTCAATTGCCGCCGTGACCGACGCAACCGTACCGGTAATGAGCATATAGCTCTTGCCGCACATACCTCTTGCAATACGAAGTTCGATCAATTTCACTTCGGACGCCTTGGCAGCCGTATCAGCGGCTACGATAATCGAGGGTGCTGAGAAAGTTTCGAGAACGCCGAGCGACTTTGCATCGCCGATCTCGCCGCCTCCGTAAATCGCTGAGAAAATGTCCTCATGCGGATTACCGAGAACAAAAGAATCCGAAAGCTGTTCGGGGAATTTGACCTTGACAGCGTCGATAGAAGCTTTGACAGCACTGAGTTCGCCGGTCACAAGCACGATATACTTGCCCGGGCAGACGGTAGACGCTTGAATGACTTCAATCTCCGCCGTCTTAATCATGGTATCCGCGGCGGTCATACCGGCGGAAACCGTTTTATATTCAACCATTCCGATGGCTTTGCTCATTTTTCTGTTCCTCCCGTTACTTTGCTTCGATCACAACAAACTTATCCGTCACTTCGGTGACAACGCCGTCAATGGAAGCGTGTACCGGCAGGCTAAGCGCGTTTTCGGTCGGTGTTCCGACAGTATCTCCCGTTTTCACCGTATCCCCGGTTTTGACACAGGCAACAGCCGGTGCGCCGATACTCTGGGAGAGCTTAATTTTGACTTTTCCGGTTTCAACGAGCTTTTCATCAAGCGGCGCGGGCAAATCATATTTGGTAAGCCCTAAGCGTGCCGTCAAGCGGTCAACCGGAACAAGGCGGAATTTACGGGTAGGAGAAACTTCTTTCATCTCAACATTGTCGGGAATCTTAATGCCGTTTTTACGAAGCATACCTTTGGTTGCCACAATCATACTGCGCGGATTCAATCCCTGACCGCAGGAATACATTTCGCAAAGGCCGCAGGCTGAGCAGAACATGGTGTTCAGATACGGTTTGGTATCCTTGACTACACCGCTGGTAGCGACCTGCATAAAACGCTGCGGTTCGATCGGATGACCGAGCAGATGACGCGAGCATAAATCCGTACACATGCGGCAATTGCAACAGACAGACATAGCGCGCTTCATGCTGATGGTGAGCGGCGTAAGGCGTTTCTCGACGATATACTGATGTTTCGGCATGACCAAGATTGCATTGGAAGTTTTGGTCACGACATCGCTTCTTTGGGTGATGTTGCCGGTCATGGGACCACCGGCGATCAGCACCGGATCTTCGACAGTCGCGCCGCCTGCAAGATCGATCAGTTCGCCATATGTAATGCCGAGCGGCGCTTTAAAAGTAGCCGGATGCGCCACTTCACCGCAAATCGTGATGTATTTGTAGGTAACGGGTGCATTTTCTTTCAGAGCGCGCGCCACATTGAACGCGGTTTCCACGTTGAAAACAGTAACGCCGACGCTGATCGGAATTTTTCCGGGCGGAACGACACGACCCGTCGTTTCATAAATGGTAACAACCTCGTCGCCCGACGGATAGATCTCCGGAAGAAGTCCGATTTCGGTATTCGGATAAGCCGGAAGAAGTTTATTGACCGCCGCAACGGCTTCTTTATAATGCGGTTTTACGGCGATGATGACGCGCGTTGCTTCCACTGCTTCGGCAATGGTTTTGAGTGCGTCCAGAATCGCTTCGGCGTGAAATTCGAGAACCTGTCTGTGCAGTTTTAAAAGCGGTTCGCATTCCGCACAGTTAAGGATAATGGTATCCGCCGCCTTGTTGAGCTTGGCGTAGGAGGGAAATCCCGCGCCGCCCGCGCCTGCAACGCCGGCATTTTTCATAACGAGTGACAGGGCGTTAAAATCCATGAAGTATCATTCCTTTTTCGAGACTTGCGATAAGAAGTTTGCGCGATACGCGCTATCATAAAGAGGACGAAGTCCTGCAAATATTCAAAGTTAAATTGTTTGACTGTTTGTTGTCAGCCGACAGCAAACTTTCTATTTTTCAAGCTCCTCGGGACAGTCGATAATACCGACAATAGCCGCGTCAACCGGAGCGTTTGAAAGATCACAACCGACGCGCGCCGCGCTGCCGGTAGCGACAAGAACCGTTTCGCCGATGCCTGCACCGACGTTATCGATCGCGATAAAACGGGAAGAACCCATATTGCCTTTCAAGCTTTCATGCGGCTCGACAATCAAGAGTTTCTGTCCGATGAGATTTTCGTTTTTGCGTGTGGAAACAACATGTCCCACCACTTTGCCAATAATCATGCTTTTTCCATGCCTTTCTTCGTGCAGTCAAAAGAACCGCACCGATACCCACACGCGTTCTGTGAGATTTGGAGTTTTGCTTTACATGGGAGTTAAGCCGCACGACGCATGTTTTGCCCTTGCGGCATTAGAATGTCCGTATCCGGAATATTCAAAATCTTTTTGTTTGCTGCTCGCCTTGCCGCGGCAAAAGCCGCGGCAAGGAAAAGGAGTTTCCCCGGAAAAACGGGATTATTTGAGGACGGGAAGAATCTTTTCCACGTCGTCGTGCGGTCTCGGGATAACGTGCGTTGCGATGATTTCGCCAAGACGCTGAGCAGCCGCGGTGCCGCTTTCAACGGCGCTCTTGACAGCTCCGACATCGCCTCTGACCATGACGGATACAAGGCCGCTGCCGATTTTTTCGGTGCCGACGAGTTCGACATTTGCGGCTTTGAGCATTGCATCGGCTGCTTCAATAGCAGCGACCAAGCCTCTTGTTTCGATCATACCTAATGCCTGCTGGTTCATAATCTTTTTCTCCTTAAACTGCTTTGTTTCGGTCTTTTTCGTTGCAGTATCTGCGGCAGACGTCTTGACCTCGACCGCAGGGTTTGCGATCACCGTCGATGCGGTTTTTTTCGCATTTTTTCTCTCTGCCATAGTATGTTCCTCAAATTCCGACCATTCCGAATATTTGCTTAAAGCTTCGGAAGAATCTTTTCAACGTCGGTGTGAGGTCTCGGAATAACGTGCGTTGCAATGATTTCGCCAAGCTTGGAGGCTGCTGCCGTACCGCTTTCAACGGCTGCCTTTACGGCTCCGACATCGCCTCTGACCATGACGGATACAAGACCGCTACCGATCTTTTCTGTACCGATAAGGGTTACTTCTGCTGCTTTTACCATAGCATCTGCTGCTTCAATTGCTGCGGTAAGACCTCTGGTTTCGATCATACCTAATGCTTCCATAGACATTGTTTTGTCCTCCTTAAAAAGGTTATATAATTATTTTTTTATTTGTTGACAATTGCAATTTTGAGACCCGTCATTTTCAGATTGGTTTCAAGAGCTTCGTTGATCTGTTCAAGCGGGAATTTATGGGTAATCAGCTTTTCAAGCGGAATACCGATAGCTTTCGCACGCTTCAAGAAATCAAAAGTGGTGGCATAGTCACGCAGTGTATACACCCAAGAGCCGACCGTGGTGATTTCCTTGGAGCAGATGTCGAAGTGCGGATTGATGGTGGCGTCGCCGCCGTTGATAAAGAAGCCCAGCTCACAAAGTCCGCCGCCGTTGCGGATGAACTTATAGATGTTGGAATGTGCCACAGGCGAACCGGTGCACTGGAACGCAAAATCGGCAAGATGTCCGCCGAATGCATCCTTGACGGCATCGGCAAGAGCCTCGATGCCCTTGTAATTCTTGAAGTTTACGGAATGGTCTGCGCCCATTTCCTTAGCCACGGCCAATCTCTTTTCTTCGCCGTCCACAGCAACGATGTTTTCGATACCCATGGTACGAAGCACTGCAATGCAGATAAGGCCGATCGGTCCGCATCCCTGAACCACTACGCGCGAATTGAAACGCAGAATGCCGGTGGTCTTGGCACGCTCGACTGCGTGAATCAGCACGGCGCACGGTTCAATCAAGATTCGCGAATCAAGATCGAGGTCGCTCACGTTGAAGATGGTTGAGCCGCCCTTGACGATGAGATAATCTGCGAACCAGCCTTGGAAGTGGTTGTCTTCTTTATCGGGCAGAAGTCCGTAAACATCTGCGCCGCCCACGTTCTGCTTGTTGAGGTCGAACATGGTGATATCGGGATTGTCCTTGAAGATCATGCAGGTAACGACCTTATCGCCGATGGCGAGGTCTTTTCCGGCGCTGTCTTTCTTGACGTTTTTACCCATCTTGACGATCTCGCCGGTGCCCTCATGTCCGAGAACGACCGGGATCAGGCCGAAAGGATCGCGCTTGAATTCATGCGCGTCGGTACCGCATACGCCGCAGCCTTCGACTTTGACAAGAACATCGTCGTCGCCGATCTCCGGCAACGGATATTCCTTGATGTCAAAATGTTCGGTTTTGGTGAGCATGGCAACGCGGGCTGTTTTCGGAATGCTTCCCGAAGAAACGGAACCCGTTTGTGCCGGTGCGGAAACCGGAGCTTCTTTCATGCCTGCAATGACCTGTTTGACGATGGCTTCTATATCATTCGTATTCATTGCCATTGTATTTTCTCCGTTTCATATGTTGTTTGCTGTATTCTGCCGTTCAAGCGTCAGCGTATTTTCGTTTCAAAATACGTTTTTCCATATTCGCCGAGCGCGGTATCCTCTTCGGCTGTTCCTCCGCTGACGCCAAGTCCGCCGAAAATTCTTCCTTCACCCATAAGCGGCTCGCCGCCGCCGAAGATGACGATTTTTCCGCCGTTCGTGAACTGAATTCCGTAAAGCGACCCTCCCGGCGAAGCAAGCTTTGCTAACTCCTTGGTCGGCATTTTAAGCGCTGTTACGGTATACGCTTTGTTCACGGCAATATCGTAGCTTGCGTGGAAAGCGTCGTCCATACATTCGACAAGAACGGTGTTGCCGCCCTCATCGGCAATGGCAACGACCGCCTTGACGCCCATTTCCGCCGCTTTTTTTTCAACGGCGGCAGCAAGCTCTTTGGCCGCCGCAAGCGTCATACGCGAAAGCGGCGCATGCTTTTTCGGCACGCTTGCCGCAGTCTCCGAGAGAACTCTCTCGACCACGCTGTCCACTAATTTGTTGATATCGTGTCCCATAACGGACTTAGCTCAAAGATGCGAGAACTTTCTTGGTAATTTCAGCGATGAGAGCCGCATCGTTGGCAGCGGTCGAAGAAACCGTACCGCAGGAGCAATTGCCGCCGCAGGAATGACAGCTGGGTTTGCCGGCCTTGGCGTTCGGGCAGAGGTCAGCCGGATGCTTACCCTTCATACCGAACTTACGGCGGATTTCATAAAGTCTCTGAACCTGTTCTTCGGAGAGAGGCTTCGGGCCGCCGAGCATCTTTGCCTGATAAAGAAGCTGAGCATAGAATTCAACGGATTCCATCTTGTGATAAGCGTTGAGAAGCGAATCCGAGAAAGCAAGTGCGCCGTGGTTTTCAAGAAGAACGGCATCATAATAAGGAAGATACTTGGAAACAGCGTCCGGAATTTCTTCGGTGGACGGTGTGCCGTATTCGGCAATCGGCACACAGCCGAGTGCAATAACAGCTTCCGGCATGATCGGCTCGGTAAGCGGAATGCCGGCAATTGCAAAGCTTGTAGCATAAACCGGATGTGCGTGAACAACGCTGTTTACGTCCGGTCTTTCCTTGTAGACGCGCATATGCATCTTGATTTCAGAAGAGGGCTTGAAGCCTTCGTATGCTTGAAGCACATTGCCTTTCGCGTCAACCTTGCATATGTATTCCGGGGTCATGAAGCCCTTGCTGACGCCGGTCGGCGTGCAGAGGAATTCGTTGTCGTTCAGCTTGACGGAGATATTGCCGTCATTGGATGCGACCATGCCTCTGTTGTAGATTCTTTTGCCGATCTCACAGATTTGTTTTTTGATTTCGTACTCTGTTGCCATTTCGGTTACTCCTTTGGTTTGAAGATTTGTTTTTTGGGTTAATCCAATAATTCTTTCACCTTACAACGGTATTATAGCATTATACTAACTCATTGTCAAGGGTTTTTTATAAAAAAGTGTGGTTTTTTGCAAAAATCGTGTTGTTTTGTGTTGCTTTCAACGATTTATCCAAACGCTTTTGTCGAAAAGAGCCGTTTTCAGTCAGTTTGACAAAAATTTGTCACACCTTGGCAGATTTCTTTGTTCCGGAGGCGTTTCGAGGAGCATTTTTCTCCTCTTTCAGGTAATCCAGAATTGCTTCGATTCCCTGATGGTCATAACTGCTGGTAAAAAAGACTTTTTCGCAGCCGGCCAGCCGCAGCCATCGCTCCGCTTGTGCGGCGTCAGCAAACGGGTGGTCGCATTTAGTCACAATGCCGATGACCGGCCGTGTGGCCATTCCGACGATACACGGCGGAAACAGGCTGTACGGTTCGGTTGCCGAAAGGACAAGCCCGATGACATCCGCTTCATAGGAATACACGGCCAAGGCTCCGCCGAGATGTTTGTCTTCGGCATATTCGCCGGGCGTATCAATGATGAAATCGCCGTAGCCGACATACTGTGTTTTATGATAGTGGAGAGTTTCGCCGCGCAGCGCCTGAATCAGGGTACTTTTTCCGGACTCGCTGCGGCCGATTAAAATCAGTTTCTTCATATTCAGGTTTTGGTGATCGGGCAGACCTTAAAGCCAAGCGCCCGTTCGGCATATTCAGTAACAGCCGCAAGGCTCGCTTCGACTTCATCCACTTTACCGGTTACGATAAGCGTTCCGCTGAACCGGTCAACAAAACCAAGTTCGGCAGCCGATTTCTTAATAGCAAGGTCTGCGGCGATAATTGCATATTCCGCAGGTGTCATAGTCACAATGCCGATGGCGCTCCTTGCATAATCAACCGACGGGTCAAGTCCGAGTTTCCGGTAAAGGATCGCGTCGGGCGCAGCAATGATATGCGCAAGGGTAATCTGTTTGCCGGGGACAAGCTCTTGAATAATGCGCTGTTTGGCGGCCGTGTCTCTTTCTTCATTATTATAAATATAATTCACGTTTAGCCTCCGATCATAACTTCCAAGCCCGTACTTTCAGCAACGCCTTTCAAAATCGCCATTTTACGCGCATCCGGCGGCAGAACGTCGCCCATGCCGTAGGCTCTTCCGAGTCCGACGTACTTATCATAACCGAGTCTGTGATACGGGAGCAGATGAATCTGCTTTACAGTACCAAGCGACGCGGCAAAGCGCGCGATGGATAAGATCTCCTCCGGCATATCATTGAAAGTCGGGATGACCGGCACACGGACAACCAGATGTTTCGCGTCACGCGCCAGTTTCTTGGCATTTTCAAGAATCAGTCCGTTATCCCGACCGGTGAAAGCCTTGTGCTTTTCGGAATTTGTATGCTTGATATCCATGAGATACCAGTCAAGGTACGGCAAAAGCGTCTGCACGGTTTCATACGGTGCGCAGGCAGTCGATTCGACCGCCGTGGAAAGACCATATTCTTCTTTTGCTGCGCGAAGAAGTGCGGCCGAAAATTCCGGCTGTACCAGGCATTCGCCGCCGGAAAGTGTGAGCCCGCCGCCGCTCCGGCGGTAATACGGCATATCCTGCGCCACTTTTTCCATGACTTCGCGCACGGTCGTATCGTAACCGATGGTCTTGACCTTGCCGTTCTGGTTCATGGTTTCTATTTTTGTGCTTTGACTTTCGGGATTACAGCACCACCGACACCGGAGTACACAGCCTTTCAAAAAGACAATGGTGCGGATTCCGGGGCCGTCGTGCGTGGAGAATTTCTGAATATCAAAAATCCGTCCGGTCTGTTCCATATAATTTTCCTGCATGTCACATTTCCTTACGGTTGATTATGCATTTTTCGCCCCGTTAAAACGAGGTCTGCTCGGTGCGGTTGATAATATCGTCCTGCAAGGACTTGGAGAGCGTAGTGAAAAGCGCGCTGTAACCGGCGACGCGAACCACAAGGCTCTTGTACTTTTCCGGATGGGCTTGGGCATCACGCAATGTTTCGCGGCTGACCACGTTGAACTGCATATGCATGCCCTTTTGATCAAAATAGCCGCGGATAAGCGCCACAAAGCTTTCCAATCCGCTCTTTCCGGCAAGTGCCGACGGGTGGAATTTCATGTTGAACAACGTTCCGTTGGAGGCAATGCCGTGATCAAGCTTGGCAACCGAGTTTGCGGAAGCCGTCGGGCCATGGGTATCCATGCCGGCAGACGGAGAAACACCGTCCGCAACCGGGGTATGGGCATACCGTCCGTCAGGAGTTGCGCCGGTCTGTGCACCAAGCGGTACATTGGCGGAAACCGGATAAAGACCTGCCTGGAAAATTCCGCCGCGCGGATTTTTGTAGGTTTCCAACGGTTTGGTATAGGTATATGCCGCTTCTCTTGCCAATTCATCCACTTCGGGAACGTCATTGCCGAATTTATCGACCGACAGAATCATTTCGCGGATCTCTTTATAGCGTGCGCTGTCCGCTGTATGGAGGGTGCGGCGCACGGATTCATAGATCTGTCCCACTTCGGTTTCGGTGACGGTCTGCCCCTTGGCGGCCAGCGCGGCAGCGACCTGTTCGGTCACGGCCTTTACGGCGTCAGCCGACGAATCCTTGCCGAAGTTATGGACGAGCGCCTCTTTCAACTCCGAAAGGGAAAATTTCTTCTGATCGTAGACTAATGTTTTTATCGCGTACAGCGAATCGGCAATATTGGCAATACCAAAGCCCTGCGGACCAGTGAAGTTGTAGATTGCCCCGCCCTGCTCCGGCGTTTTGCCGCGTCCGATACAATCCTCTACCATAGAGGAAAGATACGGCAGCGGGCAACGCTCGGCATGCGCCATATCGATGGCGTTGTCGGCATTGACAAGCAGGGCGATCATATATTTCATCTGCTTTTTATATGCGTCAAAGAACTTTTCAAACGTATCAAACTCACCGATATCGCCGGTAGAAAGTCCTACCTTTTCGCCCTCATCCATACCGTTTGAAAAAACAAGTTCCAGCGGACGGCACATATTGAAGAACGCCGCGTCGTGCCAACCCCATGTTTTTCCGGCTTTCTGCGGCTCTACACAGCCGATGATGTTGTATTCGCGCGCATCTTCAAGCGTTACGCCGCGCGACATGAGCGCCGGAATAATGACTTCGTCGTTATAATAAGCCGGAAGTCCCACGCCGGTGCGCGTAACTTCGGCGGCACGCAGAAGAAAATCATGCGGCGATTTGTTCCAGACGCGGATCGAGAACGACGGCTGCGGCAAAAGAACGTGCAGGGTTGCGTTGATACACATAAACGAAAGATCGTTGGTCGCGTCCTCGCCGTCTGCTGTCTGACCGCCGGCGATGAGGTTCTGGAACAGGCTGTAACCGGCAAAGCCTTCGGCGCTTGCGGCGTCGCGAACCTTGTTGAGGTCGTTGAGCTTGACCCAGATGCAGTCCATAAGTTCTTGCGCAAATTCACGCGTAATAGCGCCTTTGTCCAAGTCTGCCTTGAAATAAGGATACATATATTGGTCAAACCGGCCGGGCGAAATGGAATGGCCGCTCGATTCGGTCTGCAATAACATCTGCACAAACCAAAAACTCTGGCAGGCTTCATAGAAGTTTGCTGCGCCGTTTTCCGGAACATTGTCGCAATTGTGCGCGATCTGTTCCAGTTCCGCCTTGCGCACGGCGCTCGTTTCCCTGGCCGCCATTTCCCGTGCAAGCGACGCATAGCGGTGCGCATAGGTGATTGCCGCTTCGCAGCTCATTTCGACCGCTTTCAAGAATGCATGCCGCGACGCATAGTCCGCGTCACCCGGATCAAGTTTCGCCAAAGAGGCGCGTACTTCTCCTAAGATGCCCTTGTAACCGATGGCGAGCACTTTATCGTATTGGACCGTTACATGTCCGACCCCGTTATAAAAATAGTTGCCGGGGGTAAACATATTGTGCGCCATGGCAAGCGATGCCTCGGGCGCGAGATAAGAGGTGGCAAGTTCGCTTGTGGTCTTGCCTTTCCAATATTTATAGACTTCATGCAGCGTCTTTTTTGTTTCCTCGGATATGTAGAACGGGTCGGCCTTACGCGTCGCCACCGTATCGAATTCGGCCTCTAACCACTCAAACGAGAATTCCGGGAACACCTGACAGCTGCGCGGCATTTTTGTATTACTGCCGACAACCAGTTCGTTGTCGCGTATGGTAATCGGCAAAAACTCACAGATATTCTTGAACGCCTTGGCGCGGCGCATGATAATCGGCTCGCCCTCGGTCTTTTGATAGGATTCCGTGAGAAGTACGGCGCGATCCGCCTCAATTTCGGGCGGCGTGACAAAAAGTGCTTCCTTTAATTTGTCAATACGCGCAGTCTTTTCAATATAATCGCTGTAATAACGGTTCAACATCTTCACCTCGCAAAGATTTCAGACAGTCTGACGTGACATATCCCAAGGCAAATTTCTCCACCTTTTCATTCTGCATACAGTATAACGCATTTATTTGGGATTGTCAAGTGTTTTTCTGAAAAACATGTCGCTTTCATGTTGTTTTGTACAAATTTTGTGTTGTTTTGTGAATTTTTCGAAATTACTCAAACAAGCCGATAAGGCAATCCAAAAAAGCGTCCTCACCAACTGTGTTCAACTTGAAAAAGACCGCCTGACTGCCGCCGGAAGTAATGCCGGTCAGGAACAAATCCCCGTCCGTGCCAACCAACGTCACATTCAGCGAAACACGGTTACCGCCGAACGCACTGTAACGCTCGTAAACGCGCACGGCACAGCGCACGCCGTTCCCCTCCCAGTCACTGCCGTCCTCATAACTGGCCGACAGACTGCTATCCAAAATTCCGCTATGTATTTTATCCAGTGTTTCCGAAAAAGTGCCGGTAAGGCCTCTGGTGTAAATCGCCATGTTTTTCCTCTCTTTTTTTATGCTTTTACGCTTTCTTAACAGTCACGATAACATGTCCGCTGTTATCGCCTGAAAGCGTGTACATGTCCGCCGACGCCGGAACAGGAACCTGCGTGCCGTCCGCATTCACGGCGACGCTGTATATTTCATAAAGCGAACCGGTCGCTTCGTCGCTTACCGAAAGATGTGCGCTTTCAAACGGATATAACGCAAGCGTGTCGATATATTCTTCGAGCGAAAGGTTGTTTTTGTACATATACTCCGCATGCGGCACGCCGACATAGCGGAAATGCCACGATTCGGGGCTGATACCGGTAATGCTTTCCTTGCCCTCGGCATAACGCAGAACGAAACCATATTTATGCGCGTTTTCGTAGATCCACGCATAATCGCCCTCGCCGACAAACGTCGATATGACGCCGTCTATGTACAAATCCATATCCATGGCATAACCGGTATGATGTTCCGACGCACCGGGCGTTTGCGCAATAGTCTGCTCTGCGCCGAGAGCGGCGATCTTCTCATTCAGTATTTCTTGCTGTTCTTCATACGAGCGGAGACCTTCCAGAATAATCAACGTTTTCTTGCCGCCCTGATACGCCGAAAAATCATCCAGCATTCTGTTGAGCGCCGCCACAGCCTCCGTATTCATCGAAACATTGATATCACGCACCGAATAGCTTCTGGTTTTATTGTAATAAACGCTGACGTTTTCCGTTACCGGAACCACACTCGGCACATTATCAAACACAAAAGCATGCGTGCTGTTGACTAAAATCAGGGTGCCGGAATGCGTATCAGACGTATTTGCCGTTATGTACTGATATCCCTCCGGCAAAACGTTTTTGGGTTCTTCTTCCTTTTCGCCGTTTTCATCGGTCCCGGCGTTATCCGTTATATTGTCCGTAATCGGATAGTTCGGCTCGGGAATATCGCTTGTAAAGATCTGTGAATACACATAGACATTGGCAAAAACCAAGCAGGTAATAAGGACATAGACAAAGGTAGAAACCGGACTTTTATTCATAATATTTCAGTATGTTCCTTTCAGTTTTCTAGTATCTATTATACCGCATCCGGCGGCAAAAGATATGAACATTTCTTTAACCTTTGCAAAAAATGTTGTATTCTGTCGGTTTATGCAAGAGAATAAACAATCTTCTCACACAACATTTTCAAAACAAACAATTACATCCCGGCTGTTTCGTGCTACACTGTACAAAATCAACAAAAGAAGGTGTTTTTATGCCCGAAAGCAATGCTTATTCTTTTCCGCGAACAACCGTCGGCGGTCTGTCGGTATCCCGTTTCATCATCGGTACAAACTGGATGGCCGGATGGAGTCATACCGGAAAAGCGGCAGACTGCATGATAAAAGATCATCATCACAGCGTCGAAACGCTCTGCCCCATGCTGGAAACCTTTTTGAACGCCGGTATTGATACCATGATGTGCAGTTTTCAGGTGACACCGGTCATTGTCAAGGCGATTCGCATGACCGAGCAGAAATTAGGCAGAAAAATCATTCTCATCGACACGCCCGGCATCGACGTAACCGACAGCGCCGAAGGGCGGAAAAATGCAGAAAATACCATTCGTGCCTCCAAAGAACTGGGCGCGGACTTCTGTCTGATCCATCACAGCAGTGCAGAACAGTTGGTCAACAAGGAAAAACGCGAGATCCGCCGGATCGGCGACTATACCGCCATGATCCGCGAACAAGGCATGATTCCCGGACTTTCCGCGCACATGCCGGAACTCATCGTTTACAGCGACGAAAACGGCTACGATGTGGAGACGTATATACAGATCTACAACTGTATGGGATTTCTCATGCAGGTAGAAATCGAAACGGTCAACCGCATCATCCGAAATGCCAAAAAGCCGGTCATGACCATCAAGCCCATGGCCACCGGACGCACAACGCCGTTTGTCGGTCTTAACTTCTCCTGGGCCACCATTCGCGACTGCGATATGGTCACGGTCGGCTGTTTCAACGAAATGGAAGCGGCCGAAGATATTGAAATCTCCCGCGCCGCCCTTGAAAAGCGCGGTGCGAACTTAGAAGCGCGGAGCAGCCCCGTTCAGGCACAGGTAGCGTTTGGAAAATAACAAGGAAAACCGGCCGTTGTATCTTTTGATGCAATCGCCGGTTTTATTTTTTTGTCATGCGTATAAATCCGGTATCCCTCCTGCAAGGCGGAAAAGAAAGCAACAGCTCCGATGAGCATTGCCGGCATTGCCGGTTCGGTAAAATACAGCGACAACGGAAATATGAAGAGCAAAAGACCTGTCAACCGGTTAGCCAAGGTATGCAACACAAAAAAGCGCCCACAGCGGATTTTTGCACTAACCAAATTGATGCCTCGCAGAACGGCAATAGCCGCACAGCCATACCATATCCGCACCGGGCATTCTTCGCTTATACGGGGAACCAACTTTACCGCACTTGCCGAAAGAAACACAAAATCTGCCAAAGAATCGAATTTCGCTCCGAAATCGCTTTCCAACTTCCATGTGCGCGCAACAACTCCGTCTGCCATATCGGTCAATCCGCAAAGCAGATAAAGGGCGGTAAATGGAAGTGAAAACGGCTTAAAAGCCAAAAGAAAAATGCTGAAAAGCAACCGAGATCCGGTCAACAGATCCGGCAGAAGCCGGACATACCGCATACAGACCTCTCCTTTCACAGCTTTTTTTACAGTATAACACGAAAAAACAGATTTGTCCACTCTGCCCGTCCCCGATAATACATTTTTCAAAAAAATACGAAAAACCTATTGACAAGTTATCGTTTCTGTGATATAATTCCCATGTTGACCTAAGAAAACAGGTAACGCAAGTTCTAACGAAACTTTCCGGTTTCGCCTGTCGAGGAAGATGTCAGAAAGATATATGGCACACACGTTTTTCGCAGTGCTCATATGAATATCTCTCATTGTCCTTATTCTTGGTCGAATATGGGCATTTTTTATTTGGGAGGTGAAACATATGCCTAGCGCAAAAATTCTCGAACAAAAGCAAAAAATGGTCGCAGACCTCGCTGAAAAGATGAAAAACGCCAAGAGCGGCGTCATCGTCGATTACTGTGGGATCACCGTTGAAAAGGACACTGCGCTTCGTGCAGAGCTTCGTAAGGCAGGTGTTGATTACAAGGTAATCAAGAACACCTACATTCACAAGGCCGCCGACATTGCCGGTCTCGAAGGTTTGGATCCGTATCTCGAAGGTATGACCGCTTTTGCTATTTCCGACGAAGATCCGCTCGCTCCTGCCAAGATCCTTTGCAAGTTTGCCGATGATAACGACAACTTCAAGATCAAGGTCGGTATGATGGACGGCGCAATCATGCACGAATCCGAAATCAAGGAACTTGCTAAGATTCCGTCCAAGGAAGTCCTTATCGGAAAGATCCTCGGAAGCATCCAGTCGTCTCTGTACGGTCTCGCTTATGTACTTCAAGCAAAGATCGACAAGGAAGGCGGAGCGGAAGCAGCCGAATAAGCCTTATCGCTTAACTGAGTCCGGCAGAGGACTCATCCAAAACATCTGCGAAAAACAAAATATATCAATAAACGGAGGTAACTCAAAATGGCATCTGAAAAGTCTATGCAGATTCTTGAAGAAATCAAGACCCTTACTATACTCGAACTCGCTGACCTCGTAAAGGCACTCGAAGAGGAATTCGGCGTATCCGCAGCTCCCGTCGCTGTTGCAGGCGCAGCCGCTCCCGCAGCTGGTGCAGCCGCAGAAGAACAGACCGAATTCAACGTAATCCTTGCAGCAGCCGGCGACAGCAAGCTCGGCGTTATCAAGGTTGTTCGTGAAATCACCGGCCTTGGCCTTAAAGAAGCAAAAGACCTCGTTGAAGGCGCTCCCAAAGCCCTCAAAGAAGGCGTTTCCAAGGAAGAGGCAGAAGACCTCAAAGCAAAGCTCACCGCAGCCGGCGCTACCGTCGAGATCAAGTAAGTTTTTGCAAAATGCAAAAAGACTGTCGCAATTGCGACAGTCTTTTTTTCTTCTAAACATTTTTTGAGAAAAGCATTGACATCCGTTTTCCGGCGTGTTATCCTATAAAAAACACATTTTCCATGAGAATACGGAAAAATCGGAGTGAGAAAAAATAAATTTAAGCGTAACAGTCGAATACGGTTTGCAGGATTGGGAAATCAAATGTCAGAAAGACGGAAAGGCCGACATTGTTGTCGGAGGAAGCTATATACCGTCTGAATCCCCGGATTCTATCAACAAAATCTGGTTAAGGATTCTGGAAGAGGATACCGGCATTCAGGTCACCCCCTGGCAAACAGCCGACAAAGGCGAAAGCCATTCTGTGGTATCAGGGATGCTCCGACACCGGGAATCCCGATTATGAAGCCGATTTCCGAGAATTTGTTGAAGAAGCAAGAAAGGCTTTCCGGAATGATGAGCTCCCGATCTACACCTTTCAGTTAAATTCCCATTTAGACAGTCGAAAAGATATTGCGCAATACAGCGGCAAATGGGACAGAATCCGCGAAATTCAGCGAACAGCGCCGTACCGTTTTCATGACGTATATGTCATTCCGACCATCGACGCACAGCTGTCGGACGGGATTCACAACCGACGAGCCGACAACGTTATGCTGGGCGAACGATTGGCCAATTATGTTTTACGGTACAGCTATGGGAAAGAATACTATCCGATTGCGCCCGAATTATCGGAAGTAATTGCCGATGGCAAGGAAATCACTCTTACTTTCAAAAATATCGTCAGCCGCCTTATGACATTCCATGCTGACGGAAACGATATACCGATCGGGATTGAAGATGAAAACGGCAAGAATCCCATTGTATCGATTGCAGAAGACATCGACCGCTTAAATCTGGTGTGTGAACGTGAATTTCAGGGCGATGTGTTTGTTTCGTGCCAATGCGGAGCAAGAAACCGAAGCTATATTCACGTCCTTGGCACCTCTATGCCCACTTGCGTTTTCTACAAGGTAAAAGCGCAAAAGGCGAGCAAAAACGGTTAACCCTTGTTCTCCTTTTTACAAGCGAATATAAAAAGTCCGGTCTTTTGAAACCGGACAAAAAATAAGATTCTTGCGCGACAGTCTGAAATATCAGACTGTCGCGCATTTTTAAAACGCGATATAATCGCTCGGATTTACAGCGCTGCCGTCCTTGTGCATTTCAAAATGCAGATGGCTTGCTTCTGCCGATTCGCAAATGGCGCTGTTTCCGATTCCGGCAATGGCCTCCCCCGTCATGACTGCGCGGCCTGCCACCGTTTCCGCAGGCAGTTCCGGCGAAAGTCCCCGGTATACCGATTCCACGCCGTCCGCATGTTCGATAACGACCGTTGTGCCATACAGATAATCTGTATACACATCCTTTATTGTTCCGTTAGTGACCGCTTTGACCAACGTGCCGGGTTCACAGACAATATCGACGCCTGCATGGGTACGGTAATCATACATAGTTGCCGAATACACCGGGACTTCTACCGAAAAGTCCTTGTTGATATAACCGGTACACGGTTTGATATAGCCCTCATAGCCGATCTCAAAGGTCGGTTCGGAGGGTTCTTCGGAACGCGGCTCTGTCTTATCTTTTGCCGGGTCTTCCGTTTTTTCGCCGGTTGCGGTTGTTCCGGATGCTTCTTCGGGCGTATCGTTTTTCGGCTTGTCGTTTTCTTCTGCCGGAACGTCGTCCTTATTCTTTCCCGCATCACGAACCGGTTCGGTGACTGTCGCGTCAACGCCTTTTCCGACATCCGACACCGGGGTATCCAGCGTCAGGTCGCCTGCCAAAAGATTTTTTCCGGACTCTTGTTTATCGGACGTACCCGTATCCTTTTCCGCGGATATATCCGGCTTTGGCGAACGGTACAATGAGCCGTCACCCGTGGGATTTTCCTTTTCCGAAAGGCCGGAAAAAGTCGCAGTTATGGTGCTGACAGTCACGGCGACGACCGTGACGGCGAGGGCGATGTATACGCCGCCGCTGACAAGCTGCTTCTTCAATTCGTTTTTCTTTTTTGCCTTGTCTGCATTTTCCTTGTTTTCTTCGGGATTTGTTATCTCTGTCTTTTTCACACAAAAACACCTCCGTCTATATTTTTACCCTGCAAAGGAAATATATACGGAGGTGTTTGATTTTCTTGTTTTTATTTATAGCTTTCAAACAGCTTTTGCGTGTTGGAATAATCTAAGGGGTCGCTTAAATCAACGGTAATCACGGAGCTCGCTTCGCTGTAATCATTAAATTTGGAAATCAGCTCGTACTGCTCTTTAAAATCGGCGATCGTAAAATTGGTTTCACAGCTTGCAAGCACGTTTGTCACACCGGTCAGCAATTTTTCGAAATCGGCTTTGAGGATCTGCTTCAAGCCCTGCGACACAAAATCCGCCTGCACGGATGCGCGTCTTGCATTGTTCCGGCGCTCGTCGGTGGTATATTCCGAAAAGCGAAGCAAGCCTAAGATCTGCTTGGCGCCTAACACCTGACCGCCGGCCTTCAAGTTGATTTCCGGATTTTCCGCCGTGCCCGTACCGATATACACCATATCCTGCGGCACGGTATAGTATAAACCGCCGGTCTTTTCAAACAGGCTTAGTGCCGCGCTTGTCTCGAAAAACGCATAGTAATCGATACTCATTCCGGTAATCGCATACACGGTATCCACAATTCGTCCGGCGCATTCGCTGTCTCTGCTGATGAGCGGAATATCCTTGATACGCACATTGGTTTTGACCGTAACATCGGTATTCGGGTCGGTACTGGTCAAAACAAAATTGGAGGCAGTCGGGATAGCGGCAATCACAAAACGGCGGCGTTCCTTATCCGCTTTGAGAAACAACAGCGCGTCCAATTCCCCCGAATCGGCGTCATAGCCGCCTACCACAGCGGTAAAGGTCTTGCCGGAGCTTACCGGGGTATCCGGATTTCGGTCATCGGAATTATCGGACGGGTCGATATTATCGGAAATATCCGGACCGGCCGGATTATCGCTGTCTTTCAACAGGCGCGGCACCATGACGGCAAAAACGCTGAATGCAACCAGCCCTGCGACAAAGGCGATGAGAAAGTTGCGGACATTCGGCATTTCGGAAAGTTTCAGGGGGTTCTTGGATTTTTTCACGGGTTTTCCCGTTTTATTCGGCGTATTTTGTCTCACGAACGGAGTATTCGGAGAATTCTGCTTTTGCGGCTTATCGGTTTTCGGCGTTTGATTCAAAAAAATCACCCTTTCGGCGGTATTGTGCAAAAAGCCTATGCACGGTTTTCGGGCTTATTGTACTTTTCCACGGCAATCACAAACGGTGCGTCGGGAGAATTGACGAGGTGAAAATGTGAAACGCAGAATTTTTTCTTATCGTATGCGGCAAGCTTTTCTAAGAGCATTTCTCCCTCGGTCTGTCCCTCCGCATGCCCCGGATAGACCGAAATGACAAGCACGCCGCCCGGTTTCAGGAGAGATACGGCATCGGTTACGGCTTTGAGTGTCGATTCGTGCATGGTATGCACACTCTTGTCGCCGCCCGGCCGATAGCCAAGATTGAACATGCCAGCGTCGATTGGTTCGTGAATGTAACAAAGGGCGTTCGCATGACTGTCCAAAATCAATTCAGCGTTGTCAAGTCCTGCTTCGGCAAGGCGCGCACGCGTATTTTCGAGCGCCTGCGGTTGGATATCGAACGCATATACCTTTCCCTGCGGCACGAGCGACGCAAGATAGACCGTATCGTGTCCATTACCCATGGTAAAGTCAGCCAGAATGCCCTGCGGGGGAATATTGGCCTGATTCAAGAAGTTTTTTGCTATATCAAGAAGCTGAAACATAGTTTTTCCTTTATCGTATGTAGTTTATTTTATTATAGCATTTTCCGCCGCTTTCGTCAAGACATAGCGTAATTTTTCCGATTAAGGATTCTTTAACATCAATCTCTTGTCAGTTTTCTAAGCCAAGAATAGCTGTTTGCTTTGAAAAATGCCGCGCCGCACTTGAAAATCTGGTCGGAATTCAGGCACAGAACCACCACAGCCGGATGCCATTTAAATACAAAGGCCGCGAGAAAGGACAGCGGCAGCGTAATACCGAAGATACTGATAAGGTCGTTGTAGAAAACAAACTTACTGTCGCCGCCGCTGCGCACAATTCCGCAGAGAGACGGCATTTCATAAGCCGTGCCAAAGCCGGTAACGCACAAAACCAACAAAAAGAGATTGGCAAGGTCATGCGCCTCCGGCGAAAGATTAGCATACAGGGACAGCACCGGTGTGCGCAAGAAAAACAACGCCGTGCTGGTACATGCGCCGATACAGAGAAAAATGATCTGCAAGGTCTGTGTGTAGCTCTTTACGATATTCTTGTCGCCGGTCGCAATGGCTTTGCCGATCATAACGGCGGCTGACGCCGACGCGCCGATTGACGCAACTTTTAAGATCTGAAACAGCGAATTGGAGGCCGCATTTGCCGCAATGGCGGCATCGGTCAGATGTCCTAAAATAACGGTTTGGAGCGCGGTGGAGGTGCCGAAAAGCGCCGCGACGATCAAGAAAAACTTGCAGTGTCTGAAATAGTCGCCCATGAGAAGTTTATCGGCTTTCAAGAGATTTTTTAGCTTTGCGCCAAGTTTTTTGTCAAAACAGAAAACGTACACAAGCACGACGCCAAGTTCCGCCGCACGCGCGCAAAGCGTACCGATAGCCGCGCCTGTCACCCCTAACCGCGGAAAGCCGAAATTGCCGTTGATCAACAGATAATTGATGCCGCAATTGATACAGAACGCCGCGACCGAAACCCCAAAAGCAATTCTCACGGTTTCCACACTGCGCAGCATGGCAAGCGTCACATTGGTAAGCGCGAACAAAAGATAGGTATACCGAACGACACGCAGGTATTTTACGCCCTCGGCGATGATGGCTTCATTATCCGAAAAGCAATGAATCAACTGATACGGAAACAGGCTTGCCGCCGTGAAAAAGGCAAGTGCGATGACGCCTGCCGTAAAATACGCCGCCTTTGCCACCGATTTTATCGGTTCGGTCTTGCCCTCGCCCCAATACTGACTGCAAATAGACACCAAGGCATCGCCTGTGCCAAGCATCAGCTGCTGTAAAACGAACTGCACCTGATTGACCGTCGCAACGCCGGACAAGGCGGTTTCGCTGTATGACGTGACCATGATGTTATCCGCCAGATTCACGCTCAAAGCAATGATATTCTGCAAGACTAACAAAAACATCATTGTGAAAAAATGCTTATAAAAGCCTTTTTCCTTTACCAAGGTCATGAAAATACCCCATTTCGAGAATTTGCAAAAAAGCGGAAGTCCTTTGCGAACTTCCGCACAAACGTGTCGCAAAACTATGTTTTGCGACACGAACCAGATTCGTGCGCTCGCGCCTCATGCCAAAAAGCTTACGCTTTTTGACACGCGCGAATCTATCAGAGAAAAAATCGTGGCGCATGTCCCCGATTTTTTCAAATTTCATTTAAATCCGGCTTCGCCGGAAAAAATCGCACGGTTTTGCAGAAGTCTGAAAGCGGAAGTCCTTTGCGAACTTCCGCTTTTGACTTTTACTGAATTTTAATACGTGCCGTCCAGATTTGCAACGGCTTCCTTGGTTTCCTTTTTATAGGTGGAACCGGCAATTTTCTTATTGAGCAATTCCAAGAACAGATCGCCGTCTACCGGCAGATCGACCGGTTTGCCGAGCCAGCTCGAAAGGAAGATTGCATTGGAAATGCGGAGTCCGTTGATGCCCTCTTCACCGGGTGCCATAAGCTTTTCGCCGTGAAGAATTGCATTGGTAACGTTCTGCGTAATGCCTCTGTGCTGTTCCTTTTCCATTTTGAATTCGGAATAATCAACATCGATCATTTCGCATCCCGGACCTTCAAAGCCATTTGGGCATTCGACCGTCCACTGACGCTCCGGAGTCTTGTTCTTCCAGAACTTCATGCTGCTGCCTTCAATGACAAGTTTGCCCTTATCGCCGGAAATTTCCAAACGGTTGGTACCCGGATATTCGCCGGTCGTGGTAATGAACACGCCGGTCGCGCCGTTTGCATATTCGGCATAAGCCGTAACATCGTCTTCCACTTCAATGTTGTGGTACTTGCCCTCATGGCAGAATGCGCGGATCTTTGTCGGCATACCGAAGATCCACTGCCAAAGGTCGAGCTGGTGGGGGCACTGATTGAGGATAACGCCGCCGCCCTCGCCGCTCCATGTAGCACGCCAGTCACCCGAATCGTAGTAAGACTGTGTACGGTACCAGTCGGTGATGATCCAGACGCATCTCTTCAATTCGCCAAGCTCGCCGCCCTGTACCATGGCACGCGCCTTGCGGTACATGGCGTTGGTTCTCTGATTGAACATCAGGCCGAATACCTTGTCGGATTTCTTGGCAACTTCGATAAGTTCTTCTGCCTGTTTGGTGTAAACGCCAATCGGCTTTTCGGAAATCACATTAAGACCGGCATTGAGCACATCAATACAGATTGGCGGATGATAGTAGTGCGGAACCGCCACAATAACGCAGTCTACAAGTCCGCTCTTCAACATTTCCTTATAGTCGGTGAACCGTGCAACATCGTCGCCGAACTTTTCTTTTGCCCAATCGAGTCTCGACTGTTTCAAATCGCATACAGCCGTCAAGCACGCACCCTCGATGTCTCCGGCGTGCAGATAGGTTGCATGTCCCGAACCCATATTACCGATACCGATAATGCCAAAACGTACCTTATCCATTTTTGTCAACCTTTCCTTGCTTTCGCATTTTTATTTTTCGCTTCAAGTATGTTGATTTTAAACTTGTTTTGTACGGAAAAATTTTTATGCATTTCCATACGGATATATTATACAGGTAACGACCCGTTTTTTTCAATGCATAATTTGATTATATTTTTTCGCGTTTTTGTGTAATCCTACGATTGCCTAATCCAACAAAACAGCCGGGGCGGAAGCCCACGGGTGAAACAGGCTTGTGTTCCATTTCTGATCCTTGCCCCACGCCTCAAAGCAGGTGGTCGCGCCCTCAGAGAGCATGTTCGCCCATGCGCCGTCGTCGGCAATCAGTTCTTCCATAAGTTCCGTTTCGCCGCACTGTTTCAGCGCATACAACGCAAAAAACGCCATATATACGCCGGCACAGGTCAGCCGCTTCTCCCGGATCAGCTCAATCATGGCGCGCTTGTTTTCTTCACAGGTCCAGATGCCGCCGAACAGCGCGATGACATTGGAATGGAATGACGCGTGGTGCGAGCCGATGCTATCGACAAACAAATGCCGGTCTCGGTCGTAAAAAGCGTCGATATATGCCTTTTTGGTACTTTCATATAGTCCTGTCGGCGTCTCGCCTAAAATTCCGGCAATCTCATCGACGTGTCCGAGCATAGCCACATAAAAAGCGTTGACGACATTGTGAAAGCCCTCTCCGATCGGTCTTTCCAACGGGAAATCATAGTTATCGCGCAGGTTGGCCGGCCAATCCACCAGATTCCACTTAGCTTTGACATTTTCAATGAGCCCGTTTTCGCGGCGATAAGCGGCAAAGAAATCGCACACGCCCAACACATACGGATACATGCTACGCAAAAAATCCTTATCGCCGGTAAAGCGGTACAGCCACAGAACCTGAAACGGAAATTGCAGGGAATAGTCCGCAATCTCCTGCATAAGGGACGCGGGAGCAACCGTCATAAGCCCCTTGCAGATAAAGGTGGATTCCGCGTAGTTTTCCAACGCTTTGCGAATCATAGCCGGATCCCCGGTCAATGACGCATGGGCAAGCCCGGCAATGGTCACATCTCCGAGATATTGTCCTTTTTCACGCGTCGGGCAATCGACAAAGCATTCCTGCACGCCGTATTTAATGGTATCCGAGCAAAGTTTGTAGATACGCTTCAAGCGTTCGTTCTTACCGGTATAATGCTTGACCTCGCTAAACGGATAGTGTCGGACAACAAAGCATACCGTATCTTCCTTTACCGCCACGCCGTCCGGAATTTCAAGCTCCGCATAGCGGAACGCTTTGTAATCGTATTCATTAAGTACATCCTCCGGCTTTCCAGAAAGCACGAATTTTTCTTCATAATCGCAATTACAGCGCATTTTATAGCGAACCGAACCGTCGTCGTTCAGTTCCTCGCCGAAATGAAGGAGAACGGTATCCCCTCTTTTGCCGCTTGCCTCAAAGGTCAAATACCCGACAGCCTCAAAGCCGAAGTCTAAAAACAGACCTTTGTCCGTTTTTCGGATTTCGCGCGGTTTGACTTGTTCAAACTGCAACAGTCCGGTCGGTTGGCGAAACAGAACATAGTCCGCATGTTTGCGAAAACGCGCGTTCTCCCAGGTGCTGTCGTCAAAATCCGGCGCGGAAAAGCCGCATTCCGGCGCGCCGGCGTCGTATACTTCGGCAAACTGCGTGTCATAGCCGAATTTTCCGCAGGCGGAAAAGCCGGTATGATACGCGCATTTCCAGCTTTCATCCGATTCAAGCGTCTTATTTCCGTCCAAATACAGTTCGCACGCCATTCCCTGACGCAGATCGGCACTGACCCATACGCGGTTGACAAGGCCTTGGTAATAGGTATGTATGGCAATGACATTGGTTCCGGGATTCAGATAGCGCGTCACATCGATCTCGTTGTAATAATAATGAAAAGGATAGCCGGGAGCCGGGCCTTGGGTGATAAAGCGTCCGTTGATATACAGCTTGTAATAATCGTCTGCCGACAGGCGGAGAACGGCTTTTCCAAACTCCGGAAGTGAAAACGTGCGCCGGAACAAAATGTGCTTATTGGCATAGTTCTCATTTTCCGGGATTTTCACATCTTCCATTTCCTTATGGAAAACATTTATCGGCACAAGGTCGCAAAAATCTTTATTTGTAATCCAGTCAGCTTGAAATTTCTGCATGGTTTCTCTCCCTTTTCTTTCGCGGCTATACTTCAAATTCGGCAAGCGCCGCTCCGATCACCGTTGCAAATTCGGAATTCTGCGGAATCACGAAATTCATATCGAACATTTGCGACAGAATCTCGAAGATCGGCACAGCCTGCGGCATTTTGGAGAGATTGCCGGTAAGCACTACATCCCGCGTTTTTTTACTGCGCGCGGCAAAAACAGCCAGCATTCCGATCGACTCGAACACCATATTGACGATGCCGAGCGCAAGGTCACTTTTGGAGGCCATATCATCTAACTTACCGAAGTTGGAGGCGGTCATGTAGGACGGCAATCCGCCAAGGTCTTTTTTTGTAATGTCGCCAATCCGAAGGTCAATTTTTTCAATATCGCCTGTTTCGGCAAGAGCGATTAAATGGTCAATGTCGGAAATCCCCAGAATTTGCTTGGCAAGACCGACAATCGTACCGCCGCCGACACCTGTACCGCCCATGTACTCATACGCCGTTTTGCCGTTTTCCGTTTTGGCGGAAACCACCGCCGTACCGGTGCCCATGCTGACAATGATCGCATTTTGGTAGCCGGAAACGTAAAGACCGCCGCGGCCGACGCATTCAAATTCGGACAAATGTCTGGTTTCGATTCCGTATAACGGATTTTCGGCAAACGCCGAACCGACGCCGGTAATCATAACCTTTTTTACATCGGAAAGCGAAATGCCGTTGGTAGAGGTAAATTTTCCGAACGCACCGTACACCGAAGCGACCGGATCGCTTGCCTTGACGTAAATCGGTGAGAGAATCTGCTTTTTATCCGGAGCGTCTGCGGTAAAGCCGACGATTTTTGTCGTACTGCCGCCGACGTCAATGCCGATAATAATGCTCATACTGCCTCATTTCCGCCGCTTATGCGGCCGTTTGTCTGAACCGGTTTATTTGGAGATTTTCTTGCCGACGGCACGAACGATCGTATGGATAGCCGGCGAAACAACGAGATTGACCAAGAATTCCGCGATGAAATTCAAGCCTGCACAGCCAATAACAAGGAAATACACAACGGTCTGGCCGGACGCGCCGAAATTAGCAAGGTTCGCGTCCAACGTCTTTCCGACAAGGAAAAGACCGCCTAAAATAAAGAGTCCCGTGTTGACGACCGGTGCTGCCGCCGACGCCAAAACAGCAGCCGCAAACGCATTTTTCTTTTCAAGCGCCCGGTAAACAAGTCCGGCACAGAGACCGGCTAAAATGCCTTTTCCGAAGCAGATAACGGCCGTTTCAACCGGCTGTGCGGAAAACAGAACGTTTGTAAAACCGTCTGCACCGAGCACACCGGCGAAAAATGTGATCGCACCGAACACAAAGCCCAAGAAAGCGCCGCCCTTGGGGCCAGTCATGATCGCGCCGATGACAATCGGGATTAACACAAGGCTGACGCTGGTCGGTCCGATATGAATGAAACTGCCCAAAAGCTGAAAAACGAAAACAATGGCTGTCAAAACTGCAAGCAAAGTCATTTTTTTGATATTTTCTCTGTTGTTCATGATAAGTCTCCTTTTTCTCTTAATCTTTCGGATTGCCGTAAACCGACTCAATACGTTGGATTAGCTCCTCACCGCTCGTTTCTTCCCCGACCGTAAAACGGTAGAGGTCGCAAAGACTTTGAGGGAGCCCCGGAACAAGCACGTTTCTACCGTCGAAATCGGTGGAAAGCGTAACAGAGTATCCCTCGTCAGCCAAAATTTTTTCGGAAAGCGGCGAATAACTGCCGTGCGGATACGAAAAGTATCTGACCGGCTCGCCAAGCTCTCTTTCAAAATCTGCGTTGAATCGCTCACAATCGCGTTTTAACGCCTTTGTAAAGGACTGTGCGGTTTCACCGTCGAGCGGTTCTGCCGCTATCCGCGCTTTTCCGGGCGCTTCCAGCGTATCGCTTTGGTGCATATCATAAGTATGCGATCCGAGTTCAACAAGTCCCGTTTGGAGCATGTTGCGCGCGGTTTCATAGTCAAAATGCGGAAACATAGGCTTTCCGGTATCTTTATAAACGCTTTTTCCGACCGCCCAACCAATGAAAAAGACAGTCGCTTTGGTCTGATATTTTTCAAGAAGCGGCAAAGCAAGCACCGCATTGCTTTCGTAGCCGTCGTCAAACGTGATACAGACCGGTTTTTCGGGAAGCGGCGTTCCGCGCATGACATATTCTTCCATCTGCTTTAAATGAACCGACGTGTAGCCGGCGTCCTTTAAGGCTTTTAAATGCTCTTCCAACCGGGAAACCGAGATGACCGAATCGCCGTAACCGGTCTCTTCGGTCACATGGTGATAGAGCACCACCGGAACCTCTTTTTCGGTGTTTTCGGCGTCTGTCGGATGTTCCGGCGCGCCGGAGGCCAAAACCGTTTCTTGCTTCTCTTTCTGTACGGCATCCAATAATAAACATTTTCCGAAATCCGCAGGCGTATACACGGTAGTATTCCCAAAAATCCTTGCCAAAACCATTTCGCCAAGCGAAACCCGGAATTCATCGGTATTGTAAAAGAACCGCTTATCGGCGCAGACAGGCGCTTCCGAAAAATCCCAGCATTCGGCAGAACCGCCGTTTTCTTTCAATTCATCGCGCATTTTTTCGTAGGCTCTGTCAAGCGATTCCGTTCGTTCCGTTTCAAGCACCGGCGAAAGAACGATTATCAAGCGAATCTTTTTTTCGTCACAGACCCGGATCCATTTCTGTACAAACGAAAACACCTTGTCCGCCGACGCCGCTTTTTCTGACACCGCCCGGAAACGGCAGCCAAACGTTTTTTCATATACATCCCGGTCGCCGATCCTCTGCACATCCTCAAAGCCGTGCCGCAGAGAGCCGGTCGTGTAATCCGGCGTTATAAACGCGCTCCAATGGGATTCTGTATAAAAATCACACGCGGAAACCGAAAGCAAAAGTACGGACGGATTTAAGTAAGTCGTGATGAAATCGAAAGTCTGCTCCGTTTGTTCCGCTTGCTCTTCCCCGTTTGCGGCAAGACAATAAGCGGCCGTGTCAAGATAAGTGCCAAGCGTTTGCACATCGTATCCGTTTGCCGGAAACGAGCCGAGAAGAAAGGCGGAATATGCCGTCGGATCTCTTGCCAAAAAACGCAAACGCAAATCTTCCGCGATAAGCGGATAGCCGGCAAGGGCTTCCGCCGCGCTTGGCTTTGGCTCAGGTCTATTCGTTTGTTCGCAAGCCGCTAACAATAGCGTTGGCAGCACAAAAATACACACAAGCACCCGGCGCGCGGTATTCAAAAATCTGACAAAAGACATAGCTGTTCCTTTACCGGGTTTCCCCCCGAATCTTTGTATTATATTGATTATACCTGCAAAATCCGTTTTTGTCAAGGAAAAAGCCGCTTTTTTACAAATCAGCTGACTTTTTAAATTATCCGCATTATTTTGGTAAAAGTATAGCTTTTTATGGAAAAATGTGGTATACTATGTGCATATCTCAAAAATTCGCGGCACTGGCCTGCGGATTTTTCGGATTTTCATTGGATTCGGGTCTCACCCGAAAAGCTGCAAAGACTTTTTCAACAGTTTTAAACTAAATTTTTACGGTCAAAAATTTCAGAAAACATCAGAAAGGCGGCGATCCGCATGAACCAAAACAGCGAATGGTGGAAAAACGCAGGCGAAGAACCGATGAAAAAAGGACAGAAGTTTATAAAAGGCTTCAAGAAATTCTTTTTTCCGGCTCTTTTGGCTGTTATCCTTCTGGCGCTCGTATTCACCTCACTCTACACCGTCGGCGACAAGGGGCAAGCCGTTGTCACCACGTTCGGCAAGGTCACGTCTGTGGCCGATCCGGGCATTCACATCAAAATTCCTTTCGGCATTCAGCATGCCACCTATGTCAACGTCAATGAATTGCAGAAGATTGAGATCGGTTTTCGCACCGGTTACACCAACGACGACACGGAAACCATTGACAGCGAAAGCAAAATGATCAGCGGCGACTACAATATCGTCAACTGCGATTTCTTTGTGGAATACAAGATTTCCGACCCGGTCAAGTATCTGTACAATTCGGCCGATCCGCGCGAAATTCTGAAAAGCCTTGCGCAAAGCCACATCCGCAACGTCATCAGTTCCTATGACGTTGACAGCATTCTCACCACCGGAAAGGGCGAAATTCAGGCAAAGATCAAAGAAGCCATAACCGAAGAGCTTGCGGCCTACGATCTCGGTCTTTCCTTAACCGACATCAAATTGCAGGACAGCGAACCGCCGACGCTGGAAGTCAGGGAGGCCTTTAAGGAAGTTGAAACGGCAAAGCAGGACAAGGACACCGCAATCAATGTGGCGCGCGCCTATGAAAACAGCGAACTTCCGCTTGCCCAGGCCGAGGCCGATAAGTTGATCCAGAATGCCGAATACCTCAAACAGGATCGCATCAACGAAGCCAATATGCAGGTCGCTATGTTCAACGCCATGTACGAACAGTATAAGCTGAACCCCGAAATTACGCGCAAACGCATGTTTTACGAGGCCGTCGAGCAGGTCATGCCCAACGCCAAGGTCTATATCGACACTTCGGACGGTTCAACACAGAAATTACTCCCCATTGACAGCTTTTCGGCGAATTCCGCGGAGGTGAACGGCAAATGAAAACGAAGAACAAAAAGAACATTCTGACAACGCTTGTGATCTTTCTTGTTATTGCAGTGTTTCTTGTACTGTCAGAATGCTTTTACACAGTCGGCGAAGATGAATTTGTCAATGTCATCCGCTTTGAAAAAACCGTACAGACCGTTTCCGGTGCCGGATTACATTTCAAGCTGCCGTTTACCGATTCGGTGCGCCGTTTCCCGAAAAAAGTGCTGCTTTATGATATGAAACCGAGTGAAGTGCTCACGGCAGACAGCAAGACCATGCAGGTAGACAACTATGTTTTATGGCGCATTACCGATCCGCTCAAATTCTACAAAACGCTCGGTTCCAAGAGTGAAGCGGAAACGCGTATCGATATGCTCACATACAGCGCCATCAAGACCGAAATGGGCAAATCCCTGCGCGACGATATCATCAACCAAGACGATATGAGCCGCGAACTTTTCAACAACAACATTCTTGCCGCCGCAACCGGTGCAACCGACGATTACGGAATTGAGATCATCGATATCAAGATCAAAAAGCTTGACCTGCCAAGCGACAACGAAGAAGCCGTTTACCGCCGCATGATCTCCGAAAGAAGCAAAATTGCGGAGCAATACCGCGCCGACGGCAACAAAGAAGCCGAAATGATACGCAACGAAGTCGATAAGCAGAAAAACATTCTCATTTCGGATGCCAAGGCGCGTGCCGAACAGATAAAAGCCGAGGGAGAAGCCGAATACATGCGCATTCTGGCAGACGCCTACAACACCCCGGAAAAGCAGAACTTTTACAATTTTACACGTGCGCTTGACGCGGTCAAGGTCTCCCTTGACGGCGAGGACGTCACCATTATTCTCGGAAAGGATTCCGCACTTGCGGACGCTTTGCTTCGTCCGTAAGGCGAGAAGCGCGTAAGGCATCATGTCATTCTTTGACTTTTTCACAGCGGCAAAATCCGAAAAAAACGATAAGGAAAAAAAGGAAAATTCCGCCTCTCTCGCCGAACTTGTCTGCAAGACCTTTGCCGACCCGCCGGTCTTGGAGACCGAACGGCTGCGTTTATGCAAAATTGTTCCGGAGCACGCCGCCGACATGTTTGAATATTCCGGCGACGCTGAGGTCACGCGGTATCTCACCTGGTCGCCCCACTCCTCCGCCAAGGAAACCGAGCGGTATATCCGTATCCTGCAAAAGAAATATGCGGACGGCTCGTTCAACGACTGGGGTGTCGTTTTAAAGGAAACCGGAAAATTCATCGGCACCTGCGGCTACACCTCGTTCGATTACGAACACAACACCGCCGAGGTCGGATATGTGCTCGGAAAGCCCTATTGGGGGCAAGGTTTTGCACCGGAGGCTGTCCGGCGCGTCATGCGGTACGGTTTTGAAGTTTTGGGACTTGACGGTTTTACCGCCAAATACATGGAGGGAAACGATGCGTCCGGCAGAGTCATGCAAAAATGCGGCATGACGCTCGACGGCGTGTATCGGCACAGCATGTACATCAAAGGCGAATTTAAAAACATTGTGGTCTATCATGTAACAAAAGAGCAGTTTTATGCGGCTCCCGAAAGGAATGCGTAAATATGCAAAAAATCCCCTTTGAAACGCTGCAAGGGCTTACCTTCGGCACTTCTTACACCAAAATCACAGACGGTTTGCTGTATTTCTCCCGTTTTTCAGAAAACGAACGGAATAACGCGCAGCTGAATGAGTATTATGAAATCAAAATTCTGAGCACCGCCGGCGTTCGGCTTGAGTTTATCACGGACAGCCGCACGCTTGAACTCGAAACCGCGGTTCAGACGGAAAACCGGCACAGCCGCACATTTTATGCGTTCGATATCGTCTGTGACGGAAGGCTTATCGGTCAGATCAAGAATTTTACCGAGCCGCCGGTCTACCCTTATGGCAATTACGACTTAGATGACCGAAAAGGCGTTTTTGCCTTGCCGGCCGGAAACAAACGCATCTGCATTTACTTTCCGTGGTCGGCTGCCGGAAGAATCCGTTCACTATCAATAGAGGACGGCGCCGTCCTCCGGCCTGTCACAAAAAAATTGAAGCTCCTGCAATATGGCGATTCCATTACACAAGGCTATGACGCGTTATGCCCGTCGTGCTCCTATGCCTCGCGCATTGCCGCCCGGTTGGACGCAGACGCGGTAAACAAAGGCATCGGCGGCTCGCTGTTCCTGCCGGAGCTTGTAAAAGACAAAACGGACTTTCAGCCGGACCTTATCACCGTTGCCTACGGCACAAACGATTGGAACGCCGCCGGAAACTTTGACGACTTCAAACGGCGCTGCAACGCATTTTTCGCCCGGCTTGCCGCACATTACCCCGAAACGCCGATTGCTGCGATTTCCCCTATCTGGCGCGCCGACTGCAAGGAAAGCCGTGCGCTCGGCCCGTTTGATACCGTTGCAAAAAACATCCGGGAAACAGCTGATAAGTATGAAAACATCTTTTTTATCGACGGATTTAATTTTGTGCCGCACGAGACAAAGTATTTCCGGGACGCCTATCTGCATCCGAACGACGAGGGCTTTTCGTTCTATGCAGACGCTTTGATAAAGCAATTGGAAAAAATACTGAAATAAGAGCAAGAGAGCCGTCGCATCTGCGACGGCTCTCTGAGTGTTTAATTGTAACAATTAAATTTAATAGGAAGTATTGTTATCGATATGGTATTGATATTCTTCAACCAACTGCCAGAATTCTTCTTCGGAATACCATGCGGCATAGTCCTCGTAATCATCGTAATCGATCGCATAAAGCTTTTTGACGCGCGGATCGTCCGATTCATCATACAGTGCCACACCGATAGCCTTATTGAAATCATTCGCTAATCTCTGTGCGTTTAAGGTCACACGTGCGATAAGCGCATACACCTCATCTTCGGAAAGATTGAGGAGGTTTTTGTAGTTGTTCGGCGCTTTGACCGGTTCGGCGGCCGTATAGCTGAACGAAAGGCCGAGCGGCTGAACATGCTCTCTCTCCGCACGGAGAACAACGGATTCCGTTTCCGATAACGGCAGGAGTATAGCAGGCTCATGAACCGAAAGCGAATCAAGCGAGACGGCAAAGGAAGTTTCCGACACAGCCAACCCACCGGCAAACTGATATACGGTTTCGGGCAGTTTGTTATCCCCTTGCGAAATACCGTCTTTCACGGTCAGGGTATAGGCTTTATTCGCCTCGTCCCAGTCGAATGTGGCGGTGATGTTACGCGTGACGGTGAGATAGCTTTGTTTCAGATAAGCTTCCCAAACGGCGTGTTTATACGCGGCATTGACGCTCAATCCCAGATCAAACACCAAAGGTTCGGCCGTTTCCGCACCTATCGGGAGAATTTCCACACGAATCTTGTAGCCGTCGGCAAAGTCACCCTCCATTTTCACCTGATAGGTACCTTCGCCGTCTCCTTTCAGATCAAGCGCCATATTGGCTGTAAAGCCGGCCATATTCAGTTTTTCGCGGTCAAGATAGTACGTAATATCCGTATTCTCAAAAATCTTTTCCGCCACATTTAAAGCTTTTTGGAGGTCTTCTTCATTCAAAGCTTCCGACTCTCCGGCAAGAGCGGCAAAACGCTCCAATACCGTCGTATACTCTTTGAACTGCTTTTCAAGAACCTCTTTGAACTCCGGTGTAGCCAAATTGAGTTTTGCGGCGTAGACTGCGGTTTCCTTAAAGCTTTCTTCGGTCACCGATGCTTTGGCACACATAGCCTTTCCCAAGTTCTCCGCACCGGATACATAATTTTTATAAGAAACAAATAAGCTGTTCCACTTCTGTGCAAACTCCGGCGAAATGAACTTCTGCCATACCTCCGACTGCTTGACAGCTTCGATATCTTTATCGGTCACGCCAAGCGCTTTGGCAAAGTTGGAAGATGCAAATTTATCCAACATTTTTTCCGGCGTATCCCATTCGACGGCATACGTGTTGCTGCCGAAAAGCTCGTTGCAGTTCACAGCAAGCATTTTCGTATCGAGATACAGGCTTGCATAGAACGGCGCGCGGTTCGGGAGCGTTGCCGTGATATCGGCGGCATAACGTTTGGAAACCGTGTCGTAATGCAAAGAAATGTCTGCTTTGGCATTTGTGCCGAAGGATGCAAGGTCAACCGAAAAAGTGATCTTTCCGATATCCGAAAAGCCCTCAAAGCCGGCAAGCGACGAATTCTCCGGCAACAGTTCCGGTATTTTGGCATTTTCGAGATAGGTGAGAATGTCTCCGGCCATTTTTTCGATGGTAAGTGCGGCGCTGTGATTGGTTGTACGCGGCTTTGCGGCCATAACCGGGACGACCGTCGCGCAGACAAGCAGACTGACACAAAGAATCAAACTGATTGTTTTCGCAAAAAGATGTTTGAATGTCCTCATAACAAGTGCCTCCTTCATACATGTAAAATTCTGTGTGTAACCGTGTTCAAAGCGCGGATCTGCGGGAAACGGCGCTATACGCCAAAATCAGCACTGTTTGAAGTTTGTTCCGGATATTCCGAAAAACAATACGGTTTACCTAAATTATAACAGGCAAACCGTATTTTGTCAAGATTTGTACAAGATAAGCTATTCTTTGTCGAGATATTTTTTCATAAAATCAAGAACCGGCCGAACGGCGCAAGGAGGCTGTCCGTCCACTTTCACAAACAGCAAATACACGTTTTTATCGTGTTTTTCCTGTGCGTCGAGCGTACACTCGACCGTAAAATGCGCGCCGAGATCTTTGACCGGCCATTCAAAGGCAAGCGCCTTGACCGTTCTGTCCGAAAGCGTCTGCACATCCGTCTGAAAAGCTTTGACTTGGTTTTCGTTTGCGTCCAAGATCCGCACGTGAATCGCTGCCTTGCCGCAAGGATCGTTACCGCTGTCAAGAACATGGATCTCAGCGTGCAGGATATCGTCTTTTTCGTATACAAACCGGTCGTGTTTCAGCGAAATGTGGAACGTTTGATAGGCGTCGCGCACGAAATAGTACGCAAATTTCGGATCTCCGTAATAATCCACCAGATTGGTACAGGATACGTTCGGCCACGGTTCGTCAAATTGCCAGATGTTTAATCCGGCGGTTTTCGGATAGCGGCGCATCTGGCACTCAATTGCATACCGCAATCCCTCCGTCTGCATATACTGGCTGACCGAAACGAAAGTTTCCAAGTCGTCTATATCGCCAAACAACGGCCGGTCACGGTAGTTATACGTGTCCCACATCTGTCCGTGATGCGCCCAGGTATGGTTCTCTTCCATGGTGGTGCGTATCCGGTTTTCCGGCGCGAAAATCTTTTTCAAGGCACTCATGTTGTTCATGCCGTCGTTGCCGAATTCACCCAACAGCAGGCATTCTTGATCGTTTAAATACCCATAGTCCGGACCGCAGTATTTCCAAGGGCCGTGGACATCATGGTTGTTTTTCACACCGCTTCCGTCATACCAGCAATTCGGGCCGGAAGCCGTTGACGGAAGAAACAGTCTGTCGCCGTCGAGCTTATCCGCCAATTCTTTCAACAACGCAATATTTTTATGCTTCATATCGACCGGAACAACTTTTCCGATCGCCATAAGCTCGTTTCCGCCGCACCAGATAACAAGGCTCGGATGATTCCGTTTGGCAACGATTGCCGACGACGAGGTTTTTGCCAAAAGTTCCAAAAAGTGCTCGTCGCTTGACGCCGTGTTCTCAATTCCCGATGAAGATTGGATAAAGTCCTGCCACACTAAAATACCAAGCCGGTCGCAGAGATCATAAAAGATCTCGCTTTCGATAACACCGCCGCCCCAGACACGTATCAAGGTCACATTGGCCTTGCGTGCAAGCGTCAGAAGTGTTTCGTACCGTTTTTCGCTCACTGCGCCATACATATGATCCGGCGGCGTAAAGTTTACGCCTTTTACCGGAATCGGAACATTGTTGACGAAAATGCGGTACGGCAAAAAATTCTCCGGTGCGTCCTCGCATGGCTCAAAACGAAGGGTGCGTAGCCCGACCCGATACGTCTTGCAGTCAGTCTGTTTCCCGTTTCCCGAAAGGCGCACCGTCAGGTCATACAGCGGCTGTTCGCCATAACCGTTCGGATACCATAGTTTTGGCTCTTTCACCGGAATACACGCCGAAACCTGTGTTTCGCCCTCGCAAAGCTTTACAGTCTGACGCGAAACAAGCGTGTTTCGGTAATGAAGCGTCACTTCGGCGTCGCAAGCCCCTTTTCCGTCCTGCTAAGCAATATCCGCAAGCACGTTTCCGTCCTGATAGCGGATATGCGTATCGGTAATATGAGCGCCGTCAAACACTTCTAAATAAACGTCTCCGTATAGTCCGAGATTGACAAGCCGCGTGCTGAAATCCCATTTATAGCCGAACCTCGCCTTTTGTGTGGTTGTTTTGGAGGTATAGCCGATCTGGCCATACTCATCCGGCGCCTGTTCGATGACGACGCGCAAGTCGTTCGGCTTTCCAAAAACAACCGTATCGGAAATATCTGATTTGCAGGGGACAAACATCCCGGTATGAAGCGCGACTTTCTTTTCGTTCACAAAGATGTGCCCGGTATAGTCAATCCCTTCAAAAACAAGGACTATTTTTTTGCCTTTGTGTTCTTCCGGAACGATAAACTTCGTTTTGTACACCCAGAACCGGTTTTCCACCCATTCGGCTTTAATCGAATTCATTTCGTAGTACGGGTCTTCGATCAGCCCGGCAGCCAGCAGATCGTTCTGCACACTGCCGGGGACTTTTGCGTCGATCCAGGGCGTTTGCGGAATCAGCGTCATTCCCGTTTCCATGGATTCGCTTTGCAAAGGTGCATACGGCCAATAGCCGGCCAATTTCCAGTCAGTCAATTGTTCAATTTTCATATGTTTCTCCCCACGTCCTGCCTTTTGCGCATAGCATATCATACAAAAACGCGCAAATTGTGAACTATCGGGAAACATATATCAAACAAACGTTATTTACGATGACTTTTTACAAGGAGCGCCGCAATAAGCGAAAACAGCATAACCGCTGTGATACCGGCCGCCGCTCCCGTTAAACCGCCGCAAAGGATGCCGAACGCGCCCTTTTCGTCCACAGCTTTTTCTACGCCCTTGATAAGCGAATAGCCAAAGCCCGTTAACGGTACGCTCGCACCGGCGCCTGCAAATTTGACAAGCGGTTCATAGACGCCGACGGCCGTCAAAATGGCGCCGCTGACGACATAACCGACCAAAATGCGCGCCGGCGTCAACTTTGTTTTATCAATTAAAATCTGCGCAATGGCGCACAGTGCGCCGCCAACCAAGAATACCCGCAAATAAATCATATTTTTCTCCTCAATCTCTTTTTTCAAGGCAGACAAGATGCCCTACTCCCGGAATGGATTGGCCTTGTTTCACGCTTTGCGGACTCATGAGCGCACCGGTGCCGATAAGCACCATACGGCGCATAACGCCCGTTTTCAGCTCATGGTAAAAACGGCCGCTTGTTACGACGGCGCTGCATCCGCAGCCGGAACCGCCGCAGCCGACTTTCTGTTTGTCAAGGTCATAGATCAACGTGCCGCAATCGCAAAGGCTTTGCGCCGGATCGTTCTTTTCGTTGAGCATTTCCCGTGCAAGCGACAGTCCCTCTCTGCCGAGATCTCCCGTTGCGACTGCGTCGTAATCCGACGTTGTTTCGCCCGTACTGCCTAAATACCGCAAAACGGTATCTGCCGCCGCTGTCGCCATGGCCGCTCCCATGTTAGCTGCGTCCTTGATGCCGCGGTCGGAGACGATGCCATACAGGCCGCGCGTTAAAAACACGCCGGTTTCTTCCGGTTTTGCACGCACAAGAAGCGCCGCCCCTGCCCCGGTGACGGTGGTCTGCGCGGTAGTACCCGACACAGCCCCGTATTCAAGCGGAAACCGGAACTGCCGTTCGGCACTGCAAAAGTGGGAGGAGGCCGCAACGATGGCCGAACCGATGTGGCCGGAATCGATCAAGAGCGCCGCTGTCAGAAGCCCCTCGGCAAAAGTGGAACAAGCGCCGTAAAGCCCAAGGTACGGAATATCGAATCCGGAAAGCCCATAGGCTGTGGAGGTACACTGATTCATTAAGTCTCCGGCTAAAAGCAGGTCGATATTCTTATCCTTTACACCGGCTTTTGCCATAAGGGTATTGACGGTCATACGCACCATTTCGGCTTCTGCCTTTTCAAATGTGCCGGTATGCAGATCGTCGCTGTCGCAGTATACGTCGAGATAATCGCCCAACGGGCCTTCTTTTTCGATTTTTCCGCCGGCACAGGCGGTTTCGGCAATTTTCACGCCGTTTTTTAGGATAAATGCGCCGCGTGAGGCGGTATAGGCACTGCAATCGGAATTCATGGCGTTTTCTCCTTGTCTGTTATCTTTATTGGCTCAATTGTATGTCTACGCCTATTTTTTCCATAGGGTGAAAAATTATACATAGCAGTCTTTGCGGCGTTTTTAACAGAAAAAGACCAGTATTTACAATTCCGAAAATAAAACGACACCTAAATTTCACTTAACCAACCTTGCCGATACACAATGTTTTTCTATAATATCGCTGTAAAACAGAATAACCGTAAAGAAGAAAGGTATGGTCACATGAGCGAACCGAAAAAGACGATGGAGGAACTTGTTACCCCGGCTGACGGAACCTCCGCGGGCACGCCGGACACCGGCACATCTCAAAACACCGCAAAGGATACCAAAAAGAAACCGATACGGGGAAACAAACGAAAGAAGAAACTGAAAAAAATCCTTATCTGGGTTCTGATTATACTTGCCGTTATCGCGTTCATCGGCCACAAGATGGGATTTTTCGGTCAAAACGCAGGAGCGCAGAATGCCGAAACCTACGACACCTATTCGGTCGGACGGCGTGACATCCAAAACGTTCTTACCGGAACGGGAACGCTTGCTCCGGCAGATTCCTACACAGTCACGGCTCTTGCCAGCGGTGAGATCACCGAGGATTATTTTGAAGAAGGCGATGTGGTTACCAAGGATCAGTTACTCATGAAAATTGATTCCGAAAACCTTGTTTCATCGCTTGAACGTGCGCAAAACAGCTATGACAATGCCAAAAAATCGCTGTCCGATCTGTATAAGGACAGAGACGACCTCACCGTCCGTTCGGACTATTCGGGTATTTTGCAGGTCATGGATTTAGAGGTAGGCGACGAAGTCATGAAAGGCGCGGTCATCGGCAGCATCATTGACCGCGACACCATGCTTATCGATATTCCGTTCATGCAGGCCGACACATTCGGCATGGCCAAGGGCAATACCGCCGTTCTGACGGTAAGCGATACGCTTGAACAGATTACCGGTACGATAGATAAGATCAGTCCCTCCTACAAAGTCAATGAAAACGGCGTCAAGACGGTGGATGTGACCATTGCCGTCAAGAATCCCGGTGTCATCACCGAAAACACGTCAGCCACCGCCAAGATCGGCGATTATTCCTGCACGGAAAGCGCCAAATTCTACTATAACGTCAACAAGCAGATCACCTCGGACGGTTCCGGCAAGGTTAAGACGGTTGTCAAAGACGAGGGGGATTACGTAAACAAGGGAGATACGGTTCTTATTTTGGAAAGCGAAACGCTTGACGACAGCATCGACAAAGCCGAACGCAGTCTGAAAGAAGCCGCCAACAGCTTGAAAGACGCCGGAGACGCTTTCGACAACTACGAAATTACCGCCCCGATTTCGGGTACGGTCGTGGAAAAGAACTACAAACAGGGCGAAAAGATCGGTTCTTCCGGAAACGGAAACACCATTGCAGTCATTTACGACCTTTCCTCTCTCAAATTCGATATGAACATTGATGAGTTAGACATTGATTCCTTAGCGCTCGGTCAGGAAGTCAACATCACTTCGGACGCGAAGCCCGGCAAGAGCTATGTCGGAAAGATCACCAACATCAGCATCCAGGGTACAACCTCCAACGGCACGACCTACTACCCGATCACCGTCACGCTCGACGATTACGGCAGTGACGAGGACGGCGGAAAACTCCGTCCCGGCATGAACATCGACGCAGAGATTATTCTGGAAAAGGTCGAAAACGTCCTTGCCGTTCCGGTAGACGCCGTCGGCCGCGGCAACAAAGTCAAGGTCATCAAGAACCCCGAAGCCTATGCCTCTTCCGATACCGGAATGAAACAGGGCGAAAAAGATACAACCGCTATGCCGGATATGTCGGAAGCACCGGATATGCCGGAAAACGGTGAAATGACATTGCCGGCCGGTTTCACTCCCTCCGAAAACGGCAGCTATTCCACCGTTCCGAAAACGGCGGAATACACCGAAGTGACCGTGGAGACCGGCATCAGCGACGACGATTACATTGAGATCACCTCCGGGTTAGAAGAGGGCGATGTGGTCATCGTTGAAAGCTCCGACCGCACAGCCCGCGACTGGCAGCAGCAGATGATGAACGGCATGGGCGGCAACATGGGCGAAGGTCCCGGCGACGGCGGTCCTTCCGGCGGCGGTCCGGGCGGCCCGGGCATGTAAGGCGTTTAAGAAGGTACGCACATGATAACACTCAAAGACATTTATAAAATCTACTATAACGGCGACACTGAAACACGGGCAGCCGACGGCATCAATCTTCACATTGATAAAGGTGAATTTGTCGCAATTGTCGGTCAGTCCGGTTCGGGTAAATCGACCATTATGAATATCATCGGCTGTCTTGACACGCCGACCTCCGGTACATACGAATTGAACGGCATTGACGTAAGCACCATGGATGACGACGAGTTGGCCGAGATCCGCAATGTGACGCTCGGATTCATTTTTCAGCAGTACAACCTGATTCCCAAGCTTACTATTATTGAAAATGTCGAACTTCCGCTGTTATACGCCGGACTCGACAAGCATGAACGCAGAGAGAGAGCCCGCGCAATGCTTGAAAAGGTAGGTCTTGTCGGAAAAGAAAAGAATTATCCGGCTCAACTTTCCGGCGGTCAACAGCAGCGTGTATCCATTGCCCGTGCTCTTGCCGGAGACCCGTCGGTCATCTTGGCCGACGAACCGACCGGCGCACTTGACAGCCGCACCGGCCGCGAAGTTCTTTCGTTCTTGCAGAAACTGAACGACGAAGGCAACACCATCGTGCTTATCACGCACGACAACGGAATTGCCGCTTCCGCCAAGCGCATTGTACGCATACACGACGGAAAGATCATCTACGACGGACCGGCTGACGCGCCGGGTGCGGTGGTAAACGCAAACGTTGCGTTTGACGACGACCCTCTCGTGAAAAAAGAAAAAGAGAAAGCAAAAGCCGAGACCGGTACGGAAGGGAGGGCGTAATCTTGGGCATTACACAATGCTTTATCATGGCGCTCAAAAGCCTGTCCACCAGTAAAATGCGCGCCTTTCTCACCATGCTTGGCATTATCATCGGCGTTGCGGCGGTCATTTTGATTATGTCGCTCGGCAACGGTATGCAGGTCTATATCAACGATATGTTTGCCGAGCTTGGCACCACCACCATAAATGTAACCGTCATGGGACGCGGCTCAACGCGAAAAGTCGATGTGGACGATATGTACGCGTTCTACGATGAAAATGCCGATGAATTTGCGCAGATCAGCCCCCTTGTCAGCGTGAACGGCAGTGTCCGCACCACGGTGGACAGCGAAACCTACACGCCGACCATCACCGGTGTAAGCGAAGATTATGTAGCGGCCAAACGCCAGAAGATTGCAGACGGACGAAACCTCACCTATATTGATATCAAGGAAAACAGCAAGGTCTGTGTGGTCGGTTCGTATTACGCCTATCTGTACAATGACGATATCGTCGGAAACACAATTAAAATCAACGGCGACAAATACACGGTCGTCGGCGTCGTCGAAGAACTGGACGACCGCACCGATGAGGACGGGAGCGACAATTTTGTCTATGTTCCCTACTCCTCGGCGGCTAAGTTCTTGGCGCGAAACGCCAATATTTCCTCTTATATCTTTCTTTCCTCATCGGAGGACAATGTGGATGCGTGCGTGGATTTAATTGAAAACCGCCTGTATGAAACTTTCCAGAACGAAGATTTATACATGGTTATCAGCAATTCCGCCATTTTAGACAGCATGACCGACATGATAAACATTGTCGTCAACGTGCTTTCCGCCATTGCCGCCATTTCCTTGGTAGTCGGCGGTATCGGCATTATGAACATCATGCTTGTTTCCGTTACCGAACGCACACGCGAGATCGGTATCCGCAAGGCGCTCGGCGCCAAAGGCAAGCACATCCGCCTGCAATTCGTCATTGAGGCAGGCACGACAAGCGCTCTTGGCGGTGTTGTCGGAATTCTTCTCGGCGTAGCCGGCGCTTCGGTGGTTTCGACCCTTTGGGAGGACTTTACCGCTGTTCCGACCGCCGAGGCGATCCTTCTTGCTTTCGGCATCTCAGTCGCCATCGGTATCCTGTTCGGGTATCTGCCTGCCAACAAAGCGGCTAAACTGAACCCGATCGAAGCTCTGCGCTATGAATAATTCACACGACAAGCATAACGATATACACAAAGAAAGGAAAAAACATATGAAAGCATGGATTCGCTTTTTGACGTCGGTCACAGTCGCCGGCACACTGCTTTGCGGCGCGGCCTTTGCCGAGCACACCGGCATAAGCGGCACGGACGACAGCGAAAAAGCACAGGTATTACAGCTTTTGGAGATCATGAACGGTGACGAAAACGGCAATCTCAACTTAGAGGCGCCGGTCACGCGTGCGGAATTTGTAAAAATGGCGGTAAACGCCTCAGTCTACAAGGATTCGGCCGGACAGAGCACGGTTTCGCTGTTCCCGGATGTCACCGAGGAACACTGGGCGAGAGGCTATGTATCGACCGCTATCAAAGCGGGACTCGTTTCCGGTTATCTTGACGGCACGTTCCGTCCGGAAAACACCGTAAAACTGGAAGAAGCCGTCATCATTTCGTTAAAACTGTTAGGTTATACGAACGATGATTTCAAAGGCACTTATCCCGATTCCCAACTTGCCAAATATCATGAGATCGACCTCGACACCGGCATGACCGCCGTGCGCGGCGACACGCTGACGCGACTTGACTGCATGCGGCTTCTCTACAACACGCTCTGCGTCAAGACCAAGAACGGTACTCTTTATTGCACAACACTCGGTCATGCGGCCGATTCGGACAACACGGTCGATTATCTGGCGCTTTTATCCGCCGACATGACCGGCCCATATGTCAATAAAGACGGTTCGCTTGCAACGCGTGTCGGCTTTATCCACAATCCGAACGCCGTCTTTTACCGCGACGGAAAAAAATCGACTCTTGAAGCCCTGTCGGATTATGACGTATACTATTACAGCAGCAAGCTCAAAACCGTCTGGTGTTATACCGACAAGGAATTCGGAAAGATTACTTCCGTCAATCCCAACCGCGAAACGCCGCAGTCGATGACGCTCGGCGCCGCCACCTATTCCCTGACCCCTGCCGCCGCAAAAAAACTCACCAATGCCGGCGGTATCGGCAAGGACGATTATGTCATGCTGATGCTTGACAAAGACGGTGCCGTTGCAGATCTTGTGCTTGCCGACGCCGCCCTTTATGACGCCTACGCCGACAAGGACGCCGATCGACTGACTGAAGTCAACAAAACCGTCAGCGATCCGATCGTCGTTAAAGATCTAAGCACCTACACAAAGGATATCCCGTTTGACCTCTCTTCGGCAACGCTGTTACTCGACAGCGAACCGATAAGCGCCTCAGACATCCGGCTAAACGATGTAATCTATTATTCCGAACCGTTCCGTTCGGTCTGGGTGTTCCGTGATACAGCAAGCGGCGTATGCAACGCCGTTTCTCCCAACCGCCAGAATCCGCAGTCGGTCACGGTCGGCGGAAAGACTTATACCCTTTCAACCGACGATATCGTCTATAAATTCTCCAATTACGGCACCATCAAGACCGATATGCTGGTGACACTCTTACTTGGCAAGGACGGCGGTGCAGTCGATGTTATCGCGGCCGATGAAAGCATTATCGGCGACGGTGAAAACCAGGTTCCGTATGCCGACATTGTATCTTCGACGCTCAAAGGGCCGTACATTGCTGAAAAGAACGGCACAATCAATTCCGATGAAATCAATCTTTCGGCCGCCGTTATCTATAAAGGCAACAAAACGGTTAACGCCGCTTCCATTCGTCAATATGATATATACTATTATTCCAAGCTGTTGAATACCGTTTGGCTTTACGATGATACAGTCGTCGGAACGGTAGAGAGCATTGCTCCCACACGCGCTATGCCGACATCGGTCACGGTTTCCGGCAAAACGTATACCCTTGAAAGCTCGGGAGCACAGTATGCCTTATCCAGTCTCGGTTCTTACGATGTAGGCGACCGTGTGACGCTGTTGCTCGGCAAAGACGGCGCTGTGGCCGGTATCGCCGGTGCACAAGCTGCCGGAGGCAAAACCGTTTACGGAGTTGTCACTTCAAGCGGCGAAAAGCAATACACCGACAAAGACGGCAAAAAATATACCGCCGATTATATAACGGTCTTTACGGTAGACGGCGATACCTTTACCTATGAATACGACAGTTCCTATAAGGAAGGCGACGCAGTCAAAATCATTGTGACGGAAAACAAGACGCAGATCACCGGTCTTTCCGGCCCGCGCTCCATGTCCTATGCGGCTGACGTATCAAACGCGGTCAAGGACGGCAAGATTACAAGCGATGCGAAGATCATCGATTATTATGACGCCGACATCCATGCGACTGTACTGCCGAACCGCATTTCCGGCACGAGCCTTTCATACAGCGATATCAAATATTACGCGATGAACGATGCCGGTGAGGTGGAGATTTTAATACTCAACAACTATACAGGCGACCTCGTCGAATACGGACTTCTGACCGAAGTCAAAGGCTCGACCTACAAATATATTTTAAGCGACGATGAAACCACGTTCAATTCGGGCGACACGCGCTATACGGTCTCCACGGGCGCTGCTTACTTTGCGATATCCGGAAACCAGATCACCAAGATCGGCAATATCAAAGCCAATGTATCCTTAAAGATCGTGGACGGTCAAAAGGGCTATACCGAATCAGGCAAAGCTTACGTCATTGACGACAACGCACGCGTCTATATCCGCATGGACGGCAAGTACAAGGCTTGCGACGTAAAGGACCTCGAAAAGGGCAATTACACCATGACCGGCTACTACGACAAGGATCCGGCGTATGGCGGTAAGATCCGCGTTATTCTGGCGTATTAAAATTTATAATACGGTCTCTTTCTTAAAAGTCGAACCGGTATGCATGTATTTGCATACCGGTTCTTTTCGTTTCGCCGCACGTTCCATACGAACCATGCGGATCTTAGCAATTTTCGTGCTTCACTAAATCATTTTTTCTAATTGATCGGTCACGCCGTCAAGCGCCGCAGTAGACGCCTTTTCGATCTCACCTGCATCACAGAGAGCGGCAAGTTTTGGGTCAAACGGCATTTGTGCAAGCAACTTCAAGCCCTGCTCTTTTGCCGTTTCGGCTGTTTTGCTTTGTCCGAAGATCTCGATGCGTTTTCCGCAATCGGGACATACGACATAGCTCATATTCTCCACAAGCCCCAAAATCGGGATATTCATCTTTTTTGCCATATTGACCGCTTTGCTCACCACGAGCGATACAAGCTCTTGCGGACTTGTCACGATGACGATACCGTCGAGCGGAATCGACTGGAACACCGTCAACGGCACATCGCCCGTTCCGGGAGGCATATCCACGAACATAAAGTCCACGTCTTCCCAAACGGTATCCGTCCAAAACTGTTTTACTGCGCCTGCGATGACCGGACCACGCCAGATGACCGGCGTATCTTCGGTTTCAAGCAGCAGATTGGCTGACACGATCTTCGTGCCGCCGTGCGAGACCATCGGTAGCATCAGTCCGTCATAGCCGGAAAGGCGGCCATGCAAGCCGAACGCTTTCGGAATAGAGGGACCTGTGATATCCGCATCTAAAATTGCCGTATGGAAGCCTTTACGCGCCATAAGCACAGCAAGCAGTGAGGTAACCATGGATTTGCCCACGCCGCCCTTACCGCTGACAACGCCGATAACTTTTTTAACCGAGCTGTTTTCATTTAACGGTTCAAGCATGCTTTCCGGCTTTTCGCGCGAAGAACAGCTTGCCGAGCAAGAACCGCAGTCATGGGTGCATTCTTCTGCCATTTTCTTCATCCTTTCGGTACACGTGTTTCTTTTCTATTCTTTCCGACGACAGGGAAAAATACACGTGCCGTTATAAAAAACCGCCGCAAGATTTGCGGCGGTTAATTTCATTGATTTCGATTATTCTTCGTCCGGAATATCCGTCTCGCCGCAGCAAGAACCGTCGCAAAGCTCTTCGTCGTCATAATCTTCGTAATCGTCCATATCGTCGAGATCGCCGTAAATTTCACGTTCTACCTCGCCGAGGTCTTCGTCGAGCTCGTCCGCATAGTCATACAGCGTTTCCACATCCTCGTCAAGGCCTGCTATTTCTTCCGCCATATCGTCGAGAATATCGGCGATAGCGGCAATTAACTTGCCTTCCTTGGAATGGGTGTCATATTCCATGCCTTCCATAAGGCCTTTGAGATGCGATACTTTTTCCTTGATTTCCATAAGATAGCTCCTTTCGCCGCAAGTATGGTTGTTAAAGTATTGCCGTTTTCCTTAAATTTATGCTCTTTCGAGATATTCGCCGGTACGGGTATCGATTTTGAGAACATCGCCGATATCGACAAAGAGCGGAACCTTGATGGTAGCGCCGGTTTCGAGAGTAGCGGGCTTGGAAGCGCCGGTTGCGGTATCGCCCTTGAAGCCGGGTTCGGTCTCGGTTACTTTGAGTTCAACGAACATCGGAGGTTCTACGCCAAAGACATTGCCCTTGTAGGACATAATCTTGCACATCATTTCCTCTTTTACGAACTTGAAGTTGTCGCCGAGTTTGGATTTGTCGATCGGGAGCTGTTCATAGGAATCCATATCCATAAAGTAGTAAAGCTCGCCGTCGTTGTAGAGATACTGCATTTCTTTTCTCTCAACGAGAGCAATCGGATATTTGTCGGTCGGGTTAAAGGTCTTTTCAACAACAGCGCCGGTAATGACGTTGCGAAGCTTCGTTCTTACGAAAGCCGCGCCCTTGCCGGGTTTTACGTGCTGGAATTCGATAATCTGCATAACACTGCCATCCATATCGAATGTAAGACCGTTTCTGAAATCGCCTGCTGTAACCATGAGTTTGATCCTCCAAAAAATTAAATACGCAAAAAATTACAGATATATTATACTACAAAAGAACGCATAATGCAATAGTTTTTTCTAAATTTATCGCCGCAGAACATCTTTTTACGCTTTTTTTACAACTTGACGCGCTCATACTCGCGTTTCATGGCAAGCGCGTCCTCCGCCTGCGTGCCGTCCGATTCGCATATAATGGTCGGTTTGACGCCCAGCGAAACAATCGCTGCCATAAGCGGCTCAAAGGCCGGTCCAAAGACCGTATCTTCAAATGTCAGATGACGCTTTTCGCCACCGGCCGTATATTCGATCTTGGAAAAATGGCAGTGCAGATGCTCGGCCGCCTCCGGATTCTTTTCGGCGGCTATACGGTCAAAAACGCGCTTATAATCGTCGGAAGTGTTGAAAACGCCCCCCTGCTCTCTGGCGTTCATATGGCCGAAATCCACCACCGGAACGACCGTCTCATCGACTTTGCAGAGCGCGAGAACCTCGTCAAGCGTGCCAAGTTGACCGACTTTGCCCATTGTTTCCACGCCGAGTTTATAGCCGTATAAACCGGCTTTCTGCAACTCGTCCAACGCATGCCGCAAAGCATCCGCGGCATACTCCACCGCTAACGCACGGTCGATCTTGGCACACGAACCGGCGTGAATAACCATGGTTTCGCCGCCCATCCGTTGAAGCGCTTTGGCGCTTTCCAGAATATAACGGGCACTTCCTAAGCGTTTCGCCTCCTCCACAGAGGAAAGCGAGATGAAATACGGAGCGTGAATCGACAGAGCAATTCCGACGTTTTTGGCCGCCTCTCCAAGCTTGGTAAAAGTTTCCTCTGAGGCGTTGACGCCGCGGCCTGCTTCGTATTCATAGGCGTCGAGGCCAAAGTTTTTGACCCATTCGGGCGCTTGCAGCGTACTTTTCTTGCCGTCCTTATAAAAGCTGTCAGCGTTGCCGCCCGGCCCGAAACGTGCAAAATCGGACATAATGATACTCCTTTTCAAACCAGATTTCTGATGATTACCGTTTTTCTCCCCACGCGGATGCAAGTTTTTGCATGCGTTTTTTCGCGGCTCGCACAAACGGTTTTTCAAAAAAACGCTTAAAGCGGAAAAAGTTGGTTTCCACATTTTTGATTGGCCGCACGAGAATACTTTTTACGCCAAGTCTTGACGCGGCAAGCACATCGGTGAAGATCTGATCGCCGACGGCGGCGCATTCTTCTAAGTTTACATGCTCTTCCGCGGCAAGCGCCCGGTATTTTTTGACGCCGGGCTTTCCTGCGTCGGCGGCATAGGGAATTCCGAGCGGTTCCGCAAAACGAGCGACGCGCTCATTGCTGTTATTAGACACGAAAAGCACCCGGATTCCGGCAGAGGACAGTGTCCCGAACCATTTCCGGTTTTCTTCGGTGGAATCCAGCTCATCATAAGGGACAAGCGTATTATCGATATCCAACAGCAAACAGCGTATTTTTTCTTTTTCTAAAAGAGCGAGCGGAATATCGTACACCGTCTCGAAATAATAATCCGGTACAAGCATTTTCATCCTCATTTTCTGTTTTTCCGTCGGGCAAGAGACACAAAAGCCGAAGAATGCGGACATTCTTCGGCTGATTGGTTCAAGAAAAACTTATTCGGCGTCCGTCGTTTCTTCCGGTTCGTTTTCTGCTTCAAGAAGAGCACGGATAGAAAGGCTGACTTTCTTTGCGTCGTAGTCGATCGCGGTGATCTTTGCCTTGACAACTTCGCCGACAGAAAGCTCATCAGCCGGCTTTACAATCTTATGGTCAGCAATCTGGGAGATGTGGATAAGACCATCAATGCCCGGAATCACTTCGGCAAAGGCGCCGAACGGAGTAAGGCTGACGATCTTGACATCAACAACATCGCCTTCGTTGTACTTTTCGGAAAGAATTGTCCAAGGATTGTCGGCTTCCATTCTGTGACCGAGAGAAATACGTTTCTTTTCAGGGTCAAGAGCCTTGATATAAACGTCGATCTCGTCGCCTACCTTGACAACTTCGCTCGGATTCTTGATACGTTTCCAGGACAGCTCGGTAATATGTACCATGCCGTCAACCGGACCAAGATCTACAAATGCGCCGTAGCTGGTAATCGATTTCACCTTACCGGTGAACTTCTGACCGACTTCTGCGGTTTCCCAGAATTTTGCTTCTGCCGCTTTCTTCTTTTCGGTAGCGACTGCTCTGACAGAACCGACAGCGCGCTTCTTGCGTGCATCCGTGCCGATTACCTTGAATTCGAGGGTCTGACCGGCAAAAGGCGCCAGATCCTTTTCTTCATACGGCTCTTCGCGGCGCGGAAGAGTGGTCTGCGAAATCGGAATAAAGACGCGGCCAAACGGACTGATCATAACAAGGCCGCCCTTGGTAAGTTCAATGACCTTACCGGTAAGAACGGTGCCGTTCTGTTCTGCTTCAACAAGAGCATCCCAGTTCTTGTCAGCGTCAATGCGCTTTTTGGAAAGAAGGATCGTTCCTTCTGCGTCGTTGGGCTTTACAACGACAACGTCGATCTCATCGCCGACCTTGACAAGGTCTTCGGTCTTGGCGGTCGGGTCGTCCGTAAGTTCGGACAACGGAATCATACCGGTATATTTGATACCAAGGTCTACATGAACCTCGGTAGGTGTAACAGACGTTACTGTGCCCTTGACTCTTTCTCCTGTTCTGAGAGTTTTGAATGACGCATCGAGCATTTCTTCAAAGCTCATGCCGTCGTTGATCATGGATGTGTCCATCGTTTGTTTTTCATCAGTCCGACAGTTCTTTCAAGATTCTGTCAGTCCTGACTTTTACCTCCTCTATAATATCATCAGGCGTGGAAGCGCCTGCTGTGATCCCTACGGTAAACGTTTGGCCGACCTTTCGGGCGGCATCTGCAAGAAGTCTGAAATCCTCCTCCGGCACATCCGACGCTTTTTCAAGCAAATAGACGTTCCGGCAGGAAAGCGACGCAATCTCGTACAGTTTGCGTGTATTGGAGCTTTTGGCTCCCCCTATCACACACATGACGTTCATGCGCGAAGCCATCTGTTTCACTTCATTCTGACGATTTTCCGTAACACTACATATTGTATCAAAAATTCTTGTCCTTGTATATACTTTTTTTATAACTTTCTGACAATTTACATATTTTTCATGATTTCCGGTAGTTTGCGACACTAATATCGGCGTTTTTTCATCATCAAGACATATTTTTCTCATAAACACCGTGCATTCGTCTTCATCTGAGCAAACCACGCTTTCCCCATGAGCATAGCTTTCGATTCCGGCTACCTCCGGATGATTCTTGTCGCCGACAATAATGACCGGCGAACCGTCGCGCGAATTCTCGTCCACGATCTTATGAATGCGCTTGACAAAGGGACAGGTAGCATCCACCACCTCAAAGCCCTCTGCCGCAAGGCGTTCCGAAAGACATTTTGTGACGCCGTGGGTACGGATAACTAAAATGATGTCTTCTTTTTGTGCAAGAAGTCCGTCGATTTCCGAAACGGTTTCCAGACAGTAAATGCCGTCATTTTTCAGGCGTTCGATAAAAATGCCGTTATGGATCAGTTCTCCGATCACATAAATGCGCTTATCGGTTTTGTGGCGCAGTTCATACACCATTTCCACCGCTCTGCGCACGCCAAAGCAAAAGCCGCATGACTCCGCCACTTCGATCCGGTAGCCGTTCATCTTCCGCTCTCCTTATCCGGTTTTACGGGATAGGCACTTTCGTCGAGCGCACGGATACGGTCAAAAACCATGTCGCTGATTCTCTGATACTCCTCAGGGCTTTTCGCACCTGCGGCATATTCTTCAAACGAGATCGGCTTGCCGACGCGGACATGCACCCGGCGAAACAGACGAACCTTGTAGTCCTTTGTAAAAATTGCCACCGGCACCACCGGCGCTTCCGTGCGGTAGACCATCATACCGACGCCGCTTTTGATATCCTTGGTTTCGGGTCTTACGCCGCGGCAGCGTTTTCCCTGCGGAAAAATACCGAGCGGTTCGCCGTGCTTCAAATAGGTGAGCGCCGTTTTGATGGCTCCTATATCGGCCGCGTCACGATCGACCGGAAACGCGCCGAGCGCGCGCAACAGTTTTCCCAAAAGCGGTATGCGAAACAACTGCACCTTTGCCATAAAGTGTACCGGCCGTTTGACGGCAATGGCCGCCAAAACGGGATCCCAGTTGGAAATGTGGTTGCCGCAGACAAAGCAAGCGCCGTCTTTCGGCATGTTTTCCGTTCCTTTGATATCGGCAAAAAACAAGAATCGCACAAAGCCGGCCAAAAAGGCCACGGCAAAACGGTAAAGCCGCATGGGTTCCGGCGTATAAGGCTTCGGAACGGAGGACGTGCGGTTCTCACGGTTTTCGTTATTCTCTGCCGGTTTTTCCAAGTTTTCCATAAATGATCTCCAATGCTTTTTCCACGGTTTGGTCAGCGTCAAGAGCGCTGTTGTCGAAAAGAATGGCGTCTTTCGCCGGAACACAGGGAGCGGCGGCACGGGTCGCGTCGTTTTTATCACGCGTGCGCATATCGCCAAGCACTTCGTCAAGCGTTACGTTCTGACCTTTGGCAACAAGCTCTCTGTAACGGCGTTCGGCGCGGCAACGATCATCCGCGCTCAAAAAGATCTTGACCGACGCATTCGGCAGAACCACCGTGCCGATATCACGGCCGTCCATGATGACGTTTTCCTTTTCGGCAAAGGCACGCTGACGGTCAAGAAGAAAGGCTCTGACTGGCGGCAAAGCCGACACGGCAGACGCGTACATGGACATTTCCGGTGTGCGGATCTCGTCCGACACATCCTCGCCGTTTAAGAACACATGTTGAGCGCCGTCAAGCCATTTCAACTCGATTCGGATATTGTCAAACTGCTTTTCAAGCGCTTTGGCGTCCTTGGGGTCAATGCCGTTTCGCTTGGCAAAAAGGCCGACTGTGCGGTACATAGCGCCGGTGTCGATATAAAGATAGCCAGTTTTCCGGGAAAGCGCCTTGGCAAGCGTGGACTTTCCCGAACCGGATGGTCCGTCAATAGCAATTGAAATCATATTTCTTCCTCCGAAAGGATAGGCTGAGCGGCGTTTTTGGCCGCAAGATAAGCAGTTGAAAAAGCAATTTGCAGATTAAAACCGCCGGTATATGCGTCCACATCCATTACTTCCCCGGCAAAATAAAGGCCGTCCGTGAGCTTGGATTCCATGGTTGAGGGGTTTATCTGCTTTACGTTCACGCCGCCGCTTGTGACAATAGCCTCCGCCATGGGGCGCATAGCGGTGATATGCAGGGAAAACCGCTTGAAGTTTTCCGCAAGGCGCCGGCGGTCGCTCTTATTGAGCGCACCGGGTTTGGTATCGGGCGACAGACCGCACATGCGGCAAAAAGGCTCGGTCATGCTTTTAGGAAGCATTTCGCCTAAAAGATTGGAAAGATTTTTGGCATGTCCGGTTTCAAAGAGCGAAACAAGCCGCGCGTCGATCTGTGCCGGATCAAGCGCAGGCTTTAAATCGATATCCGCGCGGTATTTGCCGGCCGCAAAAGGGCGCATGTGCGCCGAGGCGGAAAGCACAAGCGGACCGGAAATACCGAAGTGAGTAAACAGCATTTCTCCCATTTTGGAATACACCGTTTTTTTTCGTTCGGTATCGACAACAGAGAGCGTGACATTTTTCAAAGACAGCCCGGAAAGTCCCGAACACAGCGCCTGTTCCTCGCATTCAAGCGGGACAAGCGACGGAAGAAAATCGGTTACGGTATGACCGAAATGCTCGGCAAACGCGAATCCGTCGCCGGTCGATCCGGTCTGCGGATAGGAAAGTCCGCCGGTACAGACGACCGTGCGGTCGAACAAGTGGGTTTCGCCGCATTCGTCGGTCAGAAGAAAGGAATTCTTTTTCTGTTCCGTAGTTTCCGGAGAATCCGTTTTTTCCATTTTCTCAATTTTCCGGTTGATTACATGCACGCCGCGGCGTTTCAGTTCCGCTTTGAGCGCGCGCAGGACATCAAGCGCTTTATCAGAGGCCGGAAAAACTCTGCCGCCGCGTTCGGTTTTGAGCGGCACGCCGAGATTTTCAAAATAGGCCATAACCTTTTCGGGCGGAAAAGCGCGAAAAGCGGCATAGAGAAATTTCGGGTTACTGATAACGCTTGCGGTAAATTCTTCGGCGGTGCAGGCATTGGTGACGTTACAGCGGCCTTTACCGGTGATAAGCAGTTTTTTGCCCAAATAGGCATTATCGAAACAGCGTTCGCTGTCGAGGGTGCGTTCGGAGCGGTTCTTTTCAAACAAGGTAACGTCCGCGCCATTTTCTGCGGCAAGGCAGGCGCACATAAGTCCGGCGGCTCCTCCGCCGACGACGGCGACACGCGGTATATTAGCAAATTGCGGTTGGTTCATACGTTTATTTACTGATAGGGGCTTCGTACACATCGTATTCGTCCCAAATCTGTTCAAGTTCGTTGAAGGTTTTTTCGAGTGTCAATCGGTTCTTACGGCCGATTGCGACGATAAGCGCGTTGATGATGCTGAGCGGCGCTACGAGCGAATCGACGAAAGACGCCATGTCGCTTCGGGCGAACAGCTTGATATCCGCGAACATTGTAATGGGAGCGGTATCGCTGTCGGTCAATGCGATAACAGTCGCGCCGCGGCGTTTGGCAAATTCGGCAGCCGTTTTGGTACGTTTGGAATAGCGCGGATAGGAAATGGCGATGAGGACGTCGTCCTTGCCGATACGAAATACCTCTTCAAACATATCGATTGTGGTATTGCTGCTGACGAGGTGGACGTTATCGAAAATATAGCGGAAGTAATGATTGATGAAATCGGCAAGCATATTGGAAGAACGTTTACCGATGATATAGATATTTTTAGCGGTGCAGATCGTTTCGACAGCTTTCTCGAACGACACGTCGTCCAGATTTGCAAGCGATGCTTTCAGATTGGCGATATCGGCGCTGACGACCGAAGAAGGGATATTGCGTTCGCCGATCAGGCTATCGGCCACGTCGATACGCTGAACGGCGGTCAGTTTGGAACGCAGGCTTTTTTGCAATTCGTTCTGGAAATCCGGATAGCCGGAAAAGCCGAGCTCAATTGCGAACCGCACGACGGTAGATTCCGAGATTCCGACCTCCGCGCCCAGTTTGGTAGCGGTTAAGTAAGCCGCTTTTTCGCTGTGTTCCAGAATATAAGCGGCGATCCGTTTATGGCTCTTTGACATTCCGTCCAGGGCATTTTTAATCTGTTCAAACAAATCTGTCTGCATAATTCGCTCCAAATCTCCCAGCTTTTCTTTCGGAGAAAAGCTGGGCAAAAGAACTCGCCTTTGTCCTGCAAGTATTTCTCGTACAAGTACGGCAAATGTCCGGCATGGGGATTCACGGACATCCGTATTAATTTATATTATGACACAAAAAAGCCTTTTTTGTCAAGGCTTTTTATGTGAAAATCGCAAAAGACGGTAAAGTTTTAAATATCCAGGTGTTCGCCCACGTAAAGTCCCATAGCGCCTGCCTGGGAAAGTCCGCGGGTAACGCCGCTGCCGTCGCCGATGGCATAGACGCCGTCGCCGATCTCAAAATCGCCGCTAATGAACCTCGGACGAACGGAATAATATTTGGCCTCCACGCCGTAGAGAAGCGTATCGTAATTGGATGTGCCGGGGGCGATGTTATTGATCGCGTACATGGTTTCGATGATGTTGTCAAGCTGGCGTTTGGGAATGCACAACGACAAATCGCCCGGAACAGCTTTTAAGGTCGGGCGCACGGTAGACTGTCCGATACGGTGGTCATTGGTGCGTTTTCCTTCCAGGAGGTCGCCGAAACGCTGGACAAGCACACCGCCGCCGCTGACCATGTTGCTTAAATGCGCGACATGCTTGGCATAGGCAATCGGTTCTTCAAAGGGTTGGGTGAAGTTGACGGTAGAAAGCAGCGCAAAGTTGGTATTCTGCGTCTTTTTGGCTTCGTCGTTATTGGCATGTCCGTTGACGGTCATAATGCCGTCGGAATTTTCCATAACCACTTCACCGCCGTCGTTGAAGCAGAACATACGGCAGATATCCCCGTATTTTTTCGTGCGGTACAGAATTTTCGGCTCATAGATGACCTTGGAGATATGCCGCCACACAAGACGCGGCAGCTCGACGCGCACGCCGATATCCACTTGGTTATTGGCAACCGGAATGCCTTTTTTGTGGCACAGTTCTCCGAACCAGCCCGAACCGACGCGTCCGACCGCGATAACGAGCTTTTTATAGGTATATTCGTCCTTATCCGAACGGACTATTCGTTTGACTTCATCGATATCAGTCACGTCCTCATTGGTGAAGATATCGACCTTGGTGGCAAGGTCGGAAATCAAACGCGACATGGTTTTGAAGTTGCCGTCCGTACCGAGATGTTTGACACGCGCCTGCAAAAGGCGGAGGTCATATTTGAGACATTCAAGCTTGATCTCATCGCTCGGCATATAGACATTTTCATGAGCGCCATAGGAAACCAAGATCCTATCAAGTCTTTCGATATATTCGATCGTTTTTTCCGGGCCCAAGTAATTCGGCAGCCAACCGCCGTATTCCGTGGAAATAATGAACTTGCCGTCGGAATAAGCGCCGCAGCCGCCAAGCCCCTGCATGATACCGCAGCTTTTGCAGGACACGCATTTATCGGTCTTTTTGGCAATGATCGGGCAGGTACGCTTATCGATCGGGCTTCCGCGGTCGATAATGCAGATTTTGGTGTCCTTATTCTTTTCGTAGGCGCTGTAAGCGGTCATGAGGCCGCCGATGCCGCCTCCGATGATAACGATATCATAGTTTTTCATGGTTTGACTCCTTTATTTTCTGTTCGCAGGATATAAGCCGTGCCGTCCAAAAAAGCGGACAGACACAAATAAGCGGTGCGGAAAACCGCACCGGTTTGATTTGGTTTGTTATTTGAGGTCAATTGTCATAGTCCACATGCCCGACCGAGCCGAACGAAGTGAACGGGAACACACGCCAAAGCGCTTTGCCTAATATTTTGCGTGCGTCAATGTCGCCTACATAGCGGCTGTCAAGGGAATTGGCGCGGTTATCGCCGCACACGAACACGCATCCCTCAGCCACGACATGTTCTTCCAACTGTCCGACCGCACGCGGATAGATCGATTTATCCGGTTCGCGCTGAGGCGCGTCGCTCGGATCGGCATACAGGGAGGAATCCGGAAAATTGACATACGGCTCTTCAAGCACATGGGTATTCCCGTCGGTATCGATGACCGTGATTTTCCAGTTTTCGTAATCAACAATGACCGTTTCGCCCTCTGTGGCAATGACGCGTTTGATGATAGGACCGCGGAATGTTTTCTCAACCTCACCGTTCCAGATCATTTGCGATTCTGTATCGTGAATCACCACGATATCGCCGCGCTGCGGATGATAGGCCACGTCGGTGATGATCAATCTGTCGCCGTTGGCAAGCGTTTTGTCCATGGAATGACCGTCTACCGTGACAAAGCGGAACAAGAAAGTAAAGATAAACACGACGGCAAACAGCGCCTGACAGAAAGTCTGCACCCAATCGAATACTTCGGACACGGCGCGTTCCGAAGCCGGAAGTTTTTCCGGAGTTCCGGATACGTCAGGGGTATTGGTCTTTTCGTTCTGAGTCATAAAATCCATTCCTTTCTGAAACAGATCATCCGCCCAAAGCGGAAAACTCTGTTCCGGCGGCAGAATCAACCGGAGAGTTCCGTAAAAACTTTCCGGTACGGAAAAACGATAAAAAGAGACCCGATACGGGGTCTCTTTTTATCAACCCCGGTTGTCTGGGGCATAACCGCGCCAAAGGACGCGGCTGAGAATCGTTTTTGTACGCCGAGAGCTTTTCTCTTAGCCTTCGATGCGTTCCTTGACCTTTGCGCTCTTGCCAACGCGGTCACGCAGATAGAAGAGCTTTGCGCGTCTGACCTTACCGGTACGGATAACGTCAACCTTGACCACATTCGGGGAATGGATCGGGAAGGTCTTTTCAACGCCGACACCGTAGGAAATACGTCTTACGGTGAAGGTTTCGCCGATGCCGCCGTTACGCTTAGCGATAACGGTGCCTTCAAACATCTGGATTCTCTCTCTGTTTCCTTCTTTGATGCGGTTGTGAACACGGACGGTGTCACCGACGTTGAAAGAAGGGATCTCGTTCTTGAGCTGCTCGTTTGCAAAAGCCTCGATGATATTGTTCATTTTGGTTTTCCTCCTTAATTCTTAGACATTCATACGCAGCGTGCAGAGGAATGCCCGTTTCTTTTAGCGCTATATACCCATAACGCAACGATTAGATTATAACACACGGAAATGCGTTTTGCAAGAGATATTTCCAAATTTATATGAATTATCTGTAAATTCGCATCACAGCTTGATTTCATTCTGCATGGCGACAACCGCCTCCACACAGTATTTTTTACGAAGCTTCGGCTTTTCAATTTTTCCGGTCGGGTTGCGCGGAATATCATCGAAGATGATCTGCTTGGGACGCTTATAACGTGCCATGCCTTGGCAGAACTCCTCAATTTCCTCTTTCGTGCAGGTCATGCCGTCTTTGATTTCAATGACAGCCGTAGCAATTTCGCCAAGTCGCTTGTCCGGAGTACCGATAACGGCAACGTCCTTGACTTTATCGTAAGCGCGGATAAAGTTTTCAATCTCAACGGGATACAGATTCTCACCGCCGCTGATGATGACGTCTTTTTTGCGGTCAACCAAATAAATAAACCCGTCCTCATCCATTTCCGCCATATCGCCCGTGAGAAGCCACTCGCCGAACAGACATTTTTTGGTAGCCTCCGGGTCGCGGTAGTAGCATTTCATGACCGAAACGCCTTTGACGGCTAACTCGCCGACCTTGCCGCGCTCGACCGGATGATGATTTTCATCCCAGATTTCTGCCTCCCAGCCCTTGCCCGGAATGCCGATCGCACCGACTTTATGGACGTTTTCAAGGCCGAGATGAATACACCCCGGACCGAGCGATTCGGTAAGGCCGTAGTTGGTATCATATTTGTGGTTCGGGAAGTGTTCCAACCAACGCTTGATAAGACTCGGCGGAACAGGCTGCGCGCCGATATGCATAAGTCTCCAACAGCTAAGATCATAGTCAGCCATGTTGACCGCGCCGCTGTCAATGGCGTCTAAGATGTCCTGCGCCCACGGCACAAGCAGCCAACAGATAGTGACCCGTTCTTCGGAAATGGTCTTTAAGATCCATTCCGGCTTTACCCCGCGCAAAAGCACCGCTTTTCCGCCCACCAAGAAACTGCCGAACCAATGCATTTTCGCACCGGTATGATACAGCGGCGGAATACAGAGGAACACATCGTCCTTTGTCTGGCCGTGATTGTTGTTTTCCGTGTAGCAGGACGCAAGCAGGGATCTGTGGGTATGTAAGACCGCTTTGGGAAAACCGGTCGTACCGGACGAAAAATAGATCGCTGCGTCATCCTCGGGGTCAATTCTGATACGGACGTTTGTCGTCGGCATATCGGCAAGGATATCCTCATAGAATTCGGCATAGTCCGGACATTCTTCCCGGTTTCCGGCAAAAATGAATTCCTTGATTCCGGTAAGCTGCTCTTTGATTTCACCGACACGTCCGATAAAGGCCGAACCGAAAATCAAGACATCCGCTTCGGCAAGTTCCAGACAATATTTGATTTCCTCGGCGCTGTAACGGAAATTCATCGGGCAGACCACAGCGCCCGTTTTCAGAATGCCGAAATACATCGGCAGCCAGCCGATGCAGTTCATCATCAGAATGGCAACTTTGTTCCCTTTTGTCACGCCTTCGGAGAGAAAATGGTGCGCCAATTTGTTGGCCGTGCCCTCAAAATCGCGCCAAGTCAGCTCTCTGCGATGAATCGGCTTGGGCATGGCTTCCACAAGGTCATATTCTTTCCAGGCGCGGTCGATGCGTTCTTGAATTTCCGGATTGACCTCGACAAGGCTGACCTCGTCCGGGTACAATTCGGCATTTTTGGTTAAAATGTCCGTGATGATCATAAAAAAGTCTCCCAAAATTTATTTTCGTTTTTGCAAAAAAGAAGCCCTGCGAAAACCGCAGGGCGAACAGTTAATGTTAACGTCTGCGGACAACAACGAACGCGCCGGTCCGCAGAACAAATTTCAAATGTGCTGCGAAATACGGCGCTGACAATAATAGTAATAATAGATTTCGTTGATAAGATGTGCGCGGAACGTTTTCATCGGAACAAGCCTCCGAATGGATTTTCTACATTACGAATTTAATTCAGTATAACATTTATATATGAATATTTATGCATTTATATATAAATTTTTAGTTTATTCTCCCGAATTTTTCAGCAGTTTGATTTCTTCCTTTGTCAAGGCGCGCCATGCGCCGCGGTCCAGCGATGTATCAAGCGCCAGCCCTGCAAACCGGTCGCGCCGCAGAAACAAGACTTCCTTTTCACCGCAGGCATAGCAAAGCCGCTTGACCTCATGAAATTTTCCCTCGGTCAGTGTCACATACGCACTGCATGCATCCTCTCCGGAAAGCTCCAACCGGGCCGGCGCCGTGTTTTTGCCGTCAATCACAATGCCGCGCCGCATGGTTTCGATGTCCTCCGGCACAAACGGCTTGTCCGCCGTGACAAAATAGGTCTTTTCGGCGTGGCTTTTCGGCGACAGCAGTTTGTGAGCGAGCGCGCCATCGTTGGTAACTAACAGTAAGCCGACCGTATCCTTATCCAGCCGCCCGACCGTTGAAATCCCTTTGTCGAGGTATTCTTTCGGAAACAGCGACATGACCGTGCCGTCGCGCTTATCGTCGTTGGCGCAGACAAGGCCGGCCGGTTTATTGAGCATGAAATAGAGAAACGGCGTGTAGTTTACCGGTTCTCCGTCAAAGCAGACCGTATCTTTTTCCGGTTCGACCTTTGCGTCGGGACTTGATCTTTGGCCGTTCACATTCACGCGTCCGGCGCGAATGGCGGCAGAGGCATCCCTGCGGCTGACCACAAGCGTCTGCGCGATCCATTTATCAAGGCGTACAAGCGCCAAAGCATTCACCCAATTTCTTCCTTATTATTAGCATTATTAGCATATGATTCGCATTATCCGCAATTATCCGTGTGCCGTAAAAGCTACGCAGTCCGATACGGAAATCAGGTAACCGATCCCTGCGGCGTTTTGAGAAGCACAACTGCGTGTGCGCTGATTCCCTCTTCCCGCCCGGTAAAGCCGAGATGTTCCTCGGTGGTAGCCTTGACATTGATAAGGGTTTCCGGAACGCCAAGCGTCTGAGCAATCGTGTCGCGCATTTTATCCAGATATGGGGCAAGTTTCGGCGCTTGCGCAATAATGGTGATGTCGGCATTGGCAAGCGCACAGCGTCTTGCGTCCAATAAAGCTTTCACTCTTTTCAGCAATTCCAGACTGGAAATCCCCTTGTAGGCGTCGTCTGTGTCGGGAAAATGCCGGCCAATATCGCCAAGTCCCTCTGCGCCCAGCAACGCGTCCATGAGGGCATGTACCGCCACATCCGCATCAGAATGCCCCAAAAGGCCCTTTTCATGCGGAATTTCAACGCCGCACAGAATTAACTTTCTTCCGCTCACTAATTTGTGCACATCATAACCATGCCCGATTCGATAGTCCATCATTTTATTGCCTCCTGTTTGAATTTCCGTGCCGCAAGAATCGCTTCCGCCATAGCCAGATCCTCCGGATATGTCACCTTGAAGTTGGCAAACCCCGTCTCGGTACACATCACCCGGAATCCTGCCTGCATGACAAGCGCGCCGTCGTCCACAGCTGCGGCCGCCGCGTCTTTGGGTACGGTCGCAAGAGCCGTATGGAAAATATCGGTATCGAATGCCTGCGGCGTCTGAATCTGCCAAAGGCCGTTCCGGTCGATTTCTTCGGTAATCATACAGTCGTTTCCGGCATATTTGACCGCGTCACGCACTTTGGTGGCCGCCACTGCCGCACCATAGCGAACGCAGGAAAAAAAGACGTCTTCGATCTGTTTTTCGGTAATCAGCGGACGCGCCGCGTCATGGATGGCCAAAAAAGGCGTGACCGCCGTTTTGTCCGGAAACGCCGCCCGGAACGCGCAAATAACCGATTCGGCACGTGTAGCGCCGCCCGGAACAATGCGATACAGCTTGGTGATCCCATACTTTCCGGCAAGCGCCTGAATTTCCTCTTTGTGTTCCTCCGGGGCGCTCACAACGATTTTTTTGACAAAGCCGCTCTTTTCAAACGCTTCAAGCGAATAGGCGATCATCGGCTTTCCGCAGAGAACGGAAAGCGGTTTATACACACCGCCCATACGTTGGCCGCTGCCGGCGGCGGCAATAAGAACGGTGAAAATTTCTTCGGGCTCGGAAAGCGACGCATATTTGTTCTTCCAGATAACGGACATACTGTTCCTCTTTTCCGCTTGCTTAATCTGTTTTTCCCTATTTATCATACCACAGCTTGGGCGGCGAATTGTTACGCGTTTGTTAACTATCCCGACTTGCCGCCAATATGCCTTGCTTTTTTCTACTTATGCACCGGTTTGCAAGAGTCAAAACCGCCTTTTTATGGGATTTCTCAGAAAAACCGCGTTCAAATTAACAATTGAAATATTTTTGATTTACAAATAGTTCAAGAAATAGCGTTCCCGTTCATATATAATCATTGAATTGAGAGCGGAATCAGTATAAAATAAAAAATGATACTCTTTGTACGTGTCACAAACTTTGTTTTACGACACGCAGGCAGATTCACACTTTGCCTCCATTTCATTCCGAAAGGAAGTTCATTACCATTCTCAACCAACCCTTAAAAAAGCCCTTATTCCGATTGGATGCAACGCAGATCATCGTTCTCGGTTTTTTAGGCGTGGTGCTTGTAGGAACGTTTCTTCTCATGTTGCCGATTGCCACCGTGAGCCGTGAAACAACGCCCTTTATCGACGCGTTGTTCACCTCCACAAGCGCAGCCTGCGTTACGGGATTGACCATCGCGGAGACCGGCACATATTGGTCGTTGTTCGGAAAAGGCGTGATCTTGCTTTTGATCCAGATCGGCGGTCTCGGTTTCATGTCGATCGCACTTTTGTTTTCCCTTGTGGCGCGCCGCCGCATAACGCCGCGCGAACGCATGGTTTTTGCGCAGAGCCAGAATTTGTCCGACCTGTCGGGTATCGTAAAATTCGCCAAGTTCATTTTCTACGGCACTTTCACGGTCGAAAGCGTCGGCGCTTTGCTTTTATCGGTTCGCTTTATTCCGGAATACGGCATTTCTGAGGGAATCGCCAAAAGCATTTTTCACGCGGTAAGCGCTTTTTGCAATGCCGGTTTTGACACGATCGGGCACGCAAACAGCCTTTCCGATTATGCGCAAGACCCGTATCTGTCAATTATCATCAGCCTTTTGGTCATTGTCGGCGGACTCGGCTTTTTTGTCTGGCGCGATGTGTTGATGTACTTCCGGAAGAAACAGCGTCTTTCCCCTTATTCCAAGCTGGTGCTGTTTGCAACAGTCGGACTGCTTGTTTCCGGAACGCTTTTATTATTTGCCTTTGAAAACGAAAACCCGTTTTTTGATACCTATTCGCGCCCCAAGCTGTTCTTGGATTCGTTCTTCCAGTCGGCAGTCACGCGCACAGCCGGATTTTACAGCATTCCACTGTCCAAAATGAGTTCAACCTCCAAGGCTGTGTCCATGGTGCTTATGTTTATCGGCGGTGCAAGCGGCTCAACAGCAGGCGGTATCAAGGTCGGAACGTTTGCGGTCATCATGATCGCCATGGCAGCCACCGTTCGCGGCAAAAACAATTTTGTCTTTGCCGGACGCCGTATCTCCTTAAACAACGTCTTGCGCGCCATGGGTATTTTATCGGTTGCCATTGCGGTGGTTTCGATAAGCACCCTTGCCATTTGTCTTGCCGAGCCGCAGCTTTTGTTTGCGGACGTGCTGTATGAAGTGATTTCCGCTTTCGCGACAGTCGGCCAGACGCTTGGTATAACACCGCTTTTAAGCGTTTTTTCCAAAGGAATCATCATTCTTCTTATGTTTTTCGGCCGCGTCGGCATTATTACGGTGACATATGCGATCATGTTCAACCAAGCCAAAAGCGAAAACTTAGTCACCTATCCCGAAACGAATGTGCCTCTCGGATAAATCCGGAAACACTGTTTTTGATATGAAAGGACTTTTTTCATGAAAAGTATTGCTGTAATCGGTCTTGACCGTTTCGGCTACACGCTTGCCGTCACTCTTTCCCAGCTCGGACATCAGGTATTATGCATCGACGACAGTGAAAAAGCGATCCAGTCGGTCGCCGACCTCGTAACAAACGCCGTCTGCGCCAACACAACAAACGAAGCCGCTTTGCGCGCCGCAGGCTTAAAGAGCTTTGACGCGGCGGTCATCTGCATTTCCGACAGCATGGAGCGAAGCCTGCTTACGGTACTCGCCGTCAAGGAAGTCGGCATTGCCTCGGTCACGGTGCGCGCCATGAGCGACGACCACAAAAAAATATTGGAAAAACTCGGTTTTGTCGATATCATTTACCCCGAATACGATATGGCGACCAAGCTTGCCTATCGGATAAATAAGTCGAAAATCCGGGAATATCTTGAATTTTCCAACGACTATTCCATTATTGAGATTGCCGTTCCCGAAAAATGGGTCGGCAAAACACTCCGCAGTCTTGACGTGCGAAACACCTATGGAATCAACGTCATTGCCATTTCCCATCCGAGCAGTCATTCGGTGGACATTTCCATCAATCCGAACAATCCGCTTTCCAAGGATGACGCGTTAGTGCTTTTGGGAACGGATGAAATCATCATGAAATTCGCCAAAAAGGTAGAATAGCATGAAGTTACAGCGAGAATACACGGTTTTAACCTCACGGAAGAACGGTACCGTGCTTGACGCGGCGGCTCTTTCCGCCGATAAAAAAGCGCGTGACAAGACCGGTTTGTTTGCCGTTGAGGGAAAAAAACTGTTGGAAGAAACTTTGGATGCAGGGCTTATGGTGGAAGCGGTCTTTTTCACGGAAAAAGCCGGGGAAAAATATGCAAATCTGCTTGACCGGGCGCCAAACACGGCGCTTTATTGCGTAACCGACGAGGTCTTTGCACGTCTTTCAACCGAATCGGCGCCGCAAGGGTTATACGCCTGTGTGCGCAAACCGTGCGAAACAGCTCTGTCGGATGCAACTCTTGACGGCGGCGGTTTTATTCTGCTTGACGGCGTACAGAACCCCTCCAACATGGGAGCGATCTTCCGAAGCGCCTTTGCGCTCGGTTTTGACAAAATCGTTTTATCGGACGACTGCGCCGACGCATATTCCCCCAAAACCGTGCGTGCCGCCATGGGCAGTCTGTTCCGGCTGACGCTATACCGCACACCGGCTTTATGCGGCACGGTGGACGCTCTGCAAACAGCCGGAAAACGCGTTTTCTGCACGCAGCTTTCGGATAAGAGCTTAAAACTCGGGACGGTGGATTTCCTCCCGTCGGACAGCTTTGTCATCGGAAACGAAGGACACGGGGCGTCGGATGAGGTAAAAAGGGTCTGCCGGCACAGTTTATACATCCCTATGGCTGACGGAGCGGAAAGCCTGAATGCCGCGGTCGCCGCTTCTCTTCTTTTGTGGGAAGCGTCCAAACGCCGATAAGGTGAAACATACAGAAACATAACATATCTGTTGAAAGGCGGAAAAAGTAAATGGACTCCTCGCTTCTTTACTACATCTGGTTAAGCTCCAAGCTCTATCCCGGCTCTGTCTCCGCCAAGCTGTTATTGGAAAATCTGCCGGATATTGACGCGGTCTTTCAGGCCGGTAAAGACGAATATATCTCGCTCGGCATCGGACGCGGCGACGCCGAACGTCTCTGCGACAAGAACTTGGACGATGCCGGACGTTATTATGAATACTGTGAAAAAGAACATATCGGGATCCTCACCTACGACAATCCCTATTATCCCGGCCGTTTAAAAGCGATAAACGATCCGCCGCCGCTTTTATACTATCGCGGCAGAGTGGAGCTTCTGGACGACTATCCCTGCTTTGCCATGGTCGGGACGCGTTCCTGCTCGGAGCACGGATTCCGGACAGCTTACCGCGTTGCCTACACGACAGCCGCCTGCGGCGGTGTGATCGTCAACGGACTTGCACTCGGTTCGGACACAGCCTGTATGAAAGGCGCGCTCGACGCCGGCGGATATGCCGTGGGATTACTCGGCTGCGGCATTGACCGCATTTATCCGTCGCAGAACAGGGAATTATTCTTCCGTCTTTCACGGCAAGGACTCATTTTATCGGAGTTTTCGCCGTTCACCCGTCCCGAGGGACGGAATTTTCCGGTGCGCAACCGCGTCATCAGCGCCCTTTCCGTGGCGGCGGTCATCTTTGAGGCCAACGCCGGCAGCGGCGCGCTGATCACTGCGTCCCACGCGCTTGCCCAAGGCAGACGCATTTTTGCCGTGCCCGGCGATGTCGGCGACACGCTGTATGACGGGCCGCTCGCTCTTCTCAAAGACGGAGCGCAGATCGTCACCGAAGCAGACGACATCTTAACGGAATATTCTCTCATGTTTCCGCACAGGATAAGAGTAAACGGCAAGGTACACGTTCCGCCCGAAACCGAACAGGCCGCCGTAGACAGCGCTTTTTCGGTTTTAAGCGATGACAGGGCGAAAAAGCCCGACGGTGAGCGGCATTTGCCAAAGCCGCATCGGATGAAAGATTCACCGGAAAAACGCAAAAAGAACGTTCCGGAAAAGCAACAGACCGACTCTCCCGTTACTCGCCCAAGTGAACCGCGCGAACCGGTTCCCGACGCGAAAAAGCCGGACGCCGGTTTTCCGCAAGCCGGGAGCATTGAACTTTCCACGGAGGAAAAGCGGTTGCTGTCGTTTTTCGATCATGCGGAGATCTTGACGGTTGATGAGATCGCCGCCAAGGGAATGAAAACCGACGATGTACTTTCTTCGCTCACGCTGTTGGAGGTCTACGGATACATCCGAAGTCTGCCCGGCGGCCGGTACGAAAAAGCATAGCGCATTCCGGGCAAAAAATATACATGGTAAGAATTCTGAAAAGCCATTCGGCCTTTCGATACAAATACAGGAGGATATTGTGGCAAGTAAACTCGTTATACTCGAATCTCCCAACAAAATCAAGGCAGTCAAGGGATATCTCGGAAAAAATTACAAGGTTATCGCGTCGGTCGGTCACGTCAGAGACCTGCCCAAAAGCACGCTTGGCATTGACATTGAACACGATTTTACCCCCAAATACATCAATATTCGCGGCAAAGGCGATATCATCAAGGATTTAAAAAAGGAGGCCAAGGCGGCTGACACCGTTTTTCTCGCAACCGACCCTGACCGTGAGGGTGAGGCCATTTCCTGGCATCTTATGCAGGTTTTGGGATTGGATGAAACCAAGGCCAAACGCATTCGTTTCAACGAAGTGACCGAAAGCGCCGTCAAGGCGGCTGTCAAGAATCCGGGCAAACTGGACATGAATTTAGTGGATGCGCAACAGACGCGCCGCATTCTTGACCGTATTGTTGGTTATCAGCTCAGTCCGATTCTCTGGAAAAAGATCAAGAGCGGTCTTTCTGCCGGGCGTGTCCAATCGGTTGCCACACGTTTGATTGTTGACCGCGAAAACGAGATCCGTGCGTTCAAATCCGAAGAATACTGGACAATTGACGCCATGTTGAAAACCGAAGCCGGAAAGAGCTTTAAAGCGACATATGTCACAAGCGCACGCAACAAATTTGAGCTTTCCAACAAGGAAAAAGCCGACGCGGTATTAGATAAGATTTCCGGAAAGCCGTTCACTGTCAAAGAGCTCAAAAAGTCGGTCCGCTACAAAAATCCCGCCCCGCCCTTTATCACCTCCACCTTACAGCAGGAGGCCTACAAGCGTCTCGGCTTTTCTTCCGCCAAGACCATGAAAACCGCGCAAGAGCTATATGAAGGCGTTTCGCTCGGCAAGGACGGCTCGCATGGTATCATCACCTACATGCGTACCGACTCGCTGCACATTTCACAGAGTGCTGCCGACAGTGCCGAAGAATATATCAAAACGACCTACGGAAAAGAATACTATCCCGAAAAACGCCGTTTTTACAAATCGAGAAACGGCGCCCAGGACGCACATGAAGCCATTCGTCCGTCCTATATGAACTATCCGCCCAAGGCCATCAAGGAATATCTTTCAAACGATCAGTATAAATTATATAAACTGATCTGGGACAGATTCCTTGCCAGTCAGATGGCGTCCGCCGTTCTCGATACTGTCACGATTGACACCGAATGCGAGGGCGTTGCGTTCCGTTCCTCCGGCTACACCATCCGGTTTATGGGCTATATGGCGCTTTACGACTACAAACCGGACGAAAAGAACGACGACGACAGCGAAAAAGACAACATTCTCCCGGCCGTTGAAAAGGGGGATGTTCTCGAATGCACCGGCATAACGCCCTTACAGCACTTCACACAGCCCCCGGCGCGTTATTCCGAGGGTACGCTCGTCAAGGCGCTGGAAGAGCGCGGTCTCGGCCGTCCGAGTACATTCGCTTCGACCGTTACCACCATTATTCAGCGCGGCTATGTCGAACGCGACGCCAAAACGCTTGCCCCCACGCCGCTCGGAGAATTGACCACCAAGCTTATGTGCGACAATTTTGCCGAGATCGTCGATTACGGCTTCACGGCAAACATGGAGGAATCCCTCGATGAAGTGGAAAGCGGCGAAAAGAAGATGTTAGACGTACTGCGTCCGTTCTACGCCGACTTTGAAAAAGAGGTTGACGACGCGTTAAAGAACATTGACCGCGAAAACTACAAGCTACCGGTTGTGGAAACCGATATAGTCTGCGAAAAATGCGGCAGCCGCATGGTTGTCAAGAGCGGACGTTTCGGCAAGTTTGCCGCTTGCCCGAATTATCCGGAATGCCGCAATACCAAGGCGCTTGACAAAGACGGCAATCCCATCACCAAAGAGGACAAGGAAGCAAGCGTCACACCTGCGCCCGACGATGTTAAATGCGACATCTGCGGCGGGCCCATGGTCATTCGCCGCGGCCGGTACGGCAAATTCTACGCCTGCGCCTCCTATCCGAAGTGCACCGGCACAAAACCGATCACCAAGGAAATCGATATTCCCTGCCCTTTATGCGGCTCGAAGATCGTCATCCGTCACGGCCGCAACCGCACGACGTTTTACAGCTGCGCCGCTTATCCGAAGTGCAAGTTCACCTCCTGCGACACGCCCACCGACAAGAAATGCCCGGTCTGCGGCGGTATGCTCTTGCAAAAGCGCGGCAAAGAGGACGTTTATGTCTGCTATAACAAAGAATGTTCCTATAACGCCAAACCGAAAAAGTCCAAAGACAGCAAGTCCAAATAACGGTGTTCGCGTCAAAGGCACATAACCACCGACACCCACGGAAAGGAACACAACCATGAATATCATTATCGACTGCATGAGCGGCGACAACGCGCCGGAGGAAATCGTAAAAGGCGCGCTGGACGGCGCTGCCAAATACGAAGTCACGCCGGTTTTAGTCGGCGAAGAGTCAGCCATCCGCGCTGTTGCGGAAAAAAACGGCCTGAAACTCGACGGTGCGCGTCTTGTAAACGCGTGCGGCCCCCATATCACCATGGAGGACGCACCGGGCGACGTTATGTCAAAAGAAAAGGCGCAGAGCTCCATGGCAGTCGCGCTTGATCTTTTAAAAAACGGTGAGGGAGACGCGCTCATCAGCGCAGGAAACACCGGTGCGCTGTTGACCGGCGCGACCTTGAAGATCCGCCGTATCAAAGGCGTGCGGCGTGCGGCATTAGGTGCCATCATTCCTCTCGGTTCTCCGACCATGCTTGCCGACGCCGGAGCGCAGACCGACTGCACGCCGGAGAATTTGGTATTATTTGCCGTCATGGGCAGTCTGTTCATGGAAAAAGTCATGGGAATCGCTCGTCCTAAGGTCGCTCTCATCAACAACGGCGCGGAGGAGCACAAGGGCACGCCTTTGCAGAGCGAGGCCTATCAGCTGTTGAAAGCTGACAAGAGCTTGAATTTCATCGGCAACATCGAAGGACGCGAAATTCCCGAAGGCAATGCGGATGTATTGGTTGCCGACGGGTTTACCGGAAACATTGTTTTAAAAATGTGCGAGGGACTCGGTATTTTTGTCAAATCCACCCTCAAAAAACTGTTTTATCACAATGCGCTTTCCAAGGTCGGCGCTCTGTTTGTCAAAGGAAGCCTTGACAAATTGAAGAAAGATATGGACTATTCCGAATACGGCGGCGCGCCCTTTTTAGGCATTGCAAAGCCGGTCATCAAAGCGCACGGTTCTTCCAACGCCAAGAGCATTTCGTATTGCGTGCTGCAAGCCAAGAACTATGCGACAAGCGGCATGATCGACGAAATTGCGCGCTTTGCCGCTGAACAGACGGCAAAACCGGAAAATTAACAAGGAGTGAGTATTGTGCAGGATCAGATAAAAGAACTTGAAACGCGCATCGGCTACACCTTTTCGGACAAGAATCTGGCTGCAACCGCGCTCACGCATTCTTCTTTTTCCAACGAAAACAAAGCGCACGGCGTGGATGTGCGCTGCAACGAACGTCTGGAATTCTTAGGCGATTCGGTTTTATCCCTCATTGCAAGCGTATACCTGTTCAAGGAGAATCACGACCTGTTTGAGGGGGATCTAACCAAGATCCGCGCCGGCGTGGTATGTGAAAACGCGCTGTACGACTATGCTAAGGATATCGGACTCGGCGAACTTCTGATGCTCGGCAGGGGCGAGGAAAACACCGGCGGAAGGAACCGCAAATCCATCCTTTCCGACGCGTTTGAGGCGGTCATTGCCGCCGTATATCTCGACGGCGGTTTTGAAAAGGCGCAGGGCTTTGTTCTGCCCTTTGTCAAGGACGCCGCCGCAAAGCTTATGCAAAGCGGCTCGACCGAAGATTATAAAACGCTTTTGCAGAAATTCATCCAACATAACCGCGGCGATATTCTCGAATATGCCGTAGTCAGTGAATCCGGTCCCTCCCACAACCGCACCTTTGAGGTAAAAGTTTCGCTAAACAACAACGTCATCGGCGGCGGTTTCGGCTACTCCAAGCGCGAAGCCGAGCAGCAGGCGGCCAAAGAGGCTCTTCGCCTGTTCGGCGAGGTAAAAGACTGACGCATGAAAAAGCATGCCAATATTCCGGTCTTTATTCCGCACGAGGGCTGTCCGAACAACTGCGTTTTCTGCAATCAGCGCGCCATTACGGGTATGCATGAAAAAGCGGAGCGCGACATCCGGCCGGAAATCGATGCGGCGCTTGAAAGTCTGACTTTGCCGCCATGCGAAATTCAGATAGCGTTTTTCGGCGGCAGTTTCACCGGAATCGACCGAAATCTTATGGTCCGGCTGTTAAGCGACGCCTATACATACGTACAGGAAAGAAAGGTGGATTCCATCCGGCTTTCCACCCGTCCGGACTATATTTCGGAGGAAATTCTCGATATTCTCAAATCTCACGGCGTAAAAAGCGTGGAGCTTGGAATCCAGAGCATGGATGACAGCGTGTTGAAAAGATCCCTGCGCGGCCACTCATCCGAAGACAGCGAACGCGCCTGTGCGCTCGTAAAAGCCCATGGGTTCGAGCTTGTCGGTCAGATGATGTCCGGTCTTCCCGGCTCAACCGAAGAAAGCGAAGTCCGCACTGCAAAAAAATTAGCCGCTATGGGGTGCGACGCGGCGCGGCTGTATCCGACCGTGGTATTTGAGAACACCGAGCTATGCCGCATGGCTAAAAGCGGCGAATATACGCCGCTTGATGAAGAACAGGCCATTAAACGCGGGGCGTCGGTGCTGGAAGCGTTGATACAGAATGGTGTAAAACCGATCCGGATCGGCTTGCAGGCAACCGAAGCGCTATGCGCCGGAACCGACGTTTACGGCGGCACCCATCACAGCGCTCTCGGCGAACGGATCGAAGGCGAATATTACAGACGGTTGCTTGCCGGATTGCTGGAACCGCTGTCCCAAAATCTTTCGGACAAGCCGGAGGAATGCGTCATTTTTTGTGCGCCCGGCGAGGAATCCAAGGTGTCGGGACAAAAGAAAATCAACCGTTTGTGGCTTGCCGAAACGCTTTTCGGAAATCCCGGAGAGGCGCGCCGGATAAAGATCCGGCCGTCAGACAGACTGTCGCCGTATTCGCTTGAACTTGATGCGTACCGGCCAAAACGGAAAACATAAAGGATGAAAACAATTTGTATTTAAAAGCATTGGAACTACGGGGGTTCAAATCGTTTCCCGACAAGACGCGCCTGGAATTTGAAAAAGGCGTTACCGCCGTTGTCGGCCCGAACGGCAGCGGAAAATCGAATATTTCCGACGCGGTCCGGTGGGTTCTCGGCGAAATGTCGCCCAAGAGCTTACGCGGCTCCAAAATGGAGGACGTTATTTTCGCAGGCACTGCCAAGCGTTCCCAGACCGGCTTCTGCGAGGTTTCCATCATTATCGATAATTCCGCGTCCGAACTTCCGAATGATGCCGCCGAAGTCAAGGTCACGCGCAAATTCTTCCGTTCGGGCGACAGCGAATACCGCATCAACGACAAGCCCAGCCGCTTAAAGGATATTTATGAGCTGTTTCTCAACACCGGTATCGGCCGCGAGGGCTATTCGGTCATCGGCCAAGGCAAAATTGCCGAAGTTCTTTCCCAGAAAAGCGACGAACGCCGGCACATTTTTGAAGAAGCCGCCGGCATTTCCAAATACCGTTACCGCAAGAACGACGCCCAGAAAAAATTGGCTGAGACTGACACAAATCTTGTCCGTCTTACCGATATTGCCTCTGAAATCAGCACGCGTTTAGGGCCGCTGGAAAAAGACGCGGAAAACGCGAAAAAATATCTGGAACTTGCCGAAAAAAAGAAAAGTCTTGAAGTCGCGCTGTGGTTGGAACGGCTTTCAAAAGCCGACCAATCCGCCCGGCGCTTGGAAAACGAACACGCCGAAGCCGAGAAAAACTATGCCGGAAAAGAGCGCGAATTGGAGCTTTCCGAAGCGGCTCTCGACGGAATTTTCAACAAAAAGCAGTTTATCACCAACAAAGCCGAAAACACACGGCGCGACATTTCTCATTTGGAAGAAGAAAAGAACCGGTTAGAAAAACTGCGTTCCCTTTCGGAAAACGATGTTTCGCACTTAAATGAGCGAAAAAACGAGGTTTCTGCCGGAATCCGTCTTGCCGAAACCGAAACGGCCAAAGAAATCGAAACCGAGCTTGATGCGGCGTTTGCCAAAAAGGAAGAAAAGAGTACCATCCTTGCCTCCCTTACGGCTAAAACCGAACAGTTACGCGCCGATGCCGCGCAAGCCGAAAAAACGCGCGATGAGATCGACACGGCACTCGGGCAGGCTGATACCGACATTCGCGCGATAGGCGAACGGCTTACCGATTTGAAAATCCGCGAAGCCGCCGAAATGAACTCGGAAAAGTCCGAAGCTGAGCGCAGAAGCTTTTTGCAGGCGGAGATTACCAAGCAAACCGAAGAATTAGAACAGACCTATAAATTTCACGAGGCCGCCGAAACGCGAAAAAAAGAATTTGAAGCCGAGAAAAAACAGCTTGACGAGGATATTGCCGCCGAAAAAGCGGCTCTCGACGCGCTCCGTTCGGAAAAAGAAAGCCTTTTGCGGCAAAAGAACGAATATGCCGCGTCCTATGCGGCCGATACCCATCGCCGCGAGACGCTTGTCAAAATGGACGCGCTCCTTGAAGGCTATCCCGGCAGCGTCAAGGCTGTGATGAACGCGCGGGAGCTTGCCGGAATCTGCGGGCCCGTTTCCCGGCTTCTCACGGTGGACGGCGAATATGTCACTGCTATTGAAACCGCGCTGGGGGCGGCTGTTTCCAACATCATTGTGGAGGATGAAAACAGCGCCAAGGCCGCCATTCGTTTCTTGAAAGACACGCACGCCGGACGCGCCACGTTCCTGCCGCTCACGTCGGTAAACGGAAAAACGCTCTCCGAACCGACGCTTTCCTCCGCGCGCGGTTATATCGGCATTGCAAGCACGCTCATCTCCTGCGATAAGAAATACGACAGCGTAGCCGCCTATCTTCTCGGAAGAACGGTGGTTGCCGACAATCTTGATAACGCGTCGCTCATAGCGCGCAAGTACGGTTTTCGTTACAAGGTCGTCACCTTGGACGGTCAGGTCGTCAACGCCGGCGGTTCATATACGGGCGGTTCGGCGGCGTTCAAGACCGGCGTGATGTCGCGTTCGTCGGACATTGCGTCTCTTGATAAGACCATTGCCGAAACATTGGCCGCCGCCAAAAAGCTGAACGAAAAGATTGCCGAAAACGAACAGGCGATTACCGAAAGCACGGAATACATTGAAAGTCTGCAAAACGACCTTTCCAATGCGCAAAGCGGCCTTTACCGCAGTCAGAACGACATGGCTCTGCACGCCGAGCATATTGAGGCCTGCTCGGCACGCTTGAAAGCCATGAACGCCCAACTCGACGAATACGATTCCGCAAAGATCAGGGAACGCCTTTCCGCCCTCTCTGCCAAACGCGCAGAAGTCGAACTTGAAGCCGAAGACGCGGCACGCAAACGCGCCGAACTTGACAAAACGGCTGACGAGATCTACGAAAAGCTCGAACAGACAAAGAAAGAACTTGCCGATGCGCAGCTGTCAGCGCTTGCCGCTCAAAAAGACGCGGAAAACGCCGAGGACGCCATTCGGAGTCTGCAAAACAAGCGCGATGAAAATCAAAAGAAGCTCGCGGCTTTAAAAGAGGAAAAAGACGCGTTGGAAAAACGTCTTTCCGGCATTGCCTTTGACATGGAAAGCGGCAAAAAAGCGTTGGATGACGCAAATTCCGCCGTCGAAAAGGCGAAAGATGAATTGTCCGCGCTCTTGAAAGAAGCCGAATCGCTTGAAAGCGCGGCAAACAAGGCGCGTGAAAACCAAAAAGGTCTTTTGCGCGACAAAGAAGTCTTTTTTGAGCAGATGACACGGCTTGCGTCCTCTCTCGAAAACAGCCGCAACGAATACGATACGCTGACAGCCAAGCTGTTTGAGGAATATTCCCTTTCCTATTCCGAGGCGATTTCTCTGAACCTGCCCAAACCCGAGCCGGGTTCGGACAAGGAACTTGCGTCCATTAAGGGAAAAATCCGCGCGCTCGGGCATATCAACGTCGGCGCTGTGGAAGAATATAAGGAAACCAAGGAACGCTTTGACTTCATGAGCAAACAGATAAGCGACCTTGAAGAAGCCAAAAAGAGCTTAGAAAACATCATCAAGCGCTTAGAAAGCGACATGAAGCGCATGTTTGCCGAGGCGGTGGAAAAAATCGGGACAAGCTTCAAGCGTGTGTTTACCGAGCTTTTCGGCGGCGGCAGTGCGGAAATTGTCATCACCGCCCCTGAAAACATGCTTGAATCCGGCATTGAAATCAACATTCAGCCGCCCGGAAAGACTGTCAAGAACATTTCGTTACTCTCCGGCGGCGAGCAGGCTTTCACCGCCATTGCGCTGTATTTTGCCATTCTGGAAGTCAATCCGGCGCCTTTTTACATTTTCGATGAAATCGAGGCGGCGCTTGACGATGTCAACGTCAACCGGTTTGCCGCTTATGTCAAAAAGCACTCCGACACACAATTTATCATCATTACGCACCGTCGCGGCACCATGGAGGTGGCCGACACCATGTATGGCGTTACCATGCAGGAAAAGGGCGTATCCAGCTTCTTGAAAGTCAATATAGACGATGTGGAATCCAAGACCGGCGTCAAGCTGTAAGGCCGGCACAATTTTGAAAGGAATACAACTATGGGATTTTTTGAACGTCTGAAAGAGGGTTTACGCAAAACCAAAGAATCGATCTTCGGACAGGTAAACAGCATTTTCAAACATTTTACCAAAGTCGATGAAGAAATGTTAGAAGAGCTGGAAGAGGTTCTGATTGCGTCGGATCTCGGAGTGAATGTCACCGAAACCATTATCGACACTCTGCGTGATCACATAAAGGAAAAACACTTGACAGATCCGGAAGAGGCACGTTTGGAGCTTATCGCCATTCTGGAAGAGATCATCGGCGAAAACGAGGGGCTGAAACTTGACACTAAACCGTCGGTCATTTTTGTCATCGGCGTCAACGGCGTCGGCAAAACCACCTCGATTGCCAAAATCGCGCATTTATTGAAGAAACAGGGAAAATCCGTTGCTCTTGCCGCCGCGGATACGTTCCGCGCCGCCGCCATTGACCAGCTGGAAATCTGGGCAGACCGGGTCGGCGTGCCGCTCATCAAGCACTCAGAGGGTTCTGACCCTGCCGCTGTCGTTTTTGACGCGGCAAACTATGTCAAGAGCCATGGGACGGACGTTCTGATTGTCGATACGGCCGGCCGGCTTCACGTCAAAAAGAATCTCATGGATGAGCTTGCCAAGATCGCACGCGTACTCGATCGGGAACTGCCGGGCTGTTCCCGCGAAAACCTGTTGGTGCTTGACGCCGTGACCGGTCAGAACGCCATCAATCAGGCAAAAGAATTCACCCATGCCGCCGACATTACCGGCATCATTCTCACCAAACTCGACGGCACTGCCAAAGGCGGCGTTATCATTTCGGTCAAGAGCGAACTCGGCATCCCCGTCAAATTCATCGGCGTCGGCGAGCAGATGGACGATTTACAGCCGTTTGATCGCGCCCAGTTTGTAAACGCGCTGTTCAACGAAAGCGAAACGCCGGACGAAGAACACTAAAAACGAAAGGAATCCGAAGATTCATGAAAATCGTTGTTGCAACCAAAAACGCGCATAAAGTCAAAGAACTGTCCGAAATGTTGGCCCTTGACGGACTTTCGCTTGTGACGCTGTCCGATATGGGCTTTACCGGTGAAATCGAAGAAAACGGTTCGACCTTTGCCGAAAACGCACTTATCAAGGCACGCACGGCCGCCCGGTTATACGGGCTTCCGGCTCTTGCGGACGATTCCGGGCTGTGTGTGGACGCGCTGGACGGCGAACCGGGTATCTATTCGGCGCGTTATGCGTCAGCCGACGGGGAAAACGCAAGCGACGCGGCCAACGTCGAAAAACTGCTCGAAAAGTTGAAAAGCATTCCCTCCGGCGAACGCACGGCACGTTTTGTCTGCGCGATTGCGCTTGTAACTCCGGACGGTTCGGAAAAAGTTGTGACCGGCGCCTGCGAGGGTGTTATTACAAGCGAAGTCCGCGGTAAAGGCGGCTTCGGTTACGACCCGGTCTTTTACTATGTTCCCTATTGCAAAACATTCGGAGAAGCCACCGAGGAAGAAAAAAACAAGGTCAGCCACCGGGCAAATGCGGTGCGCCAGATCCGGGAAGAATTTTTAAAGCTTCTTTAATTTCCAAAAACAATACACATTACGAGGTTAAATTTTATGTCAGCATCTGCACTCACTTCCAAGGAACGCGCCTATTTGCGCTCTCTTGCCAACACCATCGACCCCATTTTCCAATTCGGCAAAGGCGGCGTTTCGGAAAACTTCATCAAACAGATCGACGACGCGCTTGAAGCGCGCGAGCTTATCAAAATAACGCTTCTCGAAAATGCCGACGCCGAACCTAAGGAATTGGCCGCTGTTTTATGCGAAAAAGCGCATTGCCAAAGCGTTCAGATCATCGGCAGACGCATTGTCCTTTACCGCATGGCGCGCGACAAGGATAAGCGGAAGATTACACTGCCGCGGTAGCTTTTTATGAAGATCGGACTTTTCGGCGGTTCTTTCAATCCGCCGCATTCAGGACACACCGCTCTTGCAAGAGAATTCTACCAAGCCTCCGGCTGTGACCTTTTAATCGTTATGCCGTCGTTTATTCCGCCGCATAAAGCCGCGTCGAACGTGCCGGCCGAACACCGTCTTGCCATGACGCGGCTCGCTTTTCTGCCGCTCGGCGAAGAGGGAGTCAATTACACGGTAAGCGACTATGAGATTCTTCGGCATGACACCAGCTACACATTTGAAACCGTGCGGTATCTTCTGGAAAAATACCGGGAAAAAGAGTTGGCTCTCTGTGTCGGCAGCGACATGTTTTTAAGTTTTGAAACCTGGAAAAATGCCAAAGAGCTTTTGCAAAACTGCCATTTATACACCAAAGCACGTCACAACGGCGAAAAAAAGGCTTTGCAAGCCTACGCCGCGGAATTACACGAACGCTATGGAGCGCGTTCCACCGTTATGGACAGCGCGATTTTGGATATTTCCAGCACGCAGTTACGGGAAGCGGACCAAAACGGGTCGTTTTTGCTTGACCCGGCCGTTCGCGCTTATGCCCATGAACACCGGTTATATGAAAATAACGGGGAAAACACGGAATTAAGAAAAAATTAAGAAACGGTCTGACACGAAAAAATGGAAAAATACACAGAAAATCCGGCTGCTCCCAACCTGATTGAACGCATACGGACGCACCTTTCCGGGTATATTGGCGAAAAAAGACAAAATCACACTTTTTTTGTAGAAAAAGAAGTGATTGCTCTTGCCGAATCGCTTGATATGGTGTATAATATAAACGATTCGCAGAAAAACGATCTGCGCGCCGCAGCGCTCGTTCATGACATTACCAAGGAAATGCCGCTTGAAAAGCAATTAGAATTATGTAAAAACTATCAGATCGATCCCGGAAATTATCCGTCCTGTGCCGTACTTCACGGCCGCACGGCAGCATTTCTTGCCCGCGACCGGTTTGGTATCGACGACCTTGTCTTTTCCGCTGTATACAATCACACGACCGGAAAAGAGGACATGAGCGTTTTTGATAAAATTCTGTTTCTTGCCGACTATATCGAACCGTCAAGAACACATGAGTCCTGCAAGAAAGTGCGCGCTTATTACTATGGGGAACTTGCCGTCCGCGGCAAAACCGCGGCCGGCGAAATCTTAGACGAGGCCTGCTTACTCTGCCTTGACGACACGCTTTCCTATCTTTTGGCGAAAGGGAACATTATCGACCTTGAAACCGTCAAAGCAAGGAACGCATTACTTGCGAAGAAAACCGACTGACGGTACACATGGCAACAAAGAAAGGTTGAACGACAATGTCTGACAGAAATACAAACTTTGAGAAAGGCTCAACGGAAGAATTCCGCAAGATTCGTATGAAACGCAAGAAAGGACATGCCGCACATGTTTCTTCGGGAACCGGTGAAAAGAAAAAGCTTGCCGGCTGGAAGAAAGTTCTTATTGTTCTTGTTTCTCTTGTCCTTTTAGCCATCCTCGCCGCCGGTGTTGTATTTGCTTATTTCAAATACATACACAAGCCGGTTTCGGACGACGATTTTATTTTCAAGCCCGACGATTCCGTCCTTGTGGATGATACAGGAAATCCCGTGCCAGTCAGCACGCTTCGCGACGGACGCTACAACTTCCTTGCCGTCGGCTGCGACCGGAAAGAATGGCTGTCCGATGTTATCATGCTCGCTACCTACGACGTCAAGGAAAAATCCGTTTCGATCATGCAGATCCCTCGCGACACTTATGTGACGGTTTCCAAAAAGCTGATTTTTGACGACGATGGTTCCATTTCCGTATCCAATTTTGACGGCAAAAGCGGCTACGGTTGCAAGATCAACGCGGTTCTCGGTCACGGCGGCAATTTCGCGGCCTCCGAATTGAAACGCATAACCGGTCTTGCTTCGGGCAAAACCGATGCGGAAATCGACGCTATCTGCAAGGAATCGTTTCTTGACATCGACCGCAAAACGCTCACCGCTTATATGGATGCAACCGGCAATGCCAAGAGCGACGCGGAATACAAGATCAAACTCAAATTTGCCATCAAATATTTAAGCACGCTTCTTTACCGTTGTTACGGTTTTGCCGCCGACTACTATGCCCAAGTCAACCTTGACGGATTCGTCAATATTGTAAACGCAATCGGCGGTGTGGATGTTTATGTCCAAGAGGATATGAATTACGATGACCCCTATCAGGATCTCCACATTCACATCAAAGCCGGCAACCAGCATCTTAACGGCAAGGACGCCGAAGGCTTCATCCGTTTCCGCTATGGCTATGCTGCCGCGGATATCGCCCGTATCGACGCACAGAAGATCTTTATGACGGCGTTCATCAAAAAACTCATGAGCATTGAGGGAATATCCAAGCTCAACGATTTGGTCAAGGAGATCAACGCCAACCTCAACACTAACGTCACGCTTTCCGATGCGCTGTATTTTGCCACCAATGCGTTGGATCTCGACCTTTCCAAAGTCGTTATGCTCACCATGCCCGGCACGCCGGCCTATATCAACAACGTCTCCTACTACTTAGTCAACAAGGACTCTCTCATGGAGAACATCAACACCTATTTGAACAAGTATAACGAGCCGTTGGATGAAAGCCATTTCTTGGTGGTTCAGGGCACGTCCAAGAACACCAGCCGCGATCCGCTCACGGCTACCGATATCGAAGATAAACAGCCGGATCTCGGTTTCATGCACAGCTCAAAAAAAAATAACGCCGGAAGTTCAAAGAACGAGAGCACCACTTCCGGCTCACACGATGCCGCTCCCAACGATTCTGCAAGTACCGCCCCCGAGCAAACGCCGGATACGCCTGAGCATTCGTCCGATACACCGGAATCCGGCAATTCCGACACGTCTGATTCCCAAGGCTCCGGTCATATCCCGCCTGCCACCCCGGATTCCGCTGATAACGATTCTTCCGCGCACACCCCCGATGACGATGGGACATCGGCCGGTTCTTCCGATCATGCAGATTCCGGCGCCGAGTCGCCTGAACCTGCCGGAAACGACGGAAATACCGAACCCGACACGTCCTCCGGATCGGCGCCCATCTCGGACATGGACGACTTATTAAAAGAATACAACGCCGCCAACGCGGCATGAAAATGCCGGTTTTTCCGGCAAGAAAACAAGGAGAGTTTCCGAAACTATGACACCTGAATTGGATGCAAGAACACTTGCCGAAGAGATTGCCGCTTTGCTTGACAAAAAGAAAGCCAAGCAGGTCAAAATTTTAAAAGTAACCGAAAAAACAGTCATTGCCGATTATTTCGTCATCGCCGGTGGTACTTCCTCCACACAGGTAAAAGCGCTGGCCGATGAAGTGGAATACCAGATCGGTGTGGATAAAAACATCAAGCCGGTAAACGTCGAGGGACGCGGCACGGGCGGATGGATCTTACTTGACTATGAAAACGTGATCGTGCACGTTTTTGACCCCAAAATGCGCGAATTCTACAATCTTGAAAAGCTTTGGGCGGAATGCGAAGAAGTTCCGTTTGAGAGAATTGAAGATTAAGTTTGGTTATTAAATTTTTAGATAAGGTTGACAGACATCATGAAGTACGAATTCAAGGAAATTGAGAAAAAATGGCAGGATGAGTGGGAAAACAAAGGCGTTTTCCATGCGAAAAACGATTATTCGCTCCCCAAATACTATGCTCTTGTGGAATTCCCTTACCCCTCCGGACAAGGGCTTCACGTCGGACATCCGCGCTCGTATACCGCGCTCGATATCGTGGCGCGCAAAAAGCGTATGCAGGGCTACAATGTTCTGTATCCGATGGGTTGGGACGCTTTCGGACTTCCGACCGAAAACTTTGCCATTAAAACCGGCATTCATCCCAAGATCGTGACTCACAACAACATCGCACGCTTCAAAAAGCAACTGATGTCGCTCGGTCTTTCGTTCGACTGGTCGCGCGAGATCAACACCACCGATGAAAGCTACTACAAATGGACGCAGTGGATCTTCATTCAGCTCTTCAAGCGTGGTCTTGCCTATAAGACAAAAATGGCAGTCAACTGGTGCACCTCCTGCAAGTGTGTGTTAGCCAACGAAGAAGTCGTCGGCGGCGTTTGCGAACGCTGCGGCAGTGAAGTTATCCGCCGCGAAAAAAGCCAATGGATGCTCCGTATCACCGCCTATGCCCAACGCTTGATTGATGATCTTTCGCTTGTCGATTTCATCGACCGCGTCAACACCCAACAGAAAAACTGGATCGGACGCTCTGAGGGCGCTGAGGTTGATTTTGCCACCACAACCGGCGAGAATCTCCGCGTTTACACCACACGTCCCGATACCCTTTTCGGTGCGACCTACATGGTTATTGCGCCCGAGCATCCGTTTATTGAAAAATACGCTTCGCAGATCAAGAATATCGACGCCGTAAACGCCTACAAAGCAGAAGCTGCCAAAAAGAGCGACTTTGACCGCACCGAGCTTGCCGCCGGAAAAGAAAAGACCGGTGTGGAGCTTGTCGGCATTCGCGCGGTCAATCCCGTAAACGGCAAAGAAATTCCGATCTATGTTTCGGACTATGTTCTCGTCACCTACGGTACGGGCGCGATTATGGCTGTACCGGCACACGACACACGCGACTGGGAATTTGCCAAGAAATTCAGGCTTCCGATCATTGAAGTGGTAGCCGGAGGCGATGTGCAGAACGAAGCCTTTACCGATGTGGCAACCGGGAAAATGGTCAACTCCGATTTTTTGAACGGTCTTGAAGTCGCCGACGCCAAAAAGAAGATCATCGAATGGCTCACAGAAAACGGCAAAGGTGAACGCAAAGTCAACTTCAAACTGCGCGACTGGGTATTCTCCCGTCAGAGATACTGGGGCGAGCCGATTCCGCTTATTGAATGCGAAAAATGCGGATGGGTTCCCGTTCCCGAAGATCAGCTGCCGTTAACATTGCCTGAGGTCGATTCCTATGAGCCCGGCACGGACGGTGAAAGTCCGCTTGCGTCGCTTACCGACTGGATTGCATGCCAATGCCCGAAATGCGGCGGCAAGGCACGCCGTGAAACCGACACCATGCCGCAATGGGCCGGTTCATCATGGTATTTCCTCCGCTATTGCGATCCGCACAACGATAAAGCGCTTGCATCCAAGGAAGCGCTCGACTATTGGATGCCGGTTGACTGGTACAACGGCGGTATGGAACACACGACGCTCCACTTATTATATTCGCGTTTCTGGGCAAAATTCTTATACGATATCGGCGTCCTCTCCTGCCCCGAACCTTATGCTAAGCGCACATCGCACGGCATGATCTTGGGCGAAAACGGCGAAAAGATGTCCAAATCGCGCGGCAATGTCGTCAATCCCGATGACATCATTGCGGAATACGGCGCCGACACCATGCGTTTATATGAAATGTTTATCGGCGATTTCGAGAAATCCGCACCGTGGTCGAGTCAGAGTATCAAGGGCTGCAAACGCTTCTTGGAGCGTTTTGCCGGTCTTACCGAATTGGTTAAAGGCACCGGTGTAACGCCTGAATTGGAAAGCTCGTTCCACAAGACCATAAAGAAGGTCACGGAAGATATTGAAACGCTCAAAATGAACACGGCCATTGCCGCCATGATGTCGCTCATCAATGAGATTTACGACCACGGTTCGCTGACCAAGGACGAACTGAACGTCTTTATCCGTTTAATCTGCCCGTTTGCGCCGCACTTAGCGGAGGAAATGTGGCACGAGTCCTGCGGTAAAAAATCGTTTGCTTCCCTTGCCGAATGGCCGGAATTTGATCCGGCAAAGACAATCGACAGCACGGTTGAAGTCGCTGTTCAGATCTCCGGAAAATTCAAAGGGACGATTACGCTTGCCGCCGGCTTATCAAAAGAAGATGCCATTGCCTCCGTCAAGGCAGACGAGCGCTTTGCCAAACAGTTTGAGGGCAAGACAATCGTCAAGGAAATCTCCGTTCCGGATAAGCTTGTCAACCTCGTTGTACGCTGAATCGGCGGAAAGCGGTCTTTTCCGCGCCGGCAAGACCGCTTCATGTTCAAAATTAACAGTTTATTTATAATATTTTTTGGAATCCACTTGACAACTCACCTCTTTTTGGGGTATAATATGGTGTGGTATAAAAAATCTCTTTGTCACAAGCGGAGGGAGGGGAAATAGATGGCAGAAATTAAGATCAAGGATAATGAATCGCTTGACAGCGCGCTCCGCAGATTCAAGAGACAGTGCGCAAAAAGTGGTGTTCTCACCGAGCTTCGCAAGAGAGAGCATTACGAAAAACCCAGCGTAAAGCGTAAGAAAAAGTCCGAGGCAGCCCGCAAGCGCAAGTTCAAATAAGCGGTAACTCTGATTTTATCGTGGGTACATGCAGTAACATGCAAACACAAAGAGCTGATGCAAATGCATCAGCTCTTTTTTCTTGTGGGAGAGTTTTTGTGGTGTACCCCAAGCCTTCTGAAATGTCCCAAGGGGCGGTTTTAATTTTACTTTTCGTCTCCGCGAAAAGTAACTAAAAAAGTTTTATGTGTTACTTTTTCGTACACTTGAATTTTCAAGTCAAGTGCAAGAGCAAATTGTAAAAAGATTCAAAAGGAGAAAGCCAG
>CAKSOW010000003.1 GCA_934479825.1 uncultured Eubacteriales bacterium
GCAAAAACAACCAAAAGAACGTTTTTTCTGTTACTTTTTCGCTTGTACGAAAAAGTAACCAAAACGTACACCAGAGGACTGCTGCCCTCTGGATACCCAGAGTGCGGTTCAAAATTCCGAGCGTAGGAGTTGTTTGCTAAAATACAAGCTATGTGCCTATCAAGAAATTATGCGGAAAATTGCAGTCTTGTGCCATGCAGCTCGGAGTATTGTGAGCGGACGCGAACAAGTCGGCCATGGTTCAAGAAGACTATGAGGGCGAGACGACAGTTTAGTGCCATGATTTTTGGTTCTTGCGTTTTTGTTCGGTGTCAGGTCATCTGATTTATTCTATAACTTTGAAATCACATACAGGCGACATTCCGCCAAGGCTGTCCCAAATCATAACCTTTGCGCGCGTATAGGTTTGGGTCGGCGTGAATATGATTTCTCTGTTGTCATCGTTATAGGCGCTCGATTGCTGCATTTCGATAAATTTGCCGCCATCATAGAGAGCGAGAATAACGGTTTTTCCGGTATCTATATTTATCGGTTTGACGACGATTTTTCCGTCAGCGAAATGTTTTGCACTTATGCCGCTGAGATAATGGATTCCCGCATTGGTTAAAACGTATTTTCCTGTTCCTGTTACCCCAGCCCAATCGTCTTCACTTCCGATATAATTGACCTGTTTCAATTTCTTACAATCTTTAAAGGCATTCTCTTCGATAATCAACACACTGTTCGGAAGGGTTATACTTGTTAAGCTGGAACATTTGGAAAAAGTCCTTTCACCGATGCTCGGCACACCGTCCGGAATTGTTATGCCGGTTAGGCTCGAACAATTCATAAACGCACGGTTACCGACACTTGTCACATTGTCCGGAATTGTTATGCTTGTCAAGCTGCTGCAATCTTCAAATGCGTTATTGCCGATGTTTGTCACACCGTCCGGGATCGTTACGCTTGTTAAGCCGTCGCAGTATTCAAACGCGCCATTGGCAATTTTTGTGACGCTTGCCGGAATTGCAAACGAGATTTCCGTTTTTTCTTTCGGGAAACGTATGATTTCCGTTTTTTCTTTATTGTATAAAACGCCGTTCTCGGAGCAATAAGCAAGATTGTCCGGGTCGACGTTTATACTTTGCAGATCAAAACAAGTATAAAAAGCCTCATCGCCAATACTTGTAACGCTATTGGGAATTGTTATGCATGTTAAGCTGGTGCAGCTGTGAAATGCATGATTCCCGATGCTTGTTACGCTGTCGGGGAGGATAATGCTTTTTAGACTGCTGCAACCATGAAAAGCAGAATCGGCAATGGTTTTTGTTCCGGGTATTATGCTGTAATCACTTGTCTTACCAAGGTTCAACGCCCAATCGTCTGCTTTGATAAGATGGTTTCCTATATACAGTACCTCCCATTTTGAATCGTCATTATAAAGTCCGGTGTGTTGAAAAGCATTATCGCCAATGCTTTTCACACTGTCGGGAAGTGTGACGTCGTTTAATTTATTACACCTGTAAAATGCATATCCTCCAATCGTTTCTACGCCGTCTTCAATTGTAACTTTTTCCAAACCAGCGCTGTAAGTTATGTTGTAATCATCATCCATTTCATCATAATAACAGCCGTAAAACGCGCTTTCGCCGATGTTTTTTACACTGCCAGGGATGGTAACTTCTTTGAAGCCGGTACAATACTGAAACGCTTCATCGCCAATGCTTGTCACACTTGCCGGGAATGTTATATCCAATAAGGCGATACATTTGTAAAATGCACCCTTGTTGATGCTTATTACACTGTTTGGCATAGTTACGGTTTTCAGGCTTGTGCATTCAAAAAAAGCATATTCACCGATGCTTGTCACGCCATCGGAAAGCACGACTGTTTCGATTTCATCTTTAATTTTAGAATTGACCCACGGTGCACGCGAGCCTTCTGTACTGCTCGAATAATAATTCGGCATGTCGCCCGTACCACTTATGAAAAGCGTTCTTTTTTCGGCATCATATGTCCATTTAAGATTTTTGTCGCATGAGCCTTCATACAGATTTTCGGCAAATGCCGCCATAGGGATAAGCATGAAAACCATACAAAACGCGATGGCCGCCGCCCATATTTGCTTTGTTTTCATCATAATGAAGTCCGCCTTTCTTTTTTTGTGTTTCATTGGTTATCGCGCGGCTCATAAGAAAATTCCAAGTCGTCAAGCAATACCGTCAAGTCTCAGTTTTTTCACGGTTTCAAACGTGTTTTCCTTTTCATAGGGTACGATAATGTCATACTTTATTGCCAGTACCTGCTCTGTCAGAAAGGCAATCATAACCGCCGGCTTAGTCGGTGGTTTACTTAACCCTGTAAGGGCATGGTGCCGACCGGACTAAACTCCCTCTGAAAAGGTCTGCCAACCGACCTTTATAAAAAGGTCGGGCAAAGTCAAAGCGAATACGGACTTGCCATATCTCCCTCATAATCTTCCGGCATAAAAAACGGCTTTATATAATTCAGCGAAAAGTCGATGGCCCAGCGTCCCTTTGCGCCCGTCCAATACTTGGAGTGCGGCTCATAACACACTGCACCGTTATAATCCTTGGTATAGAGAATGTCAAACACAGCGCCCCAGTTGATTCTATCCATGCCGGCCGGCGGATCATCGTAGTGTTCGCCGTTGATAAACAGCGATCCCTTAACATGAAAATGATAAAACCGGTCGCCGAATTCTGCCATTTCCGGCAAATATTCCTTATAATCGCGCGTATGCTCAATGCTGTGCGACGGGTCATATTTGATACCGAGTTTCGGCAAAGCCGGAAGAAGCACGCGCCAGGTAGTCGGATCAATGACAAAATTTTCCCATTCGCAGTTGTAGACCGCAATCTTTACATTTTTATCTTCCGCATAGTCAAGAAGCGCCGAGAAATAATCGTAAGCAACTTCCAGATTCTGCTTCAGCGTCAGATTCTTCGCATAGTTGCAGCCGCAGTTGAAAACCGGACAACCAAGTTTATGTGCGCCGAGAATTACATTTCTATCGTGTTCCAGCGCCTCCGGAATTACTTTTCCGTCATCATCGACACGTTTCATACCCCAACGGCCGGTCGAAAGCGTCAGAAGGCCGTATTTCTTCATGTTTTTTTCGATTTCAGGGATGTCGTCTAAAAATTTCCGGCTGTCGATATTGTGATTTACGGTAAACTCAATACCGTCAAGCCCCAATTTTTTCACGGTTTCAAACGTTTTTTCCTTTTCATAGGACGCAATAATACCAAGCTTCATTGTCATTCTCCTTTTCGATGTATGCAAAAAAAGGCGCAGAACCACAAGGGTCCGCGCCTTCCCAGATCTTAGTCGTTGAAATATACCGGTTTTCCGGTCTTGGAGGATTCGTAGATCGCTTCCAGAATACGGGTCACGCAAAGCGCCTGTTCCGGAAGAACGCACGGATCGGTATCGGTACGGATCGCATTGATCCACTGTGCCATATCCAATACAGCAGGCGAAGCATTTGCTCCGTCATAGAAAGCAACGCCGCCGGCTGTCAGAGTCGGCTGTTCCACATACTGTCTGCCGTACTTTACGCCGTTAATGCGTGCGCTGTTATGTACGGTGTCCGCGCCGGCCTTGGTGCCGCAGATGCGGAAAGCCGCTTCATCGGCATCCAGAATGTTGAGCGCCCAGCTGGATTGAAGAATAATCGTCGCGCCGTTTTCCATCGTGATAAAACCGAAAGCGCTGTCCTCAACCGTAAACTTTTCGGGATCCCAGTCGCCCCAGGCATTTGCCGTTTCGGTCTGATCGGCAAGCTTTCTGTATTTGGTGCCGACTACCATTTTCGGTTTATAGTTATCCATGCACCAGAGCGTAAGGTCAAGCGCATGCGTGCCGATATCAATCAACGGTCCGCCGCCCTGTTCTTCTTCGTTGAGAAATACGCCCCAGGTCGGAACGGCTCTGCGGCGAAGCGCGATAGCGTTGCCGTAGTATATGTCGCCGAGAACGCCGTCTTTGCAAGCCTGCTTGACATATAAAGCCTGCGGTGTCTGACGGTTCTGATAACCGATGGTCAGCTTTTTGCCGGTGCGTTTTGCCGCGTCAAGCATAGCTTTTGCTTCGGCATATGTCTTTGCCATCGGCTTTTCGCACATAACATGCTTGCCTGCTTCAAGCGCGTCGATCGTAATGAAGCTGTGTTCTCTGTTCGGGGTGCAGACGTGAACCACATCAATGCTCTTGTCCTTTAAAAGCTCCTTGTAGTCCACATAAACCTTGGCGTCGGGCGTGCCGTAATCTTTGGCAGCCTTAACAGCTCTTTCTTCAATAATATCGCAGAAAGCAACCATTTCGACATCTTTCATCTGCTTCAAAGCCGGCATATGTTTGCCGTTGGCAATACCGCCGCAGCCGATAATGCCGATTCTTAAAATATCACTCATGGTGATCCTCCTTTTTGACTGCAAGAAAGTCTTTTTTGCAGACAGCATAAAATATAGACAATTCCACATCTTTCCTATGTGTATCATACAACAAAACGCCGCAAAAGTCAAGGACAATCTTGCGGATTTTTGACCCGATATTGCTAATTTTCATTCCAAAGTCCGAAAACAGCCGAACCGCTGCCGGACATTTGCGCATACGCGCCCTCGCTTTTCAGCTTTTCGCATATTTCCGTGATTTCCGGGCAGCGCTTTTCGCAAAGTTCTTGAAAATCATTGCACATAAGAACGGCAAATTCTTCTAACTTTGCTTTTCGTTTCAACGCCTCTGCCATGGCAAAACTTCTGTTTTTGGTATAATCATCGCCGTGAAAACGGTCATATTCGGCATAAATTCCGGAGGTGGAAAGCGGCGTTTTCGGAAAACGGATTTTTACGCGCACGTTTTCCGGTTTGGGAAGCGGTTCAATGATCTCGCCGCGTCCGGTGCACAGCGCCGCATCGCAATCGGCTAAGCAAAACGGAATATCGCTGCCGAGCGACAACGCGATCTCAAACAATTCTTTCCGGCTTAGAACGCCGAAAAGCTCATCCAAGCCGTTCAACACCGCCGCCGCATCCGCACTTCCTCCGGCAAGCCCGGCGCCGGACGGAATATGTTTCTGTAACGCTACTAAGATAGACGGCAGTTTTTTGCCCGTTTCTTTCTGCGCCGCGTCAAAATAAAGCTTTGCCGCGCGGCAGGCTAAGTTTTTCTCCGGCTCGCAAACATTTTTGTCGCAAAAGAAATTCACTTTCCCGGCTGTTTCCGTTTCGGGATAAACTTCGATGCTCACCTCGTCATACAGTTCCGGCGTTTTCATCATGACCGACGCAATGTCGTGAAAACCGTCGCCGCGGCGTTTACCGAGAATTTCCAATGTCAGATTGATTTTTGCAAAGGCTTTTTTTGTCAATTTCATATTTCTCTCTGCTTTCCCACACGGCCTCGCGTAAGATTTCTTATGTTCGTGTCTTATGTTCGTGCTTTCGGGGCATGGGAGGCGTCATATTCTTTCAAAAGCCCGGCCGCAATCACCGCATTTTCCTTTGCAAGTGAGACAAGCTGCGCTTTCTTGCCGGTAAGCGCCAAGCGGATCTCCTCCGGGTTTTCCATAATTTCATCCAAATACCGACATGCCGCGTCTACATCAATATTTTCCGTCTCCAAGCGTCTCTTTTCCCCGATATAATCGAGAAATGCTGATACTTTCTTGTCATAAACCAGACCGAGAGCCGGAACAGACGCATCTGCGGCGTAAATGAGCGTGTGCAGACGCATGCCGAGAACCGCCTCGGAACATCCCACAAGTCCGATCATGTCCTTTACCCCGACCGGTTTCTTCAAAATATAGCCCTTTGCCGAAAGATGTGACAGGATCTGTTCGGAAACCGGCAGGTCGTTTGAGTAACGCATAGGTAAAAACAGCGGCACAAGTCCGTATTTTTGTGCGGCATAGTCACAGATTCCGGCAATCTTGCGCACAAAATCCGCATCGCTTTTCGGCCAATCGCGCACCGATACCGCAAACAAGCGTCCTTTCTCTGGCAATCCGTTTTCACGGAAAAGCGAAACCAAAGCTTCACGCGGCGTGCCTTCTACCAAAAGCACAGGGTCTGCCGTAACAAGCGCCTTTTTGTCGGTCACACCGATCTTTTTCAGTTCGTCAAGCGACGCCGGATCGCGTAAAGTGATCCGATCCACCACTTCAAGCGCTTTTGCCACACGCTTATAATTTTTCTCTTTTAACGGCCCGATTCCGTTTGCATATACATAAACTTTATCGCCGCGGCGCGCCGCATAGCGCATAACCGTTAAATAATACAAAAGCGATTTGGAGCTGGTCACATCCTGAATTAGACTGCCGCCGCCGGAAATGAGCATTTTCGTGTTTCCCAACGCCTTTTGCGCGGTAAACGGATTGAACCGCGCCACACAGTCCACTCCATATACTTTCCGCATTTCCCGCGCGCGTGCCGAAAGCACACATACGCGCACATCCGGTATAACCTCGCGCAAACTGTCGGTTATGGCATATAACAGCGCGTCGTCGCCGCTGTTTCCGAAACCATAATAGCCGGATAAAACCACATCGTATTTCTTTTTCTCGCGAAAATCGCGCAATACCGCCCGATATATCTCCATATGCTTTTCGGCAAGCGCCGTATCGGAAAATTTTGCAAGCGCCAATTCGTGGAGCGCTTTTCCGTATTTTTCGGCAAACGGCTTATTCTGAATCAAGCGAATCAGCCGTTCAGCCAAAGCCGCGCTGTCCTCATTCGGGAACAACAGTCCGGTCTTGCCGTCCATGACAAAATCGGGAATGCCTCCGACCGCCGAACAAACCGTCGGCTTTGACAAGCGTGCGCCCTCCATCAGTACATACGGAAAGCTCTCACTGCGCGAAGTGAGCGTGTTGATATCAATAAAATGAATAAAGCTGTAAATGTCCTTGATAAAACCGGCAAAAATCAGCTTGTCCGAAACGCCCTCGCTTTTTGCTAACTCCACGAGCGAATCCCGGTTTTCACCGTCGCCTGCTATGATAAAACGCACATTCGGGCATACGGCAAGCGTCGGCTTGATAGCCTTGATGAAAACATCGTGTCCTTTGACATAATCGTGCCGCCCGATAAGTCCCACATACGTAAGCGACGGGTCATAGGGAATCCCGATCCGCGCGGCAAATTCCTCTTTGGAAACATAGGCAGGCTCACCCGAATAATCCATCCCGTTGTAAACGGTGTAAACTGCGTTGGGACGAAATCCGCGCGAAATCAGCATCTTGCGGAAATTGTCCGAAACGCCGATAAAATACCGGAATTTTTTCAGCGCCCACACATTGAGGGACGTGTACACCAACTTGCGGTAAAAGCCGTCGAAATCCAACAGATAGTCGCTGTGGATCGTCGTGATCATGGGGATATCCACATGCTTTCTTAATGCCGCGGCAATAAAGTTGGCCCGCGCTCCATGGCAGTGGATCACATCGATTCCGCCGTCGCAGATCTCGCGTAACCGCTTGACCACCGACATGTCAAACCGGTTCTTTTGCAGAATCAGTTCGCATTTCACTCCAAGATCCTGCAATTCATCCCAGAATACGCCTTTCATAAAGCAGACGATCGTCACGTCGGCGCGTTCCTTTAATTTGCCGAGTAAAGCGAAAACATGCGTTTTGGCGCCGCCCGTGTCGCCGCCGCTGATCATGTGTAAAACTTTCATACCGTCTACTCCTCTTGTGTCTGCGGCCAGTTTCGCCTGTATTTTCACCGTAAAAGCCGGATTTCCGCCAATGCCGCGAATATTGTTTGAGTTCTTCGCCGGAGCCGCAAGCCGTGTTCCGGCGCGCGGCGAAACTTCCTTTCGCGAATTCTATTGCTTTCCTTTTTCTTAAAACTTTCCGCGAAAATTGCCACGGCGCTCCGCCGGGCGCGAATTCTACTGCATTCCTTTTTCTGAAAACTTTCCGCGAATATTGCTCCGGCGCTCCGCCGGGCGAATATTGCTCCGGCGCTTCGCCGCAGCCATGGCAATGCCGGCGCAAACGAAGAAAGCAAACATGACACGCGGATAAAACCAACAGTACTCAAAACAACCAATGAGCACAATTCCCGTCATCGAAGCCGCCGCCGCAATCGCATAGTTGCGAATCCCGGCATCCGTCATTCGCGACGACGCCACAAACGAACGGCGAATCAGACAAAACGTCAGACTGATATACGAAATAAACCCTAATGCGCCAAGCTCTACCAACATCTCCATGAAATGCATGTGCGAGTGCGGCGCAACACCGCTCTCACCAACCGCATAGCGCGGATAAATGGCCGCAAAACCGCCTGTTCCAAGCCCAACGCCCGTGAACCAGTATTCTTTCAACATCCGGAGACAGCCCGTCCAGATGTCCACCCGGTACGAACTGGAAGAATCCTGTAAATTGCCGATCGTCAGTATCCGGTTCCAGATGCTCGCCGGAATGAACGGCAACGCACATACCCCAAGAATCGCAAACACCGGAATTAACCGCTTGTCGTATAACATAATAAAGATAGCCGCCGCAATCGCAAGTGCGATCCAGCCCGAACGCGAGTAAGTCAAAAGTATCGCACCCAGCGGCAATACCATGCCGCAGATGAGCGCACGGCGTATAACTGTCCCCTTGGCGCGCGAAAGCGCAAACGCAAACGCAAACGGCATGAAAAGAACCAGAAATTCCGCATAGTTGTTCGGATTTCCAAGCGTCGAGAAAACGCGCCCCGGCATGTCTTTGTTGAGCGTCAGGTCGGTTAACGACGCATCTGCCTCCACACCCATAATGCGCTGTGCAAACGCAATAAGCGATGTGAAAATGAGCGAAGCATACATAAATCCGCCGATAATGTCAAAATCACGCGCCGCGCGGAGCGAGGCATATAACACCATGCACAGCATGAACGACGTGATAAAGAACATGAGAACGCGCACGCTGTCAGCGCGGTTGTAGCTGATAAAACAGCTTGCCAAAAGCGACAGACCAAACATCAGCATGGAAAACCATACCGCGTTGAAGTTCGTGCCCGGACGCAGCTTTTCCCCGGATACCGCTAGAATATATAAACCGAATAACAGCGCGGCAAACAATAGTCCAAACGTGTTCGACCAGAAGTTGTGCGGTATCACAAAGATAAATACACAGACAAACGATACAAAATACAAATATCTTTCGTGATACGAACCGCCGAAAACCGCATAGAATAATTTGACCGCCGCACTGTCCTTGACGCCTGTGCGAAGCGCCCGGCAGATACCGGCAAAAAAGCCGATCATGCCGCCGGCTATGCCGCCAAGCCCTTTATAAAACGCCGAATCCGGCGCAAAACGCTCGATGTCGCCCTTGCCGACAAGGATTTTGCGAAGTCCGCTTGCTGCATAAGAATCGGCAAAAAAGTTCACAATGGCAAGCAAAACCGCATACAGGCCGCTTTTGACAAACGTTTCCGAAACAGCTTTTGCCGCACTGCCTAAAAAGGCGCATAGCTTACTGCTTTCCGTCATAGTTTTCACCTTTATCCGTCAAGCCGTTAACCGATGGAACGGACAAGCACAGTCAAACGAGAAGAACCGGCACGCATGTCGATCTCATCGCCAACGCTGTAAACGCGCTCGCCGATCTTGACGCCGCCGTCCACCACTTCCGCGTCTGCCGTCGTCGTAAAGGTCAGGCTGACATAACCCGGCTTTGCATATTCCAAAAGTCCGCTTTCCGTCTCGGCAAAAACAATCGCCTCGCCGGTCTCGACCGTATCTACCGTACCAAGCGCCGTACTGCGTCGTGCCGCATCCACGACTTTGTCGCCGATCTTGATGTTTTCGGCAACAAAGTCCGGCGTTTCTTCGGTGTAGAATGTGATCTTCACCGGTACAAGGTTCTTTGTTTCGCCGTCGTTCTTTGTTTCGCCGTTTTCATCTTTCATTTCGATATCATAGACGCGAAGGTACATTTTTGCATCGCCTGCACGAAGCACCATCGAATGGCCGACCCCGTACTTCTTGCCGCCAATCTCCGCACCGAGCTTGGTTTTGCGTCCCTTGACCTCGCCGGTGATGATCATGGAATAATAGCCTTCTTTGGACGTAAGGGTATAAACGTTGTCATTGACCTGTCCATAGGAAATGGAATCGGAAAGTTCGACATCCGTCACAATACCGATGTTCTGTAAATTGGTGTCGTCGTACAGCTCATCGCCGACGTGTACTTTTTCCGCCACAAAGCCGTCTACTTCTTCAATGCGGAATTTCATGATAAGCGTATCGCCGCCGTCCTTGGGACGAAGTACAAATACCACAGCCGCCGCAATCACAACGATAAGCGCTAAAATGGCAAGAAAGTCGATAATGTTGATCTTTCCGAAAAGTTTTCCGTTTTTAAACATGATTTTTTCTCCTGTCTTTGTTCTGATATGGTCTGTATAGCCTTAAAGGATATTTTTTCCTTTTTTATTCTTCCCCGACAATGCTCTTGTATTCGGCAAGTGTTTTTTGAAGTACATTTTCGAGGTTAAAGGTGGTCTGTGTTGCTTTTTTGGCGTTTGCGGCAAACCGGCGGCATAACGCCTCATCCTCGCTTAACCGGTATAAGGCATCGGCAAAGGCCTCTGTGTCCCCATACGGCACAATAAAGCCGCAATCCGTCTTTTCGTTGACAATGTCTCCGTTTCCTCCGGCGGCCGTTACCACAAGCGGCAGGGAACGCGCCATGGCTTCCAGAATGGCAAAGCTTAACGCCTCATAGCATTTGGAGGAATTGACATATACGTCCGACGCGGCAAGGATGTTGTCGGTATCGCTCCGGAAACCAAGCTGTTTGATGTGCTTTTCCAGACCGAGACGGGCAATCTGTTCTTTCACAGCGTCAAAATACTCTCCGTCGCCGGCAATGAGAAGCACATAATCGCGCTTGATCTTTTTATCGAGCGCCGCAATGCTGTCTACTAAAAAATCAAGTCCCTTGGACATGTGATAGCGCGCTAAAATGGATATAACAAACGTATCGTCCGAAAGGCCGAATTCACGCCGGACAGCTGTCGGGTCGGCGGGCACTTCGGTTTCGGGAATTCCGTTGAAAATAACGTCGATCTTTTTCGGATTCACTCCATTGGATACCAAAAGTTCCTTGGCGTTATTGCAGACGGCAATGATCTTGGCATCGTGCGGCGTCATAAGCTTGTTGGTGAACCACCAGGAAATTCCGGTTTTCAAAGTCAAATGACAGGTATATAACGCTTTGACCTTGGGGTAGAGCATATGCGCCAAAATCGCAATATAATTTTCGCGCGGATAGTGCGAATGGATGATATCGATCTTGTTGGCCTTGCAGATAGCCGCAAGTCTCCGTGCTGCTTTGAAATCAAACGGGCTTTTCATTTCTATCTGAAAGCACGGCACACCAAGATCGTCCATCTGTTCCGCTAACGGACCGCCCTCGTTAAAGGCAAAATAACACTCCGTCTCCGTTTTGTTAAAGCGTTTGACTAAGTTATAGACATATTTTTCCGTACCGGCTTTACCGGCAAAATTGATTAAATATAAAATTCGCAAAGAAGTCTGTCCCCTCTCCCGTTTTTGAATCCGTTAAGATCCGTTTTTATAAAACGCCGCACAATTCGTCAGGCGTTGCGGAACTTGATGATTTTGGCCGGAATTCCTCCAACCACTGCATAATCCGGCACATCCTTTGTCACCACAGCACCGGCTCCTATGATAACGCCGTTTCCGACTGTAATCCCCGGCATAATGACCACGTTTGTGCCGATCCACACATCGTTTCCGATCGTCACCTTTTTCTTGGGCGCTGTCTGTAAACGCATGGGGCGCGAAAGGTCGCACGTTTCGTGATTCTGCGTCACGATCGTTACATTCGGCGCCATCATCACGTCGTCCCCGATGGAAAGAGGACCTGCCACCCGGCAGTTCAGGCCGATGCCTGAACTGTTTCCGATCTCAATCCCGTTTCCCGAAGCCAAAAAAGCGCCGTGTTCGATATTCACATTCTTTCCGCATTTATCGAGCATACATTTCGCGCAAAACCGCCGGATGTGCTTGGCGCCAAGGCTGTACGGCAATCCGGAACACGGAAGATGCCGCGCGATAAAATAATACAAAACATATCCGATGGCACGCAGGGCCTTTTTCATTTTTTCCACCTCTCGCCTAAGCACCGCGTCTGAGGATGCTTTTTGCTTTTTCCAAAACCGGCTTCACGGCGTTCACCCGGAGTAGAAGCACCATGACACCGTAAACCAAAACTCCGACGCATGCCGGAACCGCTAATTTCACAAGCCGCACAAACACCGAATCCGACGCAAACGCCGCGTCAAGCCCGGCGTTCACCGCAAACACCGCACACGCCATAACCAAGGCCGCGATAAGGCACTTTACGAGCGTTGTGCCAAGTCCCTTCGCAAAAGCGCCGATCTTCCGGCGCAGCAGTGTAAGAAGCACGCAAAGCCCCACCAACGACGCTGTCGAATAGGCAAGCGGTATCCCATACGGCCCGATAAACTTTGTCAGAATCAAACTTAACGTCACATTGACCGCCATGATGATAAATCCGTTCACAGCCGGGAGCGCCGTGTTCTTAGCCGCATAGAACGCGCGGTCAAGAATCTCTTTGAGTCCCACGCCTAAAATACCGATTGAATACATCACGATAAGAAGGCTGGCGCGGTCAATATCCGTCTGCGTGATTTTTCCGTAGTTGGCAATCAGTTCAAGCAGCGGACGGCGTACCGTAATAAACCCGAACGTGATCGGGATGAGAAGAGCCGCCGTGCTTTCCAGCACACCCGAAAGCGTCGTTTTGTAATCGTCCATGTCGCCTCGTGTAAAACTGGCCGTCAGTTTCGGATATACGACTGCCGTCACCGAATAGATAAAGGCAAGAACCATGTAGATAACGATGTTCTGCACATAGTTCAAAAGCGTGACCATGCCGTCAAAATTGGCAATCATGGTGGTGTTGAAGAACATATTTAACTGATAAGCCGCCACGCCAAGCAAGACCGGCAGCGTCATTTTCCCGGCGCTTATCACATCCGGGTTCTTCAACTCAAACGACGGCTTATACCGGAAACCGGCGGCAAAGGCTGGCGGAATCAGAATAAGCGCCTGTAAGGAAAGTCCGAAAAACGTTGCGATAAGAAGTCCCGTAATGCCATATGTGTCGCCAAGCGTAAAAACATAGAGAATGACAACCAAACTGCTGGGAACACTCACAAACGCCGGCCAACCATATTTGCCGCGCGATTGCAGAATGCCTTGGAAAATATAGTTGAGTCCGTAAAACAGCATGACCGGCATCATGATCATAAGCGCTTTTACGGCAAATGAATACGCTTCTCCCTCTTTAAAGGCAGTAAAGCGCGGCAAAACCGGCGAAAGCGCCATGCCGAGCGCCACAAGAACGGCGGTGAAAGCAAGCGAAATGGTTATGATGTTGTTGGCAAAACGCGCCGCCTGTTTCTCTTCTCCCTTGGCCAAATGCCCGGCATAGATCGGAATAAAAACCGTACCGAGCGCCGTGCCGAAGCAGTTGAAAATGGTGTTCGGGATAGTAATGGCATAGGAGTAGATATTCAAAAAACTGTCTACTCCGAAAAAGGACATATAGATCTGTGTGGAAACAAGCGACAGCAGACGGGATAAGATCATAATGATCATGACATAGCTGACTGTGCCGGCCATGCCTTTTTTGGCAGTCGTTTCAGACAAGTTTTTATTCACTCCAAGTTACGTTTTCTTTTAAGATCCGCGCCGGATTTCCGCCGGCAAGAGCCGCCGCCGGCACATCTTTTGTCACAACGCTTCCGGCCGCGATAACCGCGCCGTCCCCGACCGTCACGCCCTTTAAAATCAAAACATTGCATCCGATCCAGACATGTTTTCCGATATCGACCGGACGAGTAACTTCGGTTTCGGATTCAAATTTATGGTAATCACGGTCCATGATGCAGCAATCCCATGCAATCAACGTTCCATCACCGATTTTTACGGAATTTCCGGCATGAATTTCTGTCCGGTCTCCCACCGCAACGCCGTTGCCGATAATAAGTTCGGAACGCTTTCCGGCATTTCCGAGACCGCTTAACTTCACACCGGCATGGAGATTGACTTTCCTGCCGAGTTTTATTTCGCAATTACGGTGGATGATCCGGACTTTTTTATCGACGCGGAGCAGTGCGCCGCAGGAATCGAGTTTCAAACGTGCAAACAGGCCGCGGAAAAGTGCGGCGGCTATGGTAAAATATTCGCCTATCGGACGGCTCATGGCTTGTCCTCCCAATTTCTGTCAGGATAATTCAATGTATTATACCACAGAAAGCGCCGTTTGTCTATGGTAATTTGCAAATTTAGCAAATTTAAACGAAAACAGCGCAAAAGCGCTGTTTTCGTTTAAAGGGCGGCTTTGCCGCCTACATAGGCTCACGCGCAAGCGTGAGTTTGCCGCCCCGGGAGGGGCGGCTGTGGGAGCCGTGTAACTTTTGCGAAAAGTAACCAAAGAGGCACTTTGGAATTGCCTTTCTTTTTCGGAAAGACATGGAAAGGGACTCTTAGGGAAATTTTCTTTTTTCGGAAAATTTCCCTAAGGGACAGTTTTGGGTGCTTTTCGTTTCGCGAAAAGTGAGTAAGGGACGGTTTTAATGTTACTTTTTCGTTTATACGAAAAAGTAACCAAAAAGCAGACCGAGGGCTGCGGCCCTCTGGACTCCGGGGAACGGTTCAAAACCCGTGCGGTGGGATTATAGATAAAATTTGAAAGGTTCAGCGCATTAAGATTTTTTTGCGAAAATTTATAAGTGCCGCAAAACGCACGGCCATGTTTTGAACCGGTGCGAGCCGCGAGTTTTCATCTGACGCTCGGACGCGTCAAAAGTTGCCGGTGGCAAGTTTTGGCGTGTCGGAGACCGCCGAAACAGGGAGTATTGTGAGCGGACGCGAACAAGACGACCATGTTTCAAGGAGACTATCGCTAAATATCTGGATTTTGATTTAGGTCGGTTAGTGCTGGGGCTTGCCGCCGCAAGCACTTGGTTAAATGGTAGAGTGCGCGTTATATTGGGGGCGGTGGAAAAGGAAAACTCGTGTGGGTTAAACGGAAGTTTTTGAGTAAAACCACGGCTTGGAGTGATACAAGGATGATGTGTGCCAATGAGCATTATTATATTTATCAAAAATGCTTTTGTGTGCAGAAAGCCGAAATTCTCACATTTTGTCCCAAATTATCCGTTTTTCCAAATAACAACTTCCTGTTCTCTCAAAAACATATTACCACCAAAGCTACCCATTCCCTGAAACACATAACCTACTGTCCACCCAAATCAAACCTTGCCTTTTTATAAATACCTACAAATCCTTGCGCAGTAAAGTTACCCTTTCGCACCGGTTCAAAATACTCCGAGCTGTATTGCACAAGGTTGCAAATTTTCGTAAAAATTCTTGATAGCCACATGACTTGCGGCTTAATAAGTAATCCCCACGCTCGGAATTTTGAACCGCACTCTGGGTATCCAGAGGGTCGCAACCCTCTGGTGTACTTTTTGGTTACTTTTTCGTACAAGCGAAAAAGTAACGCTAAAACGTCACTTTTACTTACTTTTCGCATCCGCGAAAAGTAACCCGGCTCCCCGGACCAATCCGGGGAGCCGGACACAAAAACTATTTTTTCATCCGGCCAAGCACGACACATCCGGCATATAATACAATATCCGCCGCCGCCATGGTTGCTCCTACCGGCGTCGAAAACACAAGCGACGCCAAAAAGCCGGCAAGCGACGCAACAAGTGCAAACACCCCGGCACAGACCGTTACTGCCCGGAAACTGCCGAATAACCGCATTGCGCCCAGCGCCGGAAATACGATTAGCGCCGTAATCAGCAACGACCCTACCAGCTTCATGCCCAGCACAATCACAAGCGCCGCCATCACCGCCGTCACCGTGTTGAAAAGCGACGCACTTGTGCCGGTCGCCGAGGAAAAGCTCTCATCAAACGCAACCGTAAAGATCCGGTTGTGGAAAAAGATAAAAAAGAGCAATGTCGCCACGCCTAACGCGGCACAGAAGATCACATCGCGCTTGCCTAATGTCAACATCGACGCCGAACCGAACAGTGCGCCGCATACATCTCCCGAAACATTGGCCGAGGTCGAGAACACATTTAACAGAAGATACCCGATCGCAAGCGATGAAACCGATATTACCGCCACAGCCGCGTCCCCCTTGACCTTGGCATTCTGCCCGGCACGTAAAAGAAGTATGGCACATAAAACTGTCACCGGAAGCGTCACAAGCATGCTGTCGGTAAGCCCTGCTACCGATGCCGCCGCAATCACCCCGAACGCAAAATGCGACAATCCGTCTCCCAAAAACGAAAAGCGTTTCAACACCAATATCACGCCAATGAGCGAGGCGCATAACGCCACAAGCATACCTACTAAAAACGCGTACCGCACAAACGGATAGGAAAAATACTGTGCTAACCTAATCATGAGTCTTTTCCTCCGTTTCGCCTTTGTTTTTGGCGGATAACTCCGCAAGATATTCGTCACGCGTACCGTAAAAGCGGCTGTTCTTCGTATGTCCGAGTTTCAATATCTTCTCTGCATAAGTTTCAGCCGCTTCTTTGTCATGTGTCACCATGATAACGGTCATTCCGTCCTTGCGATGCAGTTCGTCAAGAAGTGCATACAACTCTTTCGAGCCTTGTTCGTCAAGACCGGCACACGGTTCATCAACCAATAAAACATCTTTGGCCGCACACATAGCGCGCGCTAACAGCGTCCTCTGCTGTTGACCGCCCGAAAGCTCCCGGATACACCGGTCGGCAAGCGAGGCAATGCCTAATCGCTCCATGATCGCCGCGGCCGCCAGACGGTCGTTCCGGCTGTAAAAACTGAGAAATTTTTTTCCGCCCAAAAAGCCCGATAAGACCACCTCGCGTACCGATGCCGGAAAATCCTTTTGCACCGGCGTCTGTTGGGGCATGTAACCGATCCGGCGCGGGGAAAAGGCCTCCGACCGTTTGATCTCCCCCGAAAGCGGTTTGTTTAATCCCAACAGCGTTTTGATGAGCGTGCTTTTGCCCGAACCGTTTTCACCGATAACGCACAAATAGTCGCCTTTTTCTACTTCAAAATTCAAATTTTCCGCCACCGCCCGGCCGTCATAGCCAAGCGTCAGATCTTTGCATGAAAATAAAGTCATTTTTCCTCCGTAAGCGTTTCTAAGACAATAACGCTCCCAATGCCGCAAGATTTTCTTCCATGACCGAAATATAGTTTTTTCCGTTTTCCCTGTCCGCCTTGGAAACCGATTGCATGGAATCCAGCGTCACAACGGATACATCCTTTTTTTCGGCATTTTCCAATACCGCATGCGCCACCGCACCGTCCGTGCTCTCGGTCACAGCAATGTGCGTAAGACCGTATTCATCCACTTTGTCCGCAAGAAAGATCACCGTGTCAAACCCGGCGTCGCTTTCGGCAGAACATCCCGGAAACGCCGCATAATACGTTAAACCGTAATCATCGGCTAAATACCGGAACGGAAAGCGGTCAGCCACAAGAAAAAACGATAACCGCGCCGCTTTTACCGTCTGCCCAAAAGCCTCATCAAGAGCCTCTAACCGGGCGGCATACATCTCCGCCGCGTCTTGCAGAACTTTCGCGTCGTTACGGTCAGCCGCACACAAATATGCTGTAAGCTTTTCGGTCAAAAACGCGGCGTTCTTGACCGAAAGCCAGACATGCTCGTCGTTTTCCGGTTCATCCGTTTCCTGCTCGTGGGATTCATGCGTGTGCGTTTTCATGCCTTCGACCGTCTCTTCGGCTTTTACCCTGTCGCCGAGCAAATCCAACAGCGATAAGCCTTTCACATCTGTTCCGGCGTTTTTGACTGCGTCGGATACCCATTTGTCCGATTCGCCGCCGACATATACGACAAGGTCGCTTTCGGCAAGAGAAAGCATATCCGATACCGTCGGCTGATAGCTGTGCAGATCCGCTCCATGCGTATCAAGAAGCACCAGTTCTATGTTAGTTGTATCCGCCGTCACATTTTTCAACCAATCGTAAACCGGAAAAACCGTGCAGAAAACACGGTATTTTCCGTCTTTTGCCGGTTCTTCCGCGCCTTTGCAGGCAAATAAGATAAACGCGCACAGGCAAAGAGCCGTCATCAAAGCCATTTGTTTTGCACCAACCGGGAAATTTTTTCGTTTCTTCTTTTTTATATTCATTATTTATAAGTACTCCGCATGATCAAAAAACTAAAATGAGAATCATTCTCATAATATTATATCCAATATCCGTGCAAAGTCAAGGATGTTTACAAAATTGTTACAAGCATTTTCAGCAAACGGGATAGGCAAAAGCGACAAAAATAAAATCTTTTGTGCCGTCTTGTCTGTGAAGTATTATTTTATTTACATTTATTTCGCGCTTTTTCCCGTAAAACCGCCGTTTTATCGATCCAAAACGGTTGACAAAAAGCACGTCTTTCCGATATAATAGACCATACAAAGTTGTCAAAAACAGTTTTTCCGGCATACCCCGCTGTCTTTCAGCGCACAAACAAACGTATAAAGAGAGGTCTTACCGTGATAAAAGTAACAAAATTTGGCGGCAGTTCCCTTGCCAATGCCGACCAGTTCAAAAAAGTCGCAAGCATCATCCATGCCGACCCGTCACGCCGCTATGTCGTTCCCTCCGCCCCCGGAAAACGCCACAAGGAAGACGTCAAGATCACCGATATGCTCTACGCCTGCTATGAAGAAACCATTCGCGGCGGCGAGATCTCTCCGCTTTTTGCTAAAATAAAGGAACGCTACGATTCTATCATTCAAGAACTCGGCCTTTCGCTGAATCTTGAAAAAGAATATGCCGTTATTGAGCGTAGTTTTCTGGCACGCGTCGGCAAAGACTATGCCGCCAGCCGCGGCGAATACTTAAATGGCATTCTGATGGCCAATTATCTGGGCTTTGATTTTATCGATGCCGCCGAGGTCATTTTCTTCAAGGACGACGGCACGTATGACGCCGAAAAGACAAACACCGTTCTTTCCGAACGACTTGCGGAGAGTGACTATGCCGTCATTCCGGGATTCTACGGCATTATGCCCAACGACACCATTAAAACTTTTTCACGCGGCGGCTCGGATGTAACGGGCGCCATTGTGGCAAGAGCGGCCGGAGCGGACGAATACGAAAACTGGACGGATGTATCCGGTTTCATGATTGCCGATCCGCGCATTGTTCCGAATCCGAAAAGCATTTCTATCATCACCTACCGCGAACTGCGCGAGCTTTCTTACATGGGTGCGACGGTTTTGCATGAGGATGCGATCTTCCCGGTCAAAAAGGCAGGGATCCCGATTCATATCAAGAACACCAATGCACCGGACGACGACGGCACTCTCATTGTCACGCATACGGACAAGGCCAACCCGGTCAGCATTTTGACCGGTATTGCCGGCAAAAAAGGCTTTACGGTTCTGACGCTTGAAAAAGACATGATGAACGAAGAAATCGGTTTCGGCCGCAAGCTCTTGCAGGTTCTCGAAAAGAACGGCATGAATTTTGAGCATCTGCCCAGCGGCATCGACACCATGAGCGTCATTGTCAACGAGCATGAATTGGAGGGATGTGAGGACGTTATCATCTCCGATTTAATGGAAGCTACCACGCCCGACAGCATCAGCATCGAAAAGAATATTGCCCTCATCGCCGTTGTGGGCCGCGGCATGAAAAACGCCAAAGGTACGGCTGCTTCCGTCTTTATGGCGTTAGCCGAAAAAGACATCAACATCCGCATGATCGATCAGGGTTCCAGTGAGTTAAATATCATTGTCGGAGTGGACAATGCCGACTTTGAAGAATCCATTAAGACGATTTACGACAAATTTGTCATTTAAAATTCCAATTAAATTGTCGCTTTCATGCAGAAAAAGCAACTGCTGCGTGCTATACTGTTATCACTTTAAAGGCGTTGACCGAAAAGAAGTAGAAGCGTTTATCTTTACAGAGAAGTGCCGGACGGTGCAAGGCACAAAAGAAGAACCTTTGAAATACATTTCGAGAGCCGCGCACCCAAAGAACGTTTTCCGTTCCGGTAGGCTGTGCCGTATCCGCACGTTACAGCGGCAGAGTATAAGATAGTTTTCATCCGTACTCGACGAGGTTCGCTTTGTGAAAAGCGGATAAATATGAGGTGGTACCACGACAAGTTCGTCCTCTGTGCAAAAAGCACAGAGGACTTTTTTATACCGTTTTTCCTTTGTGCCATAAGATATAAGGAAAGGAATGATGAAAAATGGTATGGAAAATTTCTCTTTTGATCGTGTTCTTCGGCATTATGCTCGGAGTCGGACTGTACTGCCGCAAACACGCGACAAACGTCGGCGGCTTTGTACTCGGCGGCCGTTCGGTCGGTCCGTGGCTTACGGCGTTCGCTTACGGAACCAGCTACTTCTCCGCAGTTATCTTTATCGGCTATGCCGGTCAGTTCGGCTGGAAGTTCGGCATTGCCTCGACCTGGATCGGTATCGGCAATGCGCTGATCGGTTCGCTTCTCGCCTGGGTCATCTTAGGTCGCCGCACACGGCTTATGTCCCAGCACCTTGACACCTCCACCATGCCGGAGTTTTTCGGCAAACGTTTCGACAGCCGCGCCTTGAAGATCGGCGCTTCGGTCATTGTATTCGTCTTTCTTGTTCCCTACACGGCGTCGCTTTACAACGGTCTTTCCAGATTATTCGGCATGGCGTTCAACATTGATTATTCGGTCTGCGTTATCGTCATGGCGGCTTTGACCGGCATATATGTTATTGCCGGCGGCTACATGGCGACAGCTATCAATGATTTCATTCAAGGTCTTATCATGCTGGGCGGCATTGTGGCGGTCATTGCGGCCGTACTTTCCGGACATGGCGGCTTTATGGCGTCGTTAAATGAGCTTGCCAACGTCAATGATCCGGCGGCAAGCACAATGCCCGGTGTATTCGTTTCTTTCTTCGGGCCTGATCCGTTCGGACTGCTCTGCGTTGTCATTCTCACGTCTCTCGGCACATGGGGACTTCCGCAGATGGTGCAGAAGTTTTATGCTATCAAGAGCGAGAAGTCCATTCACAAAGGCACGGTCATTTCAACGCTGTTTGCACTTATCGTGGCAGGCGGTTGCTACTTTTTAGGCGGTTTCGGGCGCATTTCCGGCGTTGCAGTCGGTGAAAACGGACTGCCGGTCGGCGGCTATGACGCGGTTGTCCCGGCAATGCTTGAAAATTTGCCGGATATTTTGATCGGAATTGTCGTCATATTGGTACTTTCAGCCTCCATGTCTACACTTTCTTCACTTGTTTTAGCGTCCAGCTCAACGCTTACCATTGATTTTATCAAGGATAATCTGGTCAAGCACATGTCCGAAAAAAAGCAAGTTTTTGTCATGCGTGTGTTTGTCGTGGTATTCATTGCCATTTCGGCAATCATTGCCATTGTTCAGTACAACAGCAGCGTTTCGTTTATTGCCCAGCTCATGGGAATTTCCTGGGGAGCGCTCGCCGGTGCGTTTCTTGCGCCGTTTTTATACGGTCTCTACTCCAAAAACATCTCGAAAGTTTCGGTTTGGGTATGTTTTATTTTCGGAGTCGGCATTATGACGCTCAACATGCTTTTCCGGAGCGCATTTCCGGTTATTCTGCAATCGCCGATCAACTGCGGTGCATTTGCTATGGTTGCCGGGCTTATCCTGGTTCCGGTTGTCAGCCTGTTTACGAAAAAGCCGGACAAGAAGTCGCTTGACAGCATGTTTGCCTGCTATGAGCAGGCAGTGCTTGTTCCGGCCAAGGAGGCTCTTGGCGACGATGTGAAAGAATAAGAAAGAAGCTCTTAGTGGGAATTTTCTTATTTCGGAAAAGTTCCCTTAAAAACTCTTTCCAGGCTTTTCGGAAAACAAAGACATTCCCCAAGTGCCTCTCTGGTTACTTTTCGCAAAAAGTAATGTCAAAGTCGAACTGCCTTGCACAGATAAAACCCCGTCCGCCGGAAATCCGGCGAACGGGGCAAAAGGAGAGTTAGAAAAACACGCTGTTTTAGTAGGCCGTATGGTTATTCGTATTCAACCCAATCGCCGTCGTCATTGTAATAGCCGTCATACAGGCCTTTCATATCTGCACTCATCTCACTTGTCATGAGAATATCTGAGATGTCTTATTGTATATCCATTACGGGCGAGTCATAACATTTCATTGTATATTCCTCTTTTCTGTCAACCGTTTGCCGGCTCACATTTTTCTATAATGCCTTTGAGATAGGCATTATCTTTATATCCCTCGGTTTCAACCAATTGTTTAGCCGCGCTGTATATGCTCATATGCTTGATGCCGCTGTAATACGTCACACCTCCGCATTTGGCATACGAACGCAGATAAAGTTCTTCCTGCAAGTGTGTACTTTCCATCGGAACACCCGTTACAACCGCACTGAAATAGGGAGACTTTCCCGGATCCGGAGTAATAAAGCTTGCTATTTCATCGCCTGAACGATTTACGACAACACATCTTTTTCCGTTTTGCGTTTCCTTGTTAGCCAAGGTGAAACCGCCTTTGTCATCGGCAAAGTATTGGTTGTAATAAACTGCGCGCGTTGCCATAAAACCGATTTCGGAAAGATTTTCGCTGTTCTTAGTAATCAGAGTCTTAAACCGGATTCCGGCCGGAGCGGCATCGCGCACCGACAGGGTGTCATCCATTTCAAGCGCAACCTCTGCCTCACGGGCATAGACGGTAACATCCTCGTTGTTTAACCGGATCGGCGTATCTGCCGAAAGAAGTTTGCCGTCTTTCGTAAGCGAATAGCAGGGCGTGCCGAGTTTGGTAAGATCAAGCGTATATTCGTGCAGAATATTCATGTTCTTATCACAGAGAACATATTCTGCGGATTTCTCACCGTCCGTAGACACATAGGTGATCTTATAGGACGGGACGATTCGTATACTGTCAAACGAATAGAACGGGGACGAACTCTGCCCACCGATACCAAGGGATGTTATCGAGGAGAGAGAGGCGGCCTTGCCGCTTGCTTTGTGCATAAAGTTTACACGTGCCCATTTCTCGCTTGTCGTATTTCCCATATTATAGCTTACGGTTTCACCATTCATGACGATGAAGTGAATGCTCATCTCGCCTTTGTGCTGGTAATCAAACAGCAAGGGGCGCTCCGTTTCAAGCTCAAAAGTGGTTTTCGGTCTCAGATATCTGTAAGTTCGGTCGGCCGTAACAAAGGTGTTTTCTTCATCGGAATTAACGGTGAAATTGGTAATATCATAAGCATAGCCAATCTCTGTATTTGTATATCCGTCAAAGTCAAACGTTTTTTCTGTACCGGTAGCAAGATCGAGACCCGGACGCCATTTATTGCCGCCAAGCAGCTGCACGGTCAGCGTTTCAACCGTTTCGCCGTCCTTTTCCGCCGTAAAGGTAACTTCGCCCGGCATTCCGTTCGGAACAAAGTGAAACGCTCCGTCGTCATCCTGCGTCACAACAACGTCCGTGACGCCCGCGTCACAGATATAATCCATGTCATCCGCGTAATTCGGCAGATATACCCAAACGGTATCTTCCGACGATGCGCTTACAACTTTTTTGGGTGCAACAAATTGCTTGTCGGTCGTTTCATAAACCGGATACAGCGTAATATCGGAATTTTCAAGAGGAATAACCGTCATCGCTTCGGCCGCATTCTCCTGCGTACTCCAACCGATACAGGCCATACCGTTTATCGGGAATGGATAGTTGTCGGATCTGGGCGTGTATTCCGTTAAGATCTGCGTTTTATCCGCATCTGCAAACAAGACCTGTTCCGTGGTTGTTCCGGCGCTTGTGACATAGTTGATCTTGTAATACGGCATAACCATGATGTTGTCATACCAAAACGCCGCGGTCTTTCCCGGATGATAGGTCTGCGTCTGCAAGGTCACCGTTCCGCCGTCCGTACCGCTGTACAGATATTCTTTTTGCGAGCAGGAAAACCATTTTTTTGCGGACACCGCAGACTTGACCGAAGTCCATGTAGCAGCCGACTTTCCGGTCTGCGTTACATAATAGTTGAATCCGGTGTCTGCACCAAGCGTATCAAACATATTGGTATAATAATCGAATGCAAACCAATACTTACGGCCGTTTTCAAAATTTCCCTTGACGACAAACCGGTGATTGCCTTGGCTGGCAGCCGATTGCGAAACGACGTCATACCAAGCCCATTCGGAATCGTTTCCGGCAACGCCGTCTGGATAAGCAGAGATCGTATTTGCCTTTGCGGTGGCAAAAGAACTGATATAGGATAGTTTTATGGCTCCGTTTGCCAAACCATATCCAAACATGTCTTTCCACGGAGCGACCGCTGACGGATTATTGACCGTCTTGGTACAGCTTTCAAATCCCTCCGCTTCGGTTGTTCCGGTGATATAGTTTAAGCCCGGCTTTTGCGCGGTTTCAGTTGCCGCCAAAATGGCTTCTTCGGGAACAGCACTGTCCTCTGACAGGGGTTGCACCGTTTCAAGCGTAAGAGCGCTGCTCTGAACGGTGAGCACGGCGGCAAGAGCCGCAAACAATATGGAAATGCGCGAGTGTTTCATGGGGTTCATCCTTTCCTTTATTTTTATTTATTACAGCGCCGCGTTGTAGTCCGTGCAACAACGGATGTAATCGATTTCGGATTCAGGAAGATCGTTAAAGGGATCAAAGCGGATCTGCTTGATCGTACCGGTGAATTTCGGATGATAGGCAAGCTGGAAAACAATCTCCACCGTATCGCCCTCTTTCGCGTTTTCGGAAATGATGTATTTGGCAGAAATCACCTTATCTTCCCCAAGTGAGGAGCTTTCGCTTGTCGTAAAATATAAATACCCGGTCTTGTTTTTTAAATGTTCGGCATATTTGACGCCGCAGACGATCACGTCGTATTTATCCGCGGCAAACGAAACGCCTTTGATGATATACGGGTCAACCGTGCCGCCAGCAATCTTCAAGTAACCGTTTTCAACCGTTATGGCACGGGAGGATTTCCACCCCTCGTCATAACCGTCGGTATTGAATTCGTTATGATTGGAATCATAAATCTCGGTATAGCTGCCCCGGTGAACTGTATGCGTTTGATCGGTCTCTCCGGAAGTATCCGTTTTGCCATTTGCCAGATAGATGTAGTCAACCTCAAAGGCTGGATAATCGTTGAACGGATCAAAGCGGAGCATGGTTATCGTACCGGTGAATTTGGCATGCTCATGCAGATAGAAAACGATTTCGACGGTATCGCCGGGCTGTGCGTTTTTCGGGCAGCGATATGTTGCAGAAATCATTTTATCGGCTGAAATGGATTTTTCCGTATCCGTAGCAAAATAGAGATAGCCGGTAGTTTTTCTTAACAACTCGCTGAATTTCACGCCGACAACCAGCATATCGTAAGCGTCCGCGTCAAAATTCACGTTATGGATGACATACGGATCGGCATTGGAATTTTTCGGAGCGGACAGCACGCCGTCTGCGGCTCTCAATTCCAGACCACTCTTCCAATCCTCCGTCCCGTCCGTGAAATCCCACTTTGGTGCGTTTTCCGGCACATCATAGCTGCTTTTGAACACGATCGGATCGCGGTCTTCCAACGTCGGGGTTTCCTCTTCCGTAAGCGCCGCATCCTCGTCTGTGTCCTCATGAACAAACGATTCTTTGCCTTCAATGCGGCAGAACCTGATATAGTCGATCGAGAACGACGGCAGGTCGTTATAAGGGTCAAAGCGCACAGTGGTTATCGTGTCCTTGAATTTCGGATTGGAGGACAGGTCAAAGATGATCTCAACGGTATCGCCGACAGCCGTTCCGCTCGGAACGCGGTATTTTGCGCTTATCATCTTATCTGCGCTCAATGTGCCGCTCTTATCGGTCGTAAAGTACAAGTATCCGGTCTTTCCGCGCAGTGCGCCGGTGTTTTTCAAGCCGACGATCATCACGTGATAGTCGTTATACTTGAAATTCACCTTATGAAGCAAATACGGGTCGGGATTAGCAGGGGACGCCGAGAGATATCCGTTTTCGGCCGTCATGGTCAAAGGCGACGTCCAGCCCTCGCAATCGCCGTCCTTATCAAACGTCCAGCTGTTTTCGCTGTTCTCGATATAGACAATTTCCGGTTCTTTTTCCCGTTCGTTTAAAAGGCGGATATAATCGATAGAAAACGTTTTGGGCGCTCCGAACATATCAAAGCGAAGTGTGATAATATCAAGGTCAGAATCTGTGGGAAATTCAAAGACCGCTTCTATGATATCGCCGTCTTTCACATTTTCCGGAATGACGTACACACCGTTAATGCATTTATCCGCCGAGTAGTTGCCGCTGGTCTTTGTGGTATAGAAGAGCTGGGGCGTAAAATTGTCATACAATCCCTTCTCGTAGACCACGCCGATCCGGACATGCGAATAATCTCCCGAATAGAACGACACATTTTTGATAACAGCCGGGTCGTTTCCGATCGATACGCCGGTCAGCTTTCCGTCATGCACGGTAAGCGAGCTTAATCCTTGGCCACGCCAGCCCTCTGTCTCTTCTTCAAGAGAGAATTCATACTGATAGTCCTTTCGTGCGTCAAGCGCTGCGTATTCGCTGTCCGTTGCCGCTTTGACAGCAAGAACGCCGTCTTTTTCCTCATAGGAATAGTCAAGCAGATCACAAAGCTTTTTGATGTGAAACACTGGAAGTCCGTCACGCAAAATGAAAACAAACCCGGCCTCCTGCTCTTGTCCGTCCGCAGACACTTTGTCCGAGCCGACCGTAAAAAGAACCTCTCGTTCCTTGTAGGTAAGCAGATTAAGTTTTCCGTCGAAACGGTCAAAATCCGCAAACAGGCGAAGCATGGAATAGAAACCGTAATCGCGCAGTTCTCCGACGACTTCATAATCGCCGTCCGCCGTTTTTTTCGGCGCATAGCGGAACGAAAGCACCGTACCGTTGACCTTTATCTTCACGCAGGGCGTCTGCTCTTCCTCCGGTTGTTCGGCAAGCAGAGCGCGGATCGGCGTGTGATGCGGCGGATAGGTATGCGAGATACGCGAAAGCTGTGTTTTGCTTAGCGGAGCGTCGGTTTTGGTATGGTCGGAGGTGTCCGGCGTAAAGGTTTTGCGGATATTTTCAAGATAAGCAAACCCATTCGACTCCGACGGCATGATATAATGCCCCTCGCTCCACTCGTTCCAGGTGGAAATCATAAGCGTATTATCGGCAAATGTACCGGTATGGGAGGAATCCAACATTTCTTTGACCCCTTGGCACATTTTCAAATGTTCGCTTTCCGTCATGATAGGAGAACGTTTGTTGTTTCGTCCCACATCGTTAAAGCCCATGCCGATGGTCGGCAGGTGCGTCATGAGATAACTCGACGCATATTCGCGGTCTTTTTTGTTGATTTCAAGCTGTTTTTCGGCATTTACTTCGCTTGTTGCGTAGATGTACGAACCGGAAAGGCCGATTTTGGAATACCAGGTGTATTTTCCGATCTCATTCATGGAGCCGCCGGCGTTGGTCATAACAAGAATGCCGTCATAGCCGTATTTCTTGATATCCTCGTTCATGAAACGAATGGCCTCTGCCGCGCCGTCCTCGCCGCCGAAAGAATTGACAAAATTGCTGACGCTCCAAACCGTAAGAAGCGCTTTATTATCAAGCCGTTCATACCGGCTGTCCTTGAAATAGTATTCCACCCAATAGTTCCAGATGTACTTTTTGAAGGAATCGAGATCCTTAACATCGGTAAAGGAATTTTCCCACATAATACAGAATTTGACGAGATCACTGTATTTGGCATTCATGTAACCGTCATGAAGAGCGGCGTGCGAATGCCGCATTTGCTTGATCGGGGCTGTGGTATTCGCATAGGGCGCATACCAGCAGACATGCATGAAATCGATGCCGTGCTCCGCCATGAGCTTGATTTCCCAATCAGCCGTTTCGCGGATTCCCTCGTCATAATAACCGAGATAGTTTTCAAATTCCGGGAAAGCGCTGACCGCGTCCCAGCCCTCGCCGGAATGCTGATCACGCCACAGCCAGCAGACATTCACGCCGACGTTGTATTTATCCGAAACTGCCGCAAGCGGTTCAGACGGATAATCCGCATAATCATGCAGACTGTACACCTTGACATCGTCAACCCACATATCGGCGTCCTTGTCCGGCGAAAAACGGATCTTGATGCCGTCTATTCCGTCTGCCGCATACGGAAATTTTCCTTTGTCCTTGCCGTTGATTCGGACGGTCGCGGTTTTATGAGCCGTGTCTGCGTCCACCGTAAGCGTTTGCCAGATATCCGGCAGATAATCGTTCACTAACGTGTCCCCAAGATACAAACCGCCGTTCTTGGTTTCCAATGTCAGTACGTCTGTTCCGTTCCACAGCAATGTAACGGACGCCCCGTCTGTCTTTTCCGGAAGAAGAAACATGCATTCTGCGCTGAATTTTCCCGTTAACGGAGCAAACATTCGCACCGCTTGCGACACTAAACCGGCTTTTGTCTCGCTTTTCACACTGTACAGATCCGGTTCGATACAGCTTTGCATTTTTGCAATGCGAAAATTTCCGTCAATCTCCCAGCCGAACGGCGTTTTTCCAACAGCCGATTCACCGGTTAAGAATCGATCGTGAACGGCATAGTTTTTGGAAAGAATCGTATGAAAAACATTGACATACCCTTTTTCTTCTTTTCCCGTCCGGACAACGAAACGGCAAACCATTGATTTTTCAAAGGATACGCGTCCTCCATAGATATTGTTGATCACAACGTCCGCAGTCGCCTTGGCCAAGTCGATATCCATTTCAACGTTATATGTTTCGGCACGTAAAGGGCTGACCGTAACAGCCGTTGCCTGTTCGGTCGCGCCGACAAGAACCCACACGCCGTTTTTGACGGCAAGCGAAAGAACATCTTTCCCCTGCTCGTTTTCAAGTGCCAGACTGACGCCTCCGTCTTCCGCCCGAACAGAGCCGTTAAATTCCAATCGGAGTTTTCCCTCCGCTTCCGGACGGAACGAGCGCATGAGCCGCTCATAGGCATAGGACTTATCATCGTTCAAGGTCATGCTTGCTTTGCCGGTGGTGTTGAAAAAGTCGAAACGGTTATCGTATTCCCACCCATTGGCAAGGCCGTTCAGACCGTAGCCGCGCATGTTTTCAATAATTCCATACGCGTCGCCGAATTCGGATCCGTGCATAGGTACAAACGTTTTCTTTACCCGTTTGTCCGGCAGTGCCACGCGCACAGCCATCGCACAAAGCTCACTGCGTTTGAGGAAAGCATAGCCGTCAAACGTACCATATTCATCGTTTCCGGCTAAAACGCCGGCACGGAACAACTTTAAGATCTTTTCGGAATACACATCGGGAATGGCGTTTACCGTGTTGATTTCCGGAAGTGCGCCGCACGCATCCGAAAGCATCTGAGCCATTTGAAAGCGCAAAATCGGATTTTCCGGGCTTTCCTCAGCACCGTCGAAAAGAAAACCGTTTTCCTTTGCGTAATTCATATATGGTGTATACCATTCGCCGTCGGAGGCCGGGATATTCTTGCCGTTCAGTGCCGCATGAAGCCGCGCGGCCACCGTCACGCCCTCTGCCACTGTCAGTCTGCCGTCCGGTTCAAAAGTGTTTGTACTCGTTCCGTTCATGATACCGTATTCATAGGCGTTTTTCACCTCGTCCTGATACCATTGGTCTGCCGCTACATCGGAAAACATGCCGTCCTGATAGAGATTCACCTTTTCAAGCGCCTGTGTGCCGATACACAAAAAGGCAGCTGTAACCAGAATCAGACCGAAACGTTTGATGAATTTCAAAAGATTCATTTGCTCTCTCCTTTCGTTATCCCGTATAAAAATTGTGCAACATGAATAATTGTTCTTGACTTATTGACAATTTTATTATACAATAGAAAAAAAGGAACAGCAAGAACGATTATAGCCTATTTTGACACAAACAGATACAAACATTAAGCAAGTCCCATTTTGAGAAAGGAAAGCCTCCGTGATCAATTATGAGTTCGCCGACAGTCGTAAATTTTTAGAAAATGTACCTCTGTTTTTTCATTACGGCAACACGAAAATCAAGCTTTATTCCAGCAATTGGCATAGGGATATCGAAATTACTTCCATAACTTCCGGCACGGGAAAGGTCACCTGCAACGGAACCGTATATGACGCCGCTCCGGGCGATATTTTTGTTTTCAACTCAGATGTCATTCACACAATTGAATCATCCGGCACGGAAATGAAATTCATTTGTTTTATCATCAATTTCGATTTCTGCACATGGAGCGGAATTCCGGTTGACAAATTAAAATTCCGCGAAAAGATTACCGATCCGGCACTTTCCGCGGAATTTAACAACGTTTTAAACCAATATCGCAATTTTTATAACAGTCCCTGTTTTTCCACCCGTATCAAGGCAGCTCTTCTCCTGTTATTAGTTTTTCTTCGCGAGAATTACACGGAAACGGAATCTGCGGAAGACAAACGTTCCGTCAGCGCTTTTGTCAAAACGACAATCGATTATATCCGAAATCACTTATCCGATCCGTTGGACGTGGATAGTCTTGCGTCTCTTGTACACGTCAGCCGGTGCTATCTGACCCGTGAATTCAAGCGGCTGACCGGGCGAAGCATTGTCGAATTCATCAACTGGTCCCGATGCTATCAGGCAAAACAGCTTTTGGACGGCAATCGGACGGTAGCTGAGGTAGCCACGGCCTGTGGGTTTAACAATCTCTCCTATTTTTCGCGCACTTACAGGCGCTATATCGGGAATCTTCCGTCTTTGGAAGCGGAAAAAAGAAAGGTGTAATATCAAACTCTGCTTGAAAAGAACGCGGCTTTTCTTCCAAGAAAAGCCGCGTTCTCTATTTAGATATGTTTGCAGCCTTGCATCGGCGGCTGCCGTCAGACGCTTTCTTTGCCGTAACGGTCTTTGAGCATGTTACGAAGTACCTTTATGGCAAAGGCGGCTTCTTCAACTTCAAAGTCCTTGCCGAAATGCCGCAGTTCAAGTTCCATATTGTAATAGCCGTTGTACCCGACCTCGTCCAGCGCATCCAATACGTCTTTCCAGTCAATTGTACCGGTAAGCGGTATTTTGTGCTGATCGGTGAGCGTATCGTTGTCGTTCAGGTGAAGCGCAACAAGATTCTGTCCGGCAAGACGGATGACATCGCCGGGTTTCGGGTTTCCGAAACGCATCGCTTTGTTGGAATGACCGGTATCGACACAGATTTTGAAATGCTTGGCAAAATCGTCTGCGGCGCAGACGCGGTTGTAGGACATGAGAAATTCGTTGATCTGTCCGAAAAAGTCACAGCAGGCAAAGCGAACCGCATCCCCGAATGTTTCGGAGGCAATAATGACGCCGTATTCCTTGGCAAACGGCAGCATGCGTGTAAACATATCAAAATTCAGATCACGCATTTTTCCGGGATCTGCATCCGGCCCCATGAAAATGGTCGTTACAGAATGTACTACACAAATCTTTGCACCGAGAGCAGCCGTTGCCATGCAGTCGATCCGGCTGTTGGCAATCAGGTTGTCATCCTCCTCGGGAATATCCTTGAACCCTTGCAGTCTTCCGTGCGTCTGGCAGATTTCCAATCCGATTTCGTCGGCAACCTCTTTTAAGTGACGGTAGTATTCCAGAATGGTGTTATCGTCTTCGCCGTAAATGTCGTGCGGCTTTTTACGGTCATTGTCGCAAAGGTTGAAATCTACCGCGTCCGCGCCGATGCGTTTTGCAATGCGAAGCGCTTCTTCGTCCCCATACTTTTGCTGTAAAATTGCGATAGAAATACTGACTTTTCTCATGATTTCTTCTCCTTTTCAGAAATTCTGCTTGTCAAAATTCAAAATAAATTCGATGATAAACACGCAGCTCCAACTGAAATGATTGCAATATTGCCCTTTTTCGACTTTGGCGTCATAGTTTTCGTAGATATGCTCCTTATCTTTGGCACACATGGCAAGAATAGAGTCCTTAATGTCGTCTGCGACTGCAAAGCCGTAATTCTTTAAGCCCTTTGCGGCAAAATAAGCCACATTCAGCCACGTCGGGCCGCGCCAATAATCTGTCGAATAGGCAGGATCGTCAAACGATACCGTCGGCATTTTGCTTTCAAATTTTGTTTCGGCAAGTTCTGCCATGCATTTTGCCTGTTCTTCGGAAGCAATACCGATATACAGCGGCATAAAGGAGGCCGGAGACAAAACATGGGAAATTTCATGCGTTTTGAAATCTGCATCAGCATAATAATGCTTTTGACTGTCCCAAAGACGTTCGTTGATAAGTGCGCTTAATGCGATTGCTTTATCCGACCATTTTTGAGCGTCTTTCGTCAGAGAAAGCTCACCGGCTATGTAACTTAAAGCACGGTAATTCATGACCATGAAACAATTGAGGTCAATGGCCCACATAGAGACAATCCCCTTATCCCAACGTACCGAGTTGTCCCAACCGGATTCATACCGGACATGCAGTTCATAGTCCTTGCTGTCCGTATCCTCAGCGTCATAGTGGAGCAATCCGTCCACAGCACGGTGTTCTGTCCAATAACGCTCATTCTTGACAAGCATGGGATAGACTTTTTTCAAGAATTCGAGGTTTTTGTCTCTTTTATACACAATTTCACACGCCCATCCTAAGACCGGCGGTTTGGAAAACGTATCCACAAGCGTTCCGTTTTCAAACATAACATCCGGAAACAGACCGTTTTCCTTCTGAAACTGCATAAACCCAAGCAAAGCTTCACGCGCAAGCGCCGTGTCCCAGCGCGAAACGCCGACCGCATGGAACGCACTGTCCCAGTTCCATACGCCGGGAAAACAGCCGCTCACGTTTGGCAGAGCGCGTGCCGGGCTGATACAGCGGTACGGACTCCATGGATACCCTTCGGCTCCGTAAACATTGTTCATGAGAGTTGTGTAGGAAAGCTCCAATAAACGGTTTTCGGTTGCGTCGGCACGCTGATTTGCGTCCAACCATTCTTTTTTTGATAATAACATGTTTTTTCTCCTTTTTTTCAAGGATATTTTTACATTTCCATTTTATCACAAAATCCAATTTGACTCTATACATAAATTGTGTTTTGCCATACACAAATTTGTGACCGAATGACTTTTTGACGTTAAAAGAGACGTTTTTTTGATGCTTTTCCTGAAAACACAGTACGCCCGATGGTTTTACCATCGGGCGTACCAATTTAAAAATCCCCCCAGCTTTTTTAAAGAAAAGCAGGCAAGCCTGCAAGGGCAAGCAGCCTTTTTGTGCTCTGCGTTCTCCTATCGATTCATGAGCGTCGCCATAACAGCCTTTTGGGCATGAAGCCGGTTTTCCGCCTCATCAAAAATTTCGGCCGCATGCGCTTCAAACACCTCATCGGTAATCTCCTCACCGCGATGCGCCGGCAGACAATGCTGAACCATAGCGTCTTTCCGTGCCTTTTTCATAAGCTCTGCGTTGATCTGATAACCGGAAAAAATCTGTTTTCTCTTTTCAATTTCCGCCTCCATCCCCATGCTCGACCAAACGTCGGTAAACAGTGCGTCCGCGTCTTCGGCGGCCTCAAATATGTTGTCTGTCAGCGTAAATTTTCCGCCATAGCTTTCAGCAAATTTCAAAACTTTCTCATGCGGACGGTATCCGGCCGGCGTTGCAACCGCCACATCCATTCCGGCAAGCAATCCGCCGACAATCAGCGAATTTGCCATGTTGTTTCCGTCGCCGATATAACACATTTTGCGTCCCTCAAAGCCGCCCTTATGCTCTTTTATGGTGAGCAGATCGGCAAGCACCTGACACGGATGCGCATAATCGGTCAATGCATTGATAACCGGGATATCGGCATATTGGGCAAGCTCTTCAACAATCTCCTGTCCGAATGTGCGGATCATGATTCCGTCAAGGTACCGCGAAAGCACGCGCGCCGTGTCGCGGATCGGTTCACCGCGTCCAAGCTGGGTGTCCTTGGAGGAAAGGAACAGTCCGAGTCCGCCGAGCTGATAAATGCCGGCCTCAAACGAAACACGCGTGCGCGTCGATGACTTTTCAAAAATCATGCCGAGCGTTTTCCCTTTTAAGATCTCATGCGCGATCTTGTGCTGTTTCTCGTATTTCAGTTTTTGCGCAAACTCGATTAGTTCCAATAATTCGTCCTTTGTGAGATCGGACATTTTGAGTAAATCTTTTTTCATGCTGTGTTCCTTTCCCTTTGCTGTTCCGAGAGCGAAATGCTTTTTAATAAAATCCGCAGGATCCGTTAAAACTGCGAAAGCACGCGTTTAAGAATTTTAAGTCCGGTATCGATTTCGGCATCGGTGATCGTTAACGGCGGAAGCAGACGAAGCACGTCTTTTCCGGCTGTTAAGACAATGAGTCCGGCGTCGATGGCGGCGTTGGCAATCACATGCGGATCATGTCCGACCTGAACGCCGATCATAAGCCCTTTTCCGCGCACATCCTTGACAACAGCACAGCCGAAATCGGCAATCTTGCGGCGGATCAAGTCGCCCTTGGCCAAAACGTCGCCAAGGAACGCCTCGTTATTGACAGTATCCATGACATAGCAGGCCGCGGCCGCGGCAACCGGATTGCCGCCGAAAGTCGAACCGTGCATTCCGCGTCCGAGCACATCCGCGCATTTTTCCGAAGCGGCAAACGCACCAATCGGGATTCCGCCGGCAAGACCTTTGGCAAGCGTCAGCACATCCGGACGGATATCGTAATTCTGATAAGCATACAGCTTTCCGGTGCGGCCGATACCGGTCTGCACTTCGTCGATGATGACGAGAATATCGCGTTTGCGGCATTCCTCGCCGACAAAGCGTGCGAAATTGTTATCGATCAGATTGACGCCGCCCTCGCCTTGTATCACTTCTAACATAACGGCGCACACATCCCCCGTAAGAGATGCGGCAAAAGCCGTTGCGTTGTTGTATTCGCAGTATTTGAAACCACCGGTGAACGGGAAGAAGTAATTGTGAAAGACCTCTTGACCGGTTGCGGCAAGCGTTGTGACGGTTCTGCCGTGGAACGAGCGGTCAAAGGTGATAATGGTGTTTCTGCCCTCGCCGTATTTGTCAAACGAGTATTTTCTGGCAAGCTTGATAGCGCCCTCGTTCGCCTCTGCGCCGGAATTGCAGAAAAAGACCTTGCTCATGACAGAGCTTTTGACGATCTTTTCGGCAAGACGCGCCGTCGGTTCGGAATAGAAATAGTTGGACATATGCTGAATTTTGCGGAGCTGTGCCGTAACGGCCGCGATATAGCCGCGGTTGGCCGTGCCGAGGGAAAGTGTTCCGATGCCGCTGGCAAAATCGATATATTTTTTGTTATCGGCGGAAAAAAGTGTTGCGTTTTTGCCATGGTCGAGAACCACATCGTACCGCCCGTAGGTATTCATAATATAATTTGCGTCAAGCTCCTTGACATAAGCCGAATCCATAATTCTCCTCCGTACTTTGTTTTTTATTCCACAATCATGGTGCCGATACCTTCGTTGGAAAGCATTTCGATAAGAATGGAGTGAAGCAGTCTTCCGTCGATGATATGCGCGCGTTTGACGCCGTTTTTGACGCACATTTCGCAACAGTCAATCTTGGGAATCATGCCGCCGGAAATAACGCCCTCATTCTTCAACGGCTCGATCTCATCCAGCTTTACGACCGGAATGAGCGTGTCGTCATCATGCAGATCTCGCATAAGGCCGCGCGTATTGGTAAGAAGAATCAGCTTTTCCGCGCCGAGAGCAATTGCAATCTTCGCCGCCGCTGTGTCGGAATTGATGTTGTAAACATCGCTTTCGCCGTCCACACCGGTTGCCACCGTCGCAATGACCGGGATAAAGCCGGCCGCGATGTTGTCGGTAATGATTTTGGTGTCCACATCGGTGATCTCGCCGACCGCACCATAATCGTTTTTGCCGTCGTCAAGCTTTTTTGCCTTTATCATGCCGCCGTCGATACCCGAAAGTCCGACCGCACTGCCGCCGATAGAGGTGATCTTGTTGACAAGGTCCTTGTTGGTCTTGCCGGCAAGCACCATTTGAACGACCTCCACAGCCTCTTCGCCGGTATAGCGAAGTCCGTTGATAAACTGTGTTTCGATACCGAGCTTATCAAACATCGCCGTGATTTCCGGGCCGCCGCCGTGAACCATGACGACGTTGATTCCGACGAGTTTTAACAGTACCAAATCGGAGATGACCGCCTCTTTGAGTCCCTCGTTTTCCATGGCATTTCCGCCGTATTTGACGACAATGGTTTTACCGTAATACTTTTGAATGTATGGCAAAGCTTCAATAAGAACCTTGGCTTTGTCAATGTTGGAAATAAACATATTCTTTTCTCCTTGCTCCGGAAATTCTAACTGCGGTAATCGCCGTTGATACGGACATATTCGTATGTCAGATCACACCCGTAAGCGGTTGCGCACTCTTTGCCGCAATTCATACTGACGTCCATGACAATGGCATCTTTAAGCAAAATTTCTTTTGCCTTATCCTCATCAAAACCGACACTGCCGCCATTCTTGCAGACATTGATCTCACCGGCGTCGGAAATAAAGCTGACATCGACCTTGTTCGGGTCAAATTCCACACCGGCATAACCCAGTGCGCACAAAATGCGTCCCCAGTTGGCGTCCGCACCGAACATAGCCGTTTTGACTAACGGCGAATTGATGACGGACTTGGCAAGAATCCGTGCGTTTTCAACCGTATCACAGCCATGAACGCGGCATTCCAACAGCTTGGTCGCTCCCTCGCCGTCAGCCGCCATTTTGCGTGCCAGATAATGGCAGACGTATTCAAGAAGCGCCTCGAACGCTTGGGCATTTTCGCTGTCCGGGTCATCGATAAGCGCATTTCCGGCAAGTCCCGAAGCCATGATGCTGAATGTGTCGTTGGTGCTGGTGTCACCGTCAACGCTGATCATATTGAACGTGTGGTCAGCCACACGCTTTAAAAGAATCTGCAAAACGCCGGACGTGATGTTCACGTCAGTCGTGACAAAGCAGAGCATAGTCGCCATTTTGGGCTGGATCATGCCGCTGCCTTTGGACATGCCGCCAATCTTCACTTTTACGCCATCGATCACCGTTTCAGCGGCAATTTGCTTTAAACGCGTATCGGTGGTCATGATGGCGCTGGCGGCGGCATAAGCATCCTCCGCGCCATAGCCGAGCGAATCGCAAAGTGTCGGAATTCCGCTCAAAATCGGTTCTAACGGAAGGGGTTCGCCGATAACGCCGGTAGATGTGACAATGACGTCGTTCTCATCAATGCCTAAATGTCCCGCAAGCGCCGCACACATGGCGTTTGCTTTTTCCACGCCGTCCGGATTGCAGGTGTTGGCGTTTCCGCTGTTGCAGATAGCGGCGCGGGCTATTCCGTTTTTCAGATGTTCGCGCGTGACCGTAATCGGCGCTCCATAAACCTTGTTGGTCGTGTAAATGGCGGCGGCCTGACACGGCTTATCGGCCAGAATCAAAGCCAGGTCCTTTTTGTTCTTGTTCTTGCGAAGTCCGCAATGGATTCCGGAGGCGCGGAATCCGGCCGGATACGTCACGCCGCCCTCCATGCGTTTGAATTTCGTTTCGTTCATATCGATTCAAATCTCCATTTCTTGCTTTAACGGTATCAGAACGACGGCGGAAGCATGGAAATGCCTTCGTCCTCCGGCAAACCGAAGCGGATATTCATGTTCTGGATAGCCTGACCGGCAGCGCCCTTGACCATGTTGTCAATCACACTGGTGATGACAAAGGTCGAAGTGTGCTCGTCAAAATGCAAGGATATATCACAATAGTTGGAATAATGCACGTTTTTGATGTTGGCAAATTTGCCGAGCGGCATAACACGGACAAATTTTTCATTTTTATAAAACGCCGTATAAGCTTCATACAGCTTTTCAAGCGTCACGCCCTCCGCGGCCTTTACATAGATCGTCGATAAGATACCGCGGTTGACCGGCAAAAGGTGGGGCACAAACGTCACATTCACGGGTTGTCCGTAAAGAAGCGATAACGTCTGCTCGATTTCCGGCGTATGCCGGTGGCAGGCCGCTTTATAAGCCGCAAAGGCCTCGTTGGTATCCGGGAAATGCGTGTTTTGCGAAAGACCGCGGCCGGCGCCCGTTACACCGCTCTTGGAATCAAGAATGATACCGTGCGCCGGATCACAGAGTTTCCCTTTTAAAGCCGGCATAAGGCCAAGCGCAATGCTCGTCGGATAACAGCCGGGGTTGGCGATGATATTGATATGCGGAATGCTTTCGCGGTTGATCTCCGGCAGACAGTAGAGCGCTTTTTTGTGGAGCGCCGGATATTTGAACGGAAGTCCGTACCATTTGGTGTATGCGGATTCCTCCGTCAGACGGAAATCCGCGCCGAGGTCGATCAACACTTTCCCGTTTTTGTCACAGTTTACGGCAAGTTCTTCCGAAAGTCCGTGCGGAAGAGCGGCAAATACCACGTCGCTTGCCTCTACCACACTTTCCATATTGCCAAGAACATGTTCTTTTTGCGTGGTAAGCGCCGGATATACCGATTCAAGTGTCTGTCCCTCAAACGAAGTTGACGATACAGCCGCCACTTCGGCATAGCGGTGCGGAACAAGAAGCCGATACAGTTCCGCTCCGGCATACCCGGTCGCGCCGATAATGCCGACTTTTACTTTTTTATTCTCTGTCATTCTGTCCACTCTTTCCCGGATATAAATCCGAGTTTCCTTTTAGTTTTCTTCCAGTTCTTCGGAATCCAAAAAATCCTTTAATTTTGCAATCTGGCGTCTTACAGCCTCCGGCGCCGGGCCGCCCACGCAGGCGCGTCCGTTGACGCATGCCGTAAGATCCACCGCCGCATAAACGTCCTCTTCAAACGCGTCCGACACAGCCTTATAATCGGCTAACGGCAGCGTTTCAAAGCTCTCGTTTTTCTCAATACACCGTGCGACAAGTTCACCGACAATCTTATACGCCGTGCGGAACGGTTTTCCTTTTTTGACTAAATAATCCGCGCAGTCGGTGGCATTGATAAACCCGAAACCGGCCGCTTTTCTCATGCGTTCCTTGCGGAAAGACGCTGTCGCCAACATTTCGTTGAAAATCGAAAGACACATTTTTACATTGTCCAAAGCATCAAACAGCGTTTCCTTATCCTCCTGCATATCCTTGTTATATGCAAGCGGAAGGCCTTTCATCACGGTAAGCAACGCCATTAACGACCCATAAACACGTCCGGTCTTGCCGCGCACAAGCTCTGCAATGTCCGGATTTTTCTTCTGCGGCATAATGGACGAACCGGTTGCAAATGCGTCGTCAAGCTCCATATACCCGAATTCACTGCTGCACCAAAGAATAACCTCTTCCGAAAAGCGCGACAAATGCATCTGAATCATCGACAGATCAAATGCAAATTCCAGCACAAAATCACGATCGCTCACCCCGTCAATGCTATTGTCAGTCACATCGTCGAGCCCAAGCTCTTTACATACCTCATACCGGTCGATCGGATAGGTCGTTCCTGCCAACGCGCAAGAACCGAGCGGCGAAAGGCAGGTTCGGTCATAGCAATCGTCAAGGCGAAGAAGGTCGCGCTTGAACATCTGCGCATAGGCGAGAATTTCATGGGCAAGCGTTATGGGTTGAGCACGCTGTAAATGCGTGTAGCCACTCATGACCGTGTCGGTGTTGTCCTCGGCAATGCGGATGACCGTCTGCATGAGATTCATCACAAGCTCTTTGACATTTTTTATCTCATCGCGCAGATACAAACGCATATCGAGAGCCACTTGGTCGTTGCGGCTGCGCGAGGTATGCAACCGCTTTCCGGCGTCTCCGATACGTTCGGTGAGGACCTGTTCGACAAACATATGAATGTCCTCCGCTTTGGGGTCAAAAACAAGCGTACCGCTTTCAAGATCGGCTAAGATGCCCTCCAAGCCGCGGATAATGCATTCGCTTTCGCTTTTTTCAATGATTCCGGTGTCGCCGAGCATTTTGGCATGCGCCATACTGCCGGCAATATCCTGTTTATACATGCGGCTGTCAAAGGAAATCGACGAGTTGAAGTCGTTGACGCGCTCGTCTTCTTCCTTTTTGAACCGTCCTTGCCACATTTTCATGTTTTGCAACCGTTCCTTTATCTTTTTAGAGCGTAAAATAGTTATTCTTTATTCCGCCGTAATCTTCACGTGATACAGCGCGGCTTCTGCTTTTTCAAGCGCCAGATACAGACCGCCGCGTTCCCCGTCCGTCGGATACTTTTCCGTTTTGCCGCACCATGTGAGTTCTAACGTATGCGCCGGATAGTCGGTTCTGACAGTAAGTTCGCACATTTCTTGCGTCGTGTCGGAGCTCAGCCAATGGGTGTTTCCGTCTTTCCAAAGGTTCGGCATGGCATGAGCCGCCATAATGCCGATCTTCGCATTCTCCGACACACGAAGCAGGATTTTTGCTTCGTAAGCGTCAGGAACCGACAGAATATTCTGCGCGGCTAATCCAACCAGTGAATTCCCGTCGGTCTTTAAAGTCAGGTGCCGCCCAAAGCTATCCTTTTCAAACGCATACTTAGCCGAAACCAAACCGGTCTCGCCGCCTGTCACGCATTCATAGTTCAAATCGACCAAGCGTTTCACCGACTGAAAATCTTCTTCGTATACAGTTTCCCCCGCAGAAAAATGCTTTTCCGCTTCCTCCGGAACAGGCTTCGTCATATCTAACGTCACCGTCCCAAACCCGGACAACAAAATGTGCTTTATATGCGAAGAACTGCGCAGAAAATCGTTGCTTGACCACAATCTGACGCTCGGATACCAGAACGCCGGGCACGGCCAAAGCAAGGTTTCGGGGTCGCACATCCGGTTGAGCTTGTCTGAACCGCCGCCATAACCGTGATGTCCCACTTGCAGGAATTCACACGCAAGGTCGTCCTTTTCATAGCGGTTCGCCGTGCTGTCCGATGCACGCGGCATAGCGTCGCCCAAGAACAGAATCCGCCGTCCGGAAAAATCCGCCCGGAAGATTAACGAGGAATCGTTGAAATTGGAAAAAGCGTTCGGATAGCCGTCATCCGGCGTATAAAGCATATCGATATCCAATCCGGCAAAAGAAAACTTCATGCCGGTGCGCGCCGGAATAAGCGCCGTACCGTGCGCTTTGATTTTCGGAAGCAGCGTATCAAACACCGCATGCGGATAAACCACATTGAATTTGTCCGGAACGATGTTATAAATAAGGCTTTCCAAGACGAAATCGTCTTTGTGATCTTTCCAAAGTCTGCAAAACGCAGTTGTGTGATCGTCATGCAGATGTGTGATAAAGCAGGCCGCGACAATCGGTTTTCCTCCGGTTTCGGTCTGCGCGCAAAGCAGGTCAAATAACCGTTCGCTCTCCTCGTAATCGTCCTCGCCGCCGTCAATCAGAATAAACCGGCCGTCGGTCGTGCGAAGTACATACGACATGCCGCAATCGGCGCTCATGCAAGCCAAATGGCATTGTGTAAGGAGCGGAACAGCATTCGCCGTGCCTTTTCCATGTTCCGGAAACACGGAAAAATAGTCGTTTCCGGTTTCGCATGTCACACGGATTTCTTTATTATTGGGTGAAAAGCCGACGCCAATCAGGTTTTCTCCCGAACCGATGAAACAAAACGGATTTTTTCCGATTTGATTTGTTTCTGTTCTTTCGGCATTTTGTGAAAGTAAGCCGCAAATACGGTTATACTGTGCGCGGTCGGCATCCGACAACACAAAAAGTTCCGATTTTTTGTCAATTTCAATTTTTTCGGCGATAAAACCGTCTTGCTTCAATGCCTTTTCAAGGTCTTTCATAAATTCTCCCTGTACAAAGCATAGGGCAAGACTGCTCTTACCCTATTGAGCGTGTCGCAAAACTTCGTTTTACGACACGAACCAGATTCGTGCGCTCGCGCCCCATGCCAAAAAGCTGTGCTTTTTGACACTCGCGAATCTATTTGAGAAAAATTTGTGGCGCATGTCCCCAAATTTTTCGGAGTTTTATATCCGAGCTTCGCCTGAAACAGCCAAAAGCCTTTTTCAACAGGCATAGGGCAAGACTGCTCTTACCCTATACCTGTCACCGAAAAACTGCTTTCGGATTATTTCTTTTCCCAGTTCTGCTTTGCCTTGGCACGGACGGCAATCGGCAGACCATACAGGTTGATAAAGCCGGCGGAATCTTTTTGGTCATAGACATGATCTTCGCCGAACGTTGCGATTTCTTCGGAATACAGCGAATAGTCGCTCCATACGCCAGCCTTGATGATATTGCCCTTGTAAAGCTTCAATTTGACTTTACCGGTTACGGTCTCCTGCGTCTTATCGACAAAGGCGCTGAGCGCTTCACGAAGCGGCGTGAACCATTGCCCGTTGTACACAAGCTCACCAAACGTGATGGCCAGTTCTTCTTTTTTATGTGCCGTCATCTTATCAAGGCAGATCGTTTCGAGGTATTCATGCGCGGCATACAAAATCGCACCGCCGGGCGTTTCGTATACGCCGCGGCATTTCATACCGACAAGCCGGTTTTCCACGATATCAAGAAGGCCGATACCGTTTGCGCCGCCAACCTCGTTCAGTTTCAGGATGATATCCTTGGCGGACATCTTCTTGCCGTCGAGAGCAACCGGAACGCCTTTTTCAAAATCGAGCGTGATATAAGTGGGTTTGTCCGGTGCGTCGATGGGAGAAACGCCCATTTCAAGGAAGCCTTTCTTTTCATACAGCGGCTCATTTCCAGCGTCTTCCAAATCAAGACCTTCATGCGAAAGGTGCCACAGGTTCTTGTCCTTGGAATAGTTGGTTTCCCGGTTAATTTTGAGCGGAATGTGATGCGCTTCGGCGTAATCGATCTCTTCGTCACGGCTCTTGATGTTCCATTCACGCCACGGAGCAATGATCTTCATATCCGGCGCAAAAGCCTTGATGGCCAGTTCAAACCGAACCTGGTCGTTTCCTTTACCGGTGCAGCCGTGGCAGATTGCATCCGCGCCTTCTTTTTTGGCAATCTCCACCAAGCGTTTGGCGATAACGGGGCGCGCAAAGCTCGTGCCGAGCATATATTTTTCATATAAAGCGCCGGCCTTGACCGTCGGAATGATGAAATCATCCACAAATTCATCGGTCAGATCCTCAATGTACAGCTTGGAAGCACCGGTCGCCAAGGCTTTTTCCTCCAAACCTTCCAGCTCGTCTGCCTGCCCGACATTGCCCGAAACAGCAATGACTTCACAGTTATCATAATTCTCTTTCAGCCACGGAATAATAATCGAAGTATCCAATCCGCCGGAATATGCCAAAACAACTTTTTTAATGCCTTTCATTGCAATCCCCTTCTCTGTTTTGCTTTTTAAAAGCGAGGTTTTATTTTTTCTAAATTGTACCACTGAACGTCAAAAAAATCAAGTGTTTATTATTCAAGTTTACAAAATTTATGCAATTTGTGTTATTTGTCAAGAAAAGCCGTATACATCACACTTCACCTTACATTTTGCACAAGCATATTTGCATATTTACATGAATATATCAAATTATATGCATATTATCGCGTATATTTTTCCGCTTATGCAAAATTTTTTCTTGCGTCGCGATTTTTGCCTTGCAAAACAAACGGCAATTCGTACAGACTATATAACGAAACAAAGGCATGTAAAAAAACGTGCCGAAAGGAGTTTTGTTATGGTTTCATTCATTTCATACAAAAAAATCAGAAGAAAGCGAATTTGCGCCTGTCTGTGCGCCATGTTATTTGCTTTGACAAGTTTTGCCGCCACAGCCCAAGAGTATTCCTGGTATTTCAAACCGGCATCCGGTCACGCTGTTCCCGAAGTCATTCCGGAGGCTGCAGGATTCATCGGAAAGCATGCGGTCATCTATCTCGGCTCGCCGGAGGAAAAACGCGTGTATCTGACCTTTGACGCCGGATATGAAAACGGAAACGTTGAAAAAATACTCGATGTATTAAAAGAAAAAAATGTCCCCGGTGCGTTCTTTATTCTGCCGCAGCTCGCCAAGGAAAATACAGAGCTTGTACGCAGAATGCGCGATGAGGGACACCTTATCTGCAACCACACAAAAACGCATCGGAATATGAGTAAAATTACGGATTTTGAGACATTCCGCTCGGAATTGTGCGCAGCCGAAGATATTTTACGCGAACACACCGGTCTTGAAATGGATAAATTCTATCGTCCGCCCGAGGGACGTTTTTCCGAACAGAATCTGGAATTTGCCGACCGGCTCGGCTACACGACCGTTTTTTGGAGTCTTGCCTACGCCGACTGGGACAACAACAAACAGCTTGCGCCCGAACGCGCTCTGGAATTAGTCTTATCGCGCACGCACAACGGCTGTGTAGCGCTTTTGCACCCGACCTCGTCTACCAATGCCGCCATCTTAGGCCGCTATATCGACACCCTGCGCGCGCAGGGGTACACGTTCGGTTCACTTAACGAGCTTGTAAATTCGGAAACCCCAGAGAAAACCGGGAAAGGAGAGGAAAACCATGAAAAGAAAGATCCTGTCATGGGTACGGAAAGTAACACCTGATATAAAACGCATATTTACCGTTTCACTCTGTATGGCCCTGCTCGCTGTTCCGATTCTTGCCGAAGCGCCCAACAGCCATATCGTCGCCGCCAACCGGCACGCCGGAAAATTTGTGGCGCTGACGTTTGACGATGGACCGCACCCGGTCTATACGGAAAAAATATTGAAGATACTGGCCGACAACAACGCCAAAGCGACGTTTTTCGTAGTCGGCAAAAACGCGGAAAGCTATCCGGATTTAGTTACCAAGGAGTTTGAGGCCGGTCACGAAATCGGGAATCACACCTATTCGCATCCGAATATGAAAAAAATCGGCGTCAGCGAAGCAATCAAGGAAATTGAGCAGACGCAGGAGATCGTGCACGACATTACCGGGACTTATCCGAAGTTATTCCGTTCGCCGGGCGGCATTTTTTCCGACGAGCTTGTCACGGCTGTCGAAGGAATCTCCTGCAAGCCGGTTTTGTGGTCATGGCGTCAGGATACCAGAGATTGGTCAAAGCCGCCGGTGGATAAAGTCATTCACACGGTGCTTGACAATCTGCGCGACGGCGATATTATTCTATTTCACGATTTCAACACCAAGGGCAGTCCAACGCCGGAGGCTTTGTCCGTTATACTTCCGGAGCTTATCAAGCGTGGGTATTCGTTTGTCACGGTATCCGAGCTGATCACGTTAAAAAACGACGGAGAAGCCGTTTGCAGTTGACTTTGTGCAAACTCCGTTACGGATATGTGCCAAGCGGTACGTTCGTCGATTTTTTCCAATAAAGAAATACAAGAACGCCCGTGAGACTGTACCTCACGGGCGTAAAAAGCACTTTCAGCAGCTTATTTCTTTTTTTTCATGTTTGCCGCTATGTTATGGAATACGTTCCACAGCGGACCTGCCAGGCAAACAGAAGAGAACAGACCTGCCACGATACCGACGATAAGCGGCAGAGCAAAGTTCTTGATCGAAGCAACACCGAAAATATATACCATACCGATCGTAAGAAGGGTGGTAATGGTCGTATTGATCGAACGTCCGAGCGTGCTTACGATACCGGCATCCACCTTTTCGGCAAAGGTTGCGCCGCGTCCCATGGTCTTGTCATTTTCGCGAATACGGTCAAAGATGATGATAGTCGCGTTGATGGAATAACCGAGAATGGTAAGGAGCGCTGCAATAATGTTGGAGTTTACCGGGATGTGGAGGAGCGAATAAGCCACGAGCATAACAAAGATATCGTGAACCAAGCAGACGATCGACGCAAAAGCCGAGCTTACCTGGAATCGGAATGCGATATAGATCAACATAAGAAGTACGGCCGCCGCACTTGCGATAATAGCCGATTTTTTAAGGCCTGCGCTGACTTCGGCGCTGACCGTGTCGATCGAACGCCATTTAGCGTTTTCAAAACGAGCCGTGATGGCGTCGGTGATTTCTGCACGGTATTTGGAAACAATGCTGGTCGAAGTGAACGAAACCGAAAGTTCTGCGCCGTCTGCCGAAACATTCAGTTCGGACGGAGTCGGGTCAAGCGCTTCCAAAGCGGCCTTGACAGCGTCTACATCGTCATCCGACCAAGCGGCAGTTTCATCGCCATCCGCAGAAAGCGAATATACCTTATCGGTGGCAGTGCTGTCTGCCGAAAGGGTAGCTTCGGGATGAAGTTCGGCAAGCTTGGCTTCGATGGCGGCGGAGATCTCATTGGTGTTATCGCTGTTATCGATCACCAAGGTACGAATGGTTACAATATCCTTTTCACCGGAAACACGGATCGAAGAAAAGTTATCTGCGCCGATAATGGCTTTCACGTCTTCTGCAATGGCATTTTCATCGTCTTTGGTAATGGCTTGACCCATATCATAGGCAATTTCCGTACCGCCTGCGAAATCAATATCCAGATTGAAGCCGCGCACGATAAAGGATACAATACCAAGAATGACGACGGCAATAGCGATGCCGAAGAAAATCTTCTGATTTTTAATAAAGCTGAATTTTTTCACGATACGTCACTCCTTTCCGTTAAACCGATTTCTTGGCGCCGAAGAGTCTCGGGCTCACCTTGAAATCAACAAATACGTTCAAGAGGACTCTCGTAATGACCAATGCGGTAAACAGGGAGATGATAACGCCGATAAACAGCGTCTTTGCAAAGCCCTGAACCGCGCCGGTGCCGTAATACCAAAGCACAACAGAAGCGATAAGCGTTGTGACGTTTGCGTCTAAAATTGCGGTAAATGCACGGGAGAAACCGGCCTGAACAGCGGCACGAAGCGTTTTGCCGGTGCGCAGTTCTTCCTTGATTCTCTCGTAAATAACGACGTTGGAGTCAACCGCCATACCGACCGTGAGGATGATACCTGCGATACCCGGCAGCGAAAGCGTGATCTTGGTCACGGCAAGCACAACGCCGAAGATTGCCGTATAGGCAACCAAGGCAAAGCACGAAATAAAGCCCGGAAGACGATATAATAAGATCATATAGACCATGACAAGGATAACGCCGATAAGACCGGCTATAAGGCTGGTAGAAAGCGCCTCGGAACCGAGAGAAGCACCGACCGAACGGAGTTCGCTCTCCTCAAAGGCAACCGGCAGCTGACCGGACGAAATGAGGGTAGCAAGCTGTTTGGCGCCGGCTTCGTCAAACGAACCGGAAATGACGCAATGCGTGTCATTGATGCGCTCCGAAACAGACGGCTGGGAAATGATAGAATCATCCAGTTTGATGGAAATATAGTTGGAACCCTCGGGCTTTGCCGCCATACGTTGCGTAGCGTCTGCAAAAGCGGCGCGCGCGGTATCGTTGAATTCCAGCGATACATACCAAACGCTGCCGACCGTGTTCTGATTGACTTGTCCATAGAGAGCTTCGGCGCTCTTGACGTCTCTGCCCTCGATAACCACGTTGCCGTCGGAATCTTCAAAGGTAAGTTTTGCGGTAGAACCGAGCGTCTTTACGGCGTCTTCGGGGTTTGTGATACCCGGGATCTCCACGCGGACGGAATCCGTGCCGACCTTGGAAACGGTAGCTTCGTTCTGTCCCATGCCGTCGAGACGGTTGCGCAGGATATTGACGGCTTTGTCAAGCGCCTCATCCATGGTAATATCGATGCCCTCTTCGGGAATCGCCTTAAAAGTAATGGAAGAACCGCCTACAAGGTCGAGTCCTTTGCTGATGGTGTCCTCTTCAAACACACCTGAAAGTGCAGTACCCGGCACGCCGAACAGAGCAACCAAAACGACGAGCGTAATGCACAATAAGGTCAGTATCAGGGAACAAACGCTGTTTTTCATTGAATTCTTTCTTCCTTTCCGTGAATAAGTCACTTGTAGTTAGTATTATACAGTTTTCGGAGCAATAAGTCAACACTTTTTCAGAAATATTTCCAGTTTTGTGGCAGATTTACGAAAAAAATCGTGAAAATTTCCGGTTTTCAAAAATTTTCGGGCATAAAAAAGCGGCGTTTCACATTATTTTGTGAAACGCCGTCCTTTTCGGTTTATGCTTTTACAGGATCATCGGTCGTATTTTCGGATTTTGGAATCTCAAAGCTTCCGGTCTTGCGGTATTTTACCGTCTCGCCGTCCAAATAAGCTTCAATAATATCGCCTTGTCCGAGTTTCCCTTCGAGAAGTTCCATGGAAAGGCTGTCCTCAATCTTACGCTGCATGGCGCGGCGCAAAGGTCTTGCGCCATAGACCGGATCAAAGCCTTCTTTGGCAAGGAACGTGATGACATCGTCGTCAAAAACGATCTTCATATTCATACTTTGGATACGCGAAGTAATCTCGCCTAACATCAGACGTGCAATCTTCTGAATGCTTTCGTCCGACAGCTTGTGGAAAATGACAATCTCGTCGATACGGTTCAAGAATTCCGGACGGAACGCTTTTTTGAGTGCGTCCATCACATTTTCCGCCGCTTTCTGTTCGGCCCGTTTTCCGGAATCGCCGCCTTGCGCAAAGCCGAGCGTCTTGGGTTCGGCAAGCGCCCCTGCTCCGAGATTGGAGGTTAAGATAATGACCGTGTTCTTGAAATCCACCACGCGGCCATGGCTGTCGGTCAGCCGGCCGTCCTCCAAGATTTGAAGCAAGATGTTGAATACATCCGGATGCGCCTTTTCAATTTCATCAAACAGAACGACTGAGTACGGATTGCGGCGCACCTTTTCGGTAAGTTGACCGGCTTCGTCGTAACCGACGTATCCGGGCGGTGAGCCGATAAGTTTGGAAACGCTGTGTTTTTCCATATATTCGGACATATCGACGCGGATAATAGCGTTCTCACTGCCGAACAAGGCCGCGGCAAGCGCTTTGGACAATTCGGTCTTGCCGACGCCGGTCGGTCCGCAGAAGATAAACGAGCCTTGCGGACGTTTAGGATCTTTGAGCCCTGTCCGCCCGCGGCGGATGGCACGCGCCACCACATCCACAGCCTCATCCTGACCGATCACGCGCTCTTTTAAGATCTTATCCAGATTCAAGAGCTTTTCGCTTTCCTCTTTTTCCAGTTTAGTCACCGGAATTTTGGTCCATTGGGTCACAATCTCGGCAATATCTTCCTCGCCGATAGCAGGCATATTCGAGCCGTTCATGCTGTTTCGCCAGTCGTTCTTGCGCGATTCCAGTTCGGATGCCAGTTTGTTTTCCAGATTGCGCAGCTCCGCCGCCTTTTCAAATTCCTGAGCGCGGACGGCTTCTTCTTTGTCGGCATGCGTCTTTTTGATTTTTTCTTCCAACTCACGCAGATCCGGCGGCGCCGTAATGCGGTCGATACGCTTTTTGGAGGCGGCTTCATCGATAAGATCGATTGCCTTATCCGGCAAGAACCGGTCGGTAATGTAACGGGCTGAAAGGCTGACAGCCGCGTCAATGGCTTCATCGGTAATACGGATTTTATGATGCGCCTCGTATTTGCTTCTCAATCCCTTTAATATGCTCACAGCCTGTTCGGGAGTCGGCTCTCCGACCATGACCGACTGGAAACGGCGTTCCAAAGCCGCATCCTTTTCAATGTGCTTGCGGTATTCGTCAATCGTGGTAGCGCCGATGACCTGAATCTCGCCGCGCGCAAGAGCCGGTTTTAAGATGTTGGCCGCGTCAATCGCGCCCTCCGCACTGCCGGCGCCGATAATCGTATGAATTTCATCGATAAAGAGAATAACATCGCCGGCTTTTTTGATTTCCGCCATGACACCTTTGATGCGTTCCTCAAATTCTCCGCGGTATTTGGCGCCGGCAATCATGCCGGAAAGGTCAAGAGAGACCACACGCTTGTCTGCCACCGTTTCGGGAACGTTCCCCTCGGCAATCTTCTGGGCAAGCCCTTCGACAACCGCCGTCTTGCCCACGCCCGGTTCGCCAATCAAGCAAGGGTTGTTTTTGGTGCGGCGCGAAAGGATCTGCAAAACGCGTCCGGTCTCTTCTTCCCTGCCAATAACGGGGTCGATCTTTCCGTCGCGTGCAAGCGCCGTCAGATCCGTGCCGTATTGGTCAAGCGTAGGCGTACCGGTCGCGCATTTTTTGCCGCCGGAGGAGCTTTGTGCGTGTGAGGCGGCAAACGGCTTTTCGCCGCCCTCCATGGAGGAAAGCGCCTCGTTGTAGAGGTCAGCGATATTCACGCCTTCGTTTTTCAAAAGCCGCACGGCAACGCTGTCCGATTCCTTCAAGAGCGCCATGAGGATGTGCTCCGTACCGATAAAGGTCTGCCCGGTCATACGGGCAAGCTCCGCCGAGCCCTCGATAATACGCGACGCACGCGGCGTCGATTCGGGAAGCACCCCATCCAGCGGTTCCCCCGTACCGATACTCTCGCCGATCGCCTCCACCACTTTTTCATAGGTGATTCCTTTGGAGGCCAACAGATTGGCGGCAATCGACGAACCTTTATATAAAAGTCCCATTAAAATGTGCTCGGAGCCGATATAGGTATGCCCTAACTTGGACGCCGATTCAGCGGCTGCGTTCAGGGCGGCTTGGGCATTTTCGGTAAATCTGTAATTCATAGAACATCTTCCTTTCTTTCAAGGGAGGAAATATTTTAAGCGTGCCGCGAAACTTCGTTTTTCGGATTTTTCCCATCGGCTTTGCCCGGAATGCCGCGGAAACTTTTGCGGCAAACAGAATTTTATTTTCCGGCAAACACCGACCGGACATAGTCGGCGCGCCGTGCGTCACGCTTTTCCGGCTTGACCGCGTCGGGATATTTTTCCAACACATGCGCCGGCATGACCGAAAACAGCAGTTGTACCAAATTGATGTTTTCCGCCTCTGGAATTATGCCGCAGACCGCGCCAAACCGGACATTGGAAATGAGTCTTGCGGCTTCGGCCGTGTCCAGACGGCGCGCATATTTGAGCGTGCCGAACGAACGCCACAGTTTATCGGCAGTAGCGCCGTTCTTGTCGGTCAACATCTGCGAACGGAGTTCCCGTTCTTTGGCAACGATCTGCTTGACCGCACTGGTCAGTTTATCGATCGCGTCTTTTTCGGAAAGACCGAGCGTCACCTGGTTGGATAACTGGTAAAGGCATCCGAGCGCTTCACTGCCCTCTCCGTACATGCCACGCACGGTAAGGCCGATCTTTGTCATCAGCGCCGCAAGGCTCTTTATGTAGCCATAGGCGCTCATGGCCGGCAGATGGAGCATGACCGACGCGCGAAGTCCCGTTCCGAGGTTGGTCGGGCAGGCCGTTAAAAAGCCAAGCGTTTCATCAAAAGCAAGCGTTACGCTTTCAGACAGCACATCGTCCGTATGCGATGCGGTCTCATACGCCTTTTCCAAGGCAAGCCCCGGATAGATCGACTGAATCCGCACATGATCTTCTTCATTTATCATAACGGCCAGGTTTCCTGTTTCGTCGGTTACCAATATCCGTTCCAACGGGCTGTCCGAACAGAAATCGGGCGAAACCAGATGATCTTCCAACAGCAGACGTTTTTTCGCTTCGGGGAGCCGCATATCGGTAAGTGTCAGCTCTTTTCCCAAGCCGACTTTTAAAGCGCTCACCACTTTTTCGGCAATTTTTTTCGAGGTCTCGGCATCCAGTTTCGGCGTAAAGGGAAAATCTTCCAGATTGCGTGCCAGTCTGACGCGGGAGCTTATCACAACATCATGACCGTTGCCGTTCATTTCATACCATTTCATAACTATCACACTTTCTGCTCAAAACTTTAAGCCTCTGCCCGATCTTCACCGGAGGCCTTTTCGCCGTTTTCCGGCTTTTGCACCTTTTCCGTTTCCGGTACGTTTTCCGAACCGGTCGCTTCGCTCTGTTTTGTCTCAGTTTCCAAAGCGCGCAACGCGTCCCGATACTCGGCGGCCTTTTCATATTCTTGCGTCTCTATGGCGCGTTTCAACAGTTCTTCCAACTCCGCTTTGCGGACTTTTCTCGAATGCTGTTCGGCACACCCTTTGGGGAATTTTCCGGTGTGCGCCGTGTTGCCGTGCAGCTTTTTGACAGTCGGCGCAATGGCATCCTTGAACGTGGTATAGCACTTGGCGCAGCCGGCTTTTCCGCCATGCATGAATTCGCTAAGCCGCATGCCGCAGAACGGGCAAACCGCCGCTTCTTTCAGAGAACCGGTGTTTTGTGAGCCCAGCATGCCGCCTAACAGTTCTCCGAACATATTCTCATTGTTTTCCAAAAAGGCAAACGGATTGAAATTTTTGAAACTTTCGTCCAAAAAGCCTTTTTCGGCGGCGCAGTCATGGCACAGATGCAGTTCCGTGACTTTACCGTTTTCATTAGATGTATAATGGAAGGTTGCTTCCTTTTTTCCACAGGATTGACAAAGCATATTGATCGTCCTTTCCGGATTTTTACTTGGTTTGTTTGAAGGTTCTTAATGTCAGAAGAAACGCACGTAAAATGTCGGCACGCAGTTCATCGCGCTTGTCGATTCCCGCGCTTTCGAGGGTTTTGTCCGTGACCGAAGCATACACAAGATGTGCCTCCCGTTCGGTGATGTATCCCTCATGAAGAAGCGAGAGAACCACAGCGCGCGCACTCATAGCGTCGATCCGTGCGCCGATAGCGGCAAGCGTATGCATAAGAAACGCGTCAGCACTGTTGAAACTCACTTTTGTGATCTTGACATAACCGCCGCCGCCGCGCCGGCTTTCCACGATATAACCGCGTTCACTGCCAAAACGCGAAGTGATGACATAATTGATCTGACTCGGTGCACAGCCGACACTGCCGGCTAATTTATTTCGTTGCAATTCCAGCTTTCCGCCATTTTCTTCCAACATCTTTTCAATCAAAGACGCGATCTTATCGGTCATCGGATTTCCCATGTTTCTTCTTCCTCTCACGGCTTGGGAAGTATGTACTTTGACTTTCCCTTACCTTTGCAGATATTATACCTGAAAAGTCAGAGAAAGTCAAACTGCGTAAAAGCCAAAGAAAGTCAAAAATACGATTCTTTTTAAAAATCAGCCGGTCGTTTCTTGCGTTTTCTCATTTTTTTGCATTTTTTCTCTCTTTTTTATTTTGCTTTCAGCCGGAATCGGAAAACCGGTCTCCGGCCGGTCGGCCGAGGGGTAGAGATTGTCGTAAAAATCGGGAATGGTGCGCACATCTTCATACGAAACGTCTCCGTATTCCCCCAAACGCTGATTCTTGTCATTCGCTTTGTTCATGTTCAAATCCTCCCAAAATTTCTTAAATTTAAAAAAAGCTCTTTATTCTTGCAAAAAAATGTGATATACTGATAAAAATAAACAGCCGTCGGCACAAAAAGTGCGGCGGTAAAAAACAACAGACCGATAGCGGATCTTCCATAAAGCATGGAAGTCCCCTTTACTCATGTCGGAAAGGAACGAGATCATGCCGCAGAAACCTATGCGTAGAGAACCCTCGCCGTATTCACGCCGTCCGGGAGAAGCCGCACGCGACCGTGCACTGTATGCCGAAGAAATGCGGAAAAAGCGTCTGTACCGTCGTCAAAGACGTGCCGAAAACTTTGCCTATGCACTTCGCATTCTGCTTTTGGGCATAGCGGCCAGTGCGATAGCCGGGTTACTCATGTTTTTCTTTGTCAAACGCGATTTTGCCAAAGCGCCCGACCGCTTTTCCTACTCGCTCACCGTCAAAAAGAACGATAAGTCCGTTTCACTCAAAAAAGGGACGGTCATCCGCGACAACACGTTATATGTCTCGCTAGACGATCTTTCCGATCTTATCGGCTTTAAACTCATGGGAGACGTCAAGATCATGAACGCCGTCTTTACGGATATTTCAGACCAAGAGCGCGTATCGGTCTATTTAAACACCGACAGCGCCGTTTACGGAAAAACCGTGCGGTTACTCGGCGCACAAAGCTATTTTTCCGGTTCGGACGGCGATGTGTTTGTTCCGGTCTCCTTTTTGGAAAATGCGTTTGAGGGAGCGGAGCTTACCGGGGTGCAGAAAGGCTCGCGAATCGATTACACCTTAACGGTGTCCGACGCCTGCCGTCTTGCCTATTCCAACGACGTCCCGGCTACACTTCCGGACATTTCCGGTATCGACACATCTACCAAGCCTGACATGGAATTCATTTCCGATCTTTCGGCTTATGAAAAATACATGGATCCCGAAAACGCCGACGAATACATTCGCTTGATAAACACCGAACATCCGTTGGGAAAAGACTATATTCCGCCGGATCTGACCAACATTTCCGACACGCGCAAGGACCGCAAAGCCGTCCAGATGCGCGAATATGCCGCCAAGGCGCTCGACGCCATGTTCATTGAAATGCGTGCCAACGGCTTTACGGATGTGTCCGTCACCAGCGCCTACCGTTCCTACGATTATCAGACACAGCGCTTCAACGACACCATGAACAACTATATGAAAAGCTACAACCGTGACACGGCTTATGCCAAAACCGCCGCGGAAATTGCTCTTCCGGGTTGCAGTGAACATCAGAGCGGTCTATGCGCCGACCTGCACAATCTTCCGGCAGCGTCCCAGTCGTTTGAGTCCAAAGAAGCCTATAAATGGCTTGTGGCGCATTGCGCCGATTTCGGTTTTATTCTGCGCTATCCGAAAGATAAGGAAGATATTACGAAAATCATCTTTGAGCCGTGGCATTACCGGTTTGTCGGACGGTATCACGCAAAACGCATCATGCAAAGCGGTCTTTGCTTAGAAGAATACTGCGAACAGTATAATGTCGGGCTGGAATAACATATGCTGACAGACAGAGCTGTAAAAACGAGGTTTTTACAGCCCCGAGCGTGTCGCAAAACTGCGTTTTACGACACGGAAACAGATTTGTACGCTCGCGCCTCATGCCAAAAAGCTCCGCTTTTCGACACGCGCGAATCTATCGGTGAAAAATCCGTGGCACATGTCCCCGGATTTTTCGAATTTTTATTAAAATCGGGCTTCGCCCGAAAAGTCTTATAGACTTTTGCAACAATCTGAGGGCTGTAAAAACGAGGTTTTTACAGCCCCTTTTTTATTTTGTAAGCTCCGGCATTTTAGCAAGCATATTTTCCAAAAAGATTCCATATCCCTTGGTCGGTTCGCCCACTAACACATGTGTGACCGCTCCGGCAAGCTTGCCGTCCTGCAACACCGGACTGCCGCTCATGCCCTGAACGATACCGCCGGTAAGCGAAATGAGCGCGGGGTCTGTGATTTCCACCACAAAGCTCTTGGTGCCGTCCGACCGATGATCGACTTTGGATAAGCGCACGGCGTATTCCTTGACGCCGTTTCCGTCCGGGTTCACCAAGATCGACGCTTCACCGTCGTGTACTTCGTCGCGTCCGGCAACAGACAATGCGCCGCGTCCGCTTTTGGGTGGGTCATCCAACATTCCGTACACACCAAACGCCGTATTGCCGATCAGCGTTCCTCGCTTTTCGGTGTCGAATACGCCCTTTAATTCACCCGGCGCGCCCGAACGGCCTTTGACAATATCCGTAATTCCCACATCCACCACGGTTGCACGCAAAAGCGGCATAAGTTCACCGGTATCGATATCGCAGATACCGTGACCAAGCCCGGCAAAGCTCCCGTTTTCCAGGTTATAGTACGTCATCGTCCCGATTCCGGCTGTGCTGTCACGCACCCAAATGCCGGTTTTATACCGTTTATCGGTCAAAGAAAGCGCCGGTTTGACTTCGCAGGCATACGATTGGCCGTCACGCGTATATTCGATATACAGCGGTTTGCCTTTGGAACTTTCGACTGTTGCGGCAAGTTCTTCCACCGTATTGATCTCCGCGCCGTTGGCTTTGGTAATTACATCGTTTTTTCGGATACCGGCCTGGCGTGCCGGGTTAATAAAGCCGTTTTCGGTTTCGATATCGGTATCGCCGATGACAATGACGCCTTTGGTGAAGAATTTCACGCCGAACACATCGCCGCAAGGAACGAGTTTCTTTTCCGGTATGACCTCGACCGTGACGGTTTTGACCGGAATCGCGCCAAACAGCTTGGCAGTAACGGTATATGTGCCTTTTTCCGCATCGGATATATTAAAAACGGAAGAAACCTCTTTGCCCTCGAAATACGTTTTTTGAGAGGGAAGAGACATGCCTGCCGTCACGGCAAGTGATGTCAGAAGCACGGCAAGATAGAGCGCCGAATATTTCCAGAACGCCGCACGTCCACGCGGCGCATTTTTATTTTGTATCATTGTTTCAAGACCTTTCTTTGTGCGCAAGCGGAACGAGCGCCGTTTGCTTTGTCCTTTCATAATATTTGTGAAAGTCGGGTCGAATATGTAATGAAAAATCTTAAAACCGTGACATAAATTGTTTTATGTGTCAGCCGCAGATCCGGATTTTCTTTGCATGTCTTTGATTGCTATTGTATCACAGCGGACATGCGAATTTTGTCGAATAAAAAATGTTTTTTTGATAATGCTTTCAACATAAAGAATTCCCGTTTTTTTATGTTTTTAAACAAATTTGCGCATGTTTTGCAAGGGTTATATCCCAAGCCCCCTAATAATCCCCAAGGATGTTTTAACGTTACTTTTCGTCTCTGCAAAAGTAAGCAAAAAAGAGTTTTTTCTGTTACTTTTTCGCTTGTACGAAAAAGTAACCAAAAAGTACCCCAAAGGTCTGCTGACCTCTGGACTCCCGGGGAACGGTTCAAAATTCCGAGCGGTGGAGCTATTTGATAAAACGCAAACGATGTGCCTATCAGAAAATTTTTATGCGAAATTGCCGTCTTGTGCCATATAGCTCGGAGTATTTTGAACCGATGCGAAAGGGTAGCTTTACTGCGTAAGGATTTGTGGGTACTTATGAAAAGGCAAAGTTTGATTTGGGTGGACAGCAAGGTTATGTGTTTCATGAAAAATGGGAGAGCTTGGTGGGAAATTATTTCTTAGTGAACAGAAAGCAGTTTTCGTAAGAAACGAAAAGTCTGATTAAGAATGGCAAAATTCGAGGTTCCCCATACAGAGGTAAACTGTGTTTTGTGCCAAACTTTCTGTCGGCACACACCAATTTTCCTTTTCCGCCGCACCAAATATAACGTGCAATCTTCCTTTTAAACGACCGCTTGCGGCGGCAAGCCCCAGCACTAACCGACCTAAATCAAAATCCAGATATTTAGCGATAGTCTCCTTGAAACATGGTCGTCTTGTTCGCGTCCGCTCACAATACTCCCTGTTTCGGCGGTCTCCGACACGCCAAAACTTGCCACCGGCAACTTTTGACGCGTCCGAGCGTCAGATGAAAACTCGCGGCTCGCACCGGTTCAAAACATAGCCGTGCGTATTGCGGCACTAACAAACTTTTGCAAAAAATCTTAATGCGCTGAACCCTTCAAATTTTATCGATAAACCCACCGCACGGGTTTTGAACCGTTCCCCGGAGTCCAGAGGTCAGCAGACCTCTGGTGTACTTTTTGGTTACTTTTTTCGTACAAGCGAAAAAGTAACGTAAAATCGTCCCTTTTATGCTTTTCACGAAAAGCATAAAACGCCCGATGGATTAACCATCGGACGTCCAAATCAAATTCTTTTGCCCACTTTTCTTAAAAGAAACCTTACCGAGTCGCCTCGGCAAACGCTTCTTCATAGTCACTTATCTGCATGGGCTTGGAATAATAGAATCCTTGCAGAATGTCACAGCCGTGAAGAATGGCAAAATCGTGCTGTTCTTTCGTTTCGATGCCCTCACACAGCACCTTTAGCCCAAGTTCTTTTGCCATATGCACCACACTGTCAAAAATCGCGGCTCCGCGTTCGGTATCGACACGCTTTAAAATCGTCTTGTCGATTTTCAGAACATCGATTGGAAAACAATACAAATCGTCAAGCGACGTTGTACCAGCGCCGAAATCGTCAATCAAGAGCGAAAAACCCATGGCTTTGAGCGCTTTCACATTCCGGCACAATTGCTCGCGATCGCCCCCGTCGTCATCTTCGGTAATCTCAATAGCAACCGCTTCATAGGCAAGGTCGTATTTTTCGGCAATCGACGTGAGGTTTTGGATAAAATCCGCAGACGCCGCCGTAAGGCGCGTAAAATTGCAGGAAATAAAGCCAAGACGGGCTGAGCCCATGCTTTCTATCCACGCAAGACACTTCTCAAAAACCATGTAGTCGAATTTGCCGGTCAAGGCACTGCCGCGCGCGGCATTCAGAAATTTGTGTACCGATATATCACGGTTATCCTTAATGCGGAAACGCGACAGCATTTCGCCGCCAATCATCTTTCCGGTTCTCTCCCAGAACGGCTGAACCACCATGTAAAACTCATTGTTATCCAAAATTGATTCAGCCGTGCCCTCGATATATTCCATTTCGCCAACCTTTGTCTGAATCTCATAGGTGCTGATACAGAATTTCTGGCGGTGATTCAAGGCATATTTTGCCGTTTTCCGGGCACAAACCAACGCCTCCTCAAACGAAACCGCCGATTCCGGCGTATACGCGCCGATATAGATGTCCAGTAACGGCGCATAACGCCAAGCTTTCTGTTTTTTGCCGTCCGCCGGTTTCATAAAGCCCTCGCAGAAAGTCCGGATGACCGCCTTATCCGCCGTGGAAACAAGAACATAGTTATAGCCGTCCACATTAGCCGCCGCCTCGAAAAAGCCGTCGGAAAGCGCCTGTTCCACACTTTCGCGTATCAGCCGGTTGACCGCCGTTACCACGGAATACTCGGCGGAGCTCTTTAAGCGGTGCTTATAAATGCTGATATAAACCACCGTTTGCGGCAGCCCGTTTGCAGCGTTTTCGGAAAAACGCCGATACAGCTTGGATGGTGCGGCAAGGCCGGCGTTCTCTACTTTCGCGTCGTTTTGTGAAAAATGGTTATAAAACACCACTGCGGCATAAATCAGTACCGCCGCAAGGACAACCATGACAATAAATGCGACCGTTCCGGTCATTTCGGGATCACTTCCTTTTTTAAGGGCTTTTGGAGGCTTTTTACAGAGTTCTTTTCAAAGATCCTTGCAGAGCTCTGACAGCGTCCGCTTGATTTAGGTCTGTCGCAAAACTTCGTTTTACGATATGAAACAGATTCGTGCGCTCGCGCCGCATGCCAAAAAGCTACGCTTTTTGACACTTACGAATCTATCGGAGAAAAATTTGTGGCACATGTCCCCAATTTTTCCGATTTAACCAAATCGGGCTTCGCCCGAAATTGCAAGGGATCTTTTGCAACAGCCTGTCTTACAGCGTCCGCTTGATCTTATTGGAGGCCGTGCGGTCAAAGGGTCTGTCACGGAACACGACCTTTTTCACACGGTGATAGGTCGGCACAGTCTTATTATATTCTTTAACATGGGCTTCGATTCTTGCCTTTTTTTCGTCCGTCAGGGCATCCGACCAGACGGCAAGGCGGATCTCGTCCTCCTCCCCGTAAGCGACCGCCTCATCGATATCCGGCGAAACAAGCAAGCGCGCTTCAATAGCTTCGGGACTGACGTTTTCGCCGTTGGACAGAATAATGATGTTCTTGATTCTTCCGGTGATATACAAAAAGCCATCCTCGTCGATGCGTCCCACATCGCCCGTCTTATACCAACCGTCCTCGGTGAACGCGGCGCGCGTTGCCTCGGGATCTTTCAGATATTCAAGCATGACGCATTTGCTTTTGATCTGAATCTCGCCCTCCTCGGACACACGTCCGGGATTCCAAGGCCCTAACTGTCCGACCGAACCGGTTTTAAAAGTTTCGGGATAAGAGCAGGTATTGATACCGGCCGTTTCGGTTGTACCGTAAAACGACGCCGAAAAAATGCCGAGTGAATTCAAATACGCCTTGGTGTCCGGATCCTGGGGCGCTCCCCCGGTATGGAGATTCTTGAAACAGGTGATATCGGTGAGCCCCTTACGGCTGCGCTTGACAAGCGTATTCACAAATAACGGAATCGCCATGGCGTCGGTCGGGCGGAACCATTCAATATCGTAAAGACCACGCCGGAAATCCGACAGACAGGTATGCGAACCGCGGCCAAGATCGTTTATCACCATTTTGATGCCGGCAACATGGTATAACGGATAGGTCATGATGCTTCTTTCCGTGACAAGGTCACTGAACGGCAGCATGGACTCATGCGATAAAAGCACAAGTTTGCTGACGCTGGTGCTTCCCGATGTCATGAGAATCGCCGCCGGATCCGTCGTGCGGATGGACGGGTCGTTTTCCAAAAGCGCCGTTTCATGCGCTAAAATATCGCAAACGTTTGTACCTGCATAGGAGTTTTCCTCCGGCGTACAGCAAAGGCACACGGCGTCCGACGGCAGACCATGCACAAAATCCGCGTCCTCCTTATCATAGATCACCATGGCCGGTTGGATTCGCTCGAAAGCACTCATAATATCCGCGTCCGGCAGGTCAAAATTCAGAATAGCCGCCACTGCGCCGAGCGACATGGCAGAAAATATGCTGACTAACTGAAAATAGGTATTTCGGGAATCCACAACGACATATTTGCCTTTCATGCCATGCTTTTGCAGATATTTTCCCAACACGCGGCAATCCCGGAACAGTTCGGCATACGTCTTTGTTTGCGGCGTTTCGTCCTCGCAGAACGAAACAGCCGGTTTTTCGGCGTATTTCTTTGCCACGCGCTCCAACATCTGATAAAAGGACATTCCCTCATATTCTTCGTACAGCATACTTTCCCTCCATTTTTAAAACTGACAACCGATTAAAATTAAAGTTTGGACACGATAAGCTCCGCAAGATCCTCCGGCGTTGCGACACCGCGCAGTTCTCTTGCAGAGATCTTGACGGAAAATTTCTTTTCACAAGCGACAAGCAAACTCATAATGTCAATCGACGAAAGGCCGAGGTCGTCGGACAGATCCATGTCAGACGAATAATCGTCCGTTTCGGCGATTTTCTTGATTAATTCTTCCAAATAGGTTAAGATTTCTTGTTTGTTCATGATTTTTTACTCCTTAAAACTTTTGTATTTTTATTTTCCTAACTTTCGGTTCAGGTATCGTCCGTAAAAGAAATTGATTCCGACGCAGACAAATACGTCAAACGCAATGCGTACCGCATTTGCGGCAAGAAACAGGATAACCGGGGAAATACCTTTCGGCAAGGACGTCGCAAATGCGGCATTCCAGGGGAAGGCAACTAATTCAAACGAATGGATATACAAAATCCACATGGAGTTGCGGCCAATATATTCAAGCGGCGCAAGGCATGCCGCATCCGCAAGACCGCTCGCTAAGTATCCTTTCATGAATACAACGCCCGCCGCAGCCGCCACCGCATAGTCAAGCCACAGGAAGCGGTACAGGTTTGCGCCGATATTGCATTCGGAAACGATATGTAACAGGATCCACACCGCAAGAACCGCCAAAACCGCAAACAGGTTCCTTTTTTCGTACAGCGTTTTCCGTTTTTTAATGAGCCGTCCGACTTCGATAAACCCTAACACCGAGACAGACTGCACAAGCGTCCACGGCACAAACGACGCAATGTCCGACGGTACAAGCACACCCAGCGCCGTAAGTATCCAGATAAGCGCCAAGGTCAGCTTTTCGTTTTTGATCTTCCAGAGCAACTGATACAGCACATCGCTGAAAAAGAAGGCAAGCGGAAACCATAACGCTACAATGCAGGAAACCCATACGCCGTGTATCTCAAACGGTTTTGTCGCCCCGTACAGCCCAGCGAAAAACACCGACGTCACACTTCCCACCGAAAACGAGCCGTCCAAAGCGCCTCTTACAGCAATAACCGCACAGGCAAGAGCAACCACTATCGCATACGGGAGCAAAAACTCCTTTGCCTGCTTTTTCAAGTGCTTTTTCAAATTTTTCGCCGGCTTGAAACTATATCCGGCAAGCACAAAAAATAAAGCGATAATAACGCCGCCATAACGGTAAAGCCCGGCAAGAAACCGAATACACACGTCAGCCGGCAAACTGTCGTTTGTAAAACCAATCGTGTGGATTGTGATAATGAGTATCATTAAGATTCCCTTTAACACATCAAACATACCGATAAAGTCTTTTTTGATCTTCACGTTTTTTCCACTCTTTCCGCTTTTTCACGCAAAAGCGCACACAGCTTTTCATACTGTCCCTTTTTCAAAAGACGCACCGGTTTTATATCCTCCGGACGCGGCAAATAGAGATGCGCTTTCTTTAAAATGTCCCGCAAACCGGAATCCATGTTTCTTTCAAGGCAGGCGGCGGAGGTTTCCGCATCCGGAAAAGCTTTCACCGCCTGAGCCGCATAGGCAAGGCACATGTACAGCACCCAGACCGACACGTTTTTTTGGAGCTGCGGCATTTTTTCACAAACCACCCGATAAACCAGCCGGATATTCTCCACATCGTTTTCTTTAAAAGTCCGCATAGCGGAATTTTGCGTCAAGCGGTAAAAATAGCCGTATTCCTCCCGGAAACAGATACTTTCCGCCTTGCTTACCGCAAGCGCCGTCATGAGCATATCCTCGCCCTTTACCGCGCCGCTTGGCTGTCCGATAAATTTCCGGATAAGTTCAGCACGGAACGCCTTTGTACACAGGCTGTACACCACGCTGCCGTAATTGAACGAGCGCTGCCATTTGTCGTAGATCAAAGCCTTCCGGATGCGTTCCAGCCGTTTGCCGGTATAAAGCCCCGGCTTGACCTTATCCCTGTTTTTGACCTGCACACCGTTTTCGTCAAACGCCTGATAGCCGAACGCGACAATATCGCAGGCTTCACAGTCTATTATTTTATGAAGATCCGACAGCAAACCGGGTCTTATATAGTCGTCGCTGTCCAAAAACACGACGTATGTCCCGGAGCTGTTTTCAAATGCGGCGCATCTTGCCTTTTCGACGCCGCCGTTTTGTAAATGAACGACCCGAAAACGTCTGTCTTTGGCGGCGTATTCCTCGCAGATTTCTCCGCTGCCGTCCGTCGATCCGTCGTCCGCAAGAACGGCCTCGAAATCCGTAAAGTCCTGCAAGAGCAAGCTATCTAAACACGCGCGAAGATACGGGCTTACGTTATACACCGGAACCAGCACGCTGAAAAACATAGGTTTCCCCTTTCGCATTCTTAAAAATCATTTAGCAAAACATCTGACAAATTTTCCGAGCATGGAAAAAGCCACCGATTTTAAATACGCAAATTCGCGCGTCCTGAACGACAGCAGCAAAAACAACACGTTCGGCACCGTCGCGCAGATAAGCATTTTCACGATAAAGCCGCCCCACCCCTGTGCAGTAAGACCGCACAAGAACGCTGTCACGCACCATGCGCCGACCGTCGCAAGCGTATAGACGCCATAGCGTGCAAAGAAATCGAATACATTTTTCTTAAACCCATGCCGATATACCACAAGCGGTTCGATCCAGAGCGGCACAAAAACCGTACTTAGTATCGTTCCGAGAATAATTCCGGCAATGCCGATCTTTTTGGCAAGAACGATGGAGAGAACAAGATTCAAGATCGCTTCGGGAATCGGCTTGTTTTTGTCATATTTGAAAAGTCCCATAGCTTCTTTGGAGGAGGCGACCGGAATACGCATACAATACATGTAGAAATACACGACGATCAACAGCACAACGCCCTTGTCAAACAAGTATTTCTCCCCTAACCACAGCGTGATAAACGGGTTGTACAGTTCCGCAAGACAAATACTGCAAAAGCCGAACAGCCACGAGGAAAAGAAAAAGATGTTTTTGAAGGCTTCAAACTTTTTTTCATCGCTCTCCATGGCGTTTAACTGCCCCATGCCGCTGGTAATTCCGCCGAACATGGTTTCGATGACCAAGATAACGGCTTTCCGGATGAGCATATAGTTGGAATACAATCCCACGGTTGCGACACTTATCAGTTTCGCCGTCAGAATACTGTCCGTGCTGAAAATAACCACGCCGCCGAATTTATGAAACACCATCGCGCCCACATTGGTGCGAATGGTATCTTTATCGCTTTTTTCAAGCGGCAGAACGTTTTTTTCTTTTAAATACGGATACCGCTTATCGGTCTGATAGGAGATGAGAAAATTCTGCACGACCGTGCCGACTATCATGATAAGCAAATACAGGATATAATTCTGCACCGTAAGCAATGTCACTATCTGAACGACCGCGCACACCGTTTTGACAAGCGTATTGATGATCAGCTCAACGTACTTTTTCTGATCGGCAAAGAGCAACGACGCCTTATAGGCAAAAAAGTAAGACACCGCCGTGTTGAACACATTGAGTAAATAAATCAGGCGGATATGCGCGATATCCGGCATTTCCTTTACAAACAGGTCCAGCCGCGGCACAAGCGCCGCTCCGGCTACAAGCACAAAAAGCCCGACCGCCGTGTAAATGTTGCGGTACAGCCGCATGAGGGATTTTATCTTTTCGGTGTTTCCCTCAGCCACCGGTTTGTAAAGGCTGAATATGATGGAGGTTCCAAACCCGAGTTCCGCGAGCGAAAGCATGGAAAGAATATCGGCAAACAGGCCGTTAAGGCCTAAATACTCTTCGCCGAGCGTGCCGACAAACACCTTGCGGAGCACAAAATTAACCGCCACCGACGCGATCTGGCACAGAATCGCAAATTTCATGTTTTTGGCGACCTTGTCTACTCTTGACACGTTTTGCCCTCCGTCCGTCCGGCTTGCTCTTTCTTTTCCGCCATGCGGCTCATGCAAGCCTCCCAGAATGCGTCATAGCTTTCAAATTCCGGCTCGGACGAAAGAAACGCATTCATAGCCTTCTCGCTGTCGCCGCTGTGGTTCATCTGCACTAAGAAAACTTCGTTCAACGCCTCTTTCCGGCGCGGACAAAAGAGATAAAAATATTCATGGAACAGTTCTTCCGGCGGTTTCCTGCCGAACGCCTCATAGTATTTTTCGGCAAGGACAAACGCCTCGCTTTTTCTCCGTTCCTCACGGAACTCAAAAAACAGATCCAACGGCGCGACAAGTTTGGCAGGATTACCTGCGTATACGCCCGATTTTTTTATGCTGGTCGATACCACGCTTCCTGCGCCGATAATCACGTTGTCGCAGATAGAAACGCCGCAGAGAATCAAACTGTTCATGCCGACAAACACATTGTTTCCGATCGAGACCGGCGCGGTATGTCCGATCACTCGGCCGGTAGAAGCGTTGTCCACATGCCAGCTTGCGTCATGCGTAAGCACCTTGACTCCGGCCGCAAGGCCGACATTTTTTCCGATACTCAGCATAAACGGCACGGTATCGTCCAAAAACACGCTTTCCGGCGTGGGCATATATAAACTTTTATCGATTTTTGCGCCGCGTGCGCATAACTCCTTTATGTAGCTTTGCGTGTCATACCGTTTGCCGAACATCAGATACTTGCGGAAATGGTTCAGTTTTTCGGCAAAGCCTTTCAATCGGAAAAGCGACATGCTTATATCCCCTTTTTTATTTTTTCAAAAAATGACACAATTTTAAAAAGTAAAACAGCGTTCGGATATGCCCGTTTTTCATAAACTGATAGACTAGGCGCATTTTCGGTGTGATATTCTCAAAACGAGCCGCCGTCACATGGTTTTGCAATATCTGCCGTTTCATGTTCTTTTCGACGGTTTTCCGCGCGTCCGGCAACTCCGACGCCGTTGCCGCGTTGATGATTCCAAAGCATAAAAACGCCGTATACCGGTCGGTCTGCGCGGAAAAGTCCGCCTCTGGCGGAAACTGCATTTTTTCCAAAGCTTTCACACCCAAGGCCAATTGTTCAAACTGCACCGGGCGGAAAAGTCTGGAATCCGATCCCTGCCGCTCGCGGCACTCATAAGCGCTTTTTCCGGAAACATATACGCTCTCGCACGCCGCATACACCTGCATAAGACAGGTCACGTCCTCGCCGAGCGAAATGCCGTCATCCACCGAAAGCTGCGGTTCATATAAGAGCGAACGCCGGATAACCTTAGCGCACAGATAGTAGAACGAATGGCGCATATCACGCGTCATGAGCATTTGCGGCCAGATAAGCTCGCAGACCTCTTTTCGGGCATAAAAGCCGTCTTGCAGCGGTTCATGAACAGTCCGTTTTCGGGTGGGATCCGCGTCCGTGAAAAAATCCACAGCGGAGGTGATTACATCCGGATGAAAGCTTTCGATGATCCCTTGGGCATTTTCAAGCATATCCGGCACAAGCCGGTCATCGCCGTCAAGACACACGACATATTCGCCCGAAGCTTGGCGGATTCCGGCTTTTCTGGCACTGACCAAACCGCCGTTTTCCTTGTGTATCACGGAAAACCGGCTGTACTTTGCCGCGTATTCGTCGCAGATAGCAGCCGAACCGTCCGGCGACCCATCGTCCACCAAAATCGTTTCAAAATCCTGACAACTCTGCGCGGCAACGCTGTCCAGGCATTCTCTTAAATACGGTTCTACGTTATAGATCGGTATGATGACCGAAAACAGCATGTTTTCCGCTCCTTTTTATGGATTAGCACCGCAAGTCACTGTGCCTTTTCGCGCATTCTCACCAAAAGGTGCAGCAGCAGCGCGGCTTTATATTTCATACAAACAGCAAAAACGGCCTGTTTGGGAGGAAGTTTTCGGATATCGAATGCCCGTAAGGCCGCCGCAAGCGCCGGATCATGCAAAATCTTCCGGACATTCCGGTTGACTTCGGCCCGGCACTCAGGATGCGTTTTCAAGCGCATGAATTCCTGCGAAAGGGCAACTCTTGCATAAGCCTGTAACTGTCTTGCACAGTATGGCGCGAATTCTTTTGGGGGAATCTTCCGTTCCAGACGGCGCGCCGCCTCTTTCATCTGCTGTTTGGCTCTCTCAAAGCGGCCGCTTTGATAGGCCTTGGAAAAAGAGGACGCATTGCGGTAATAGTTATACAACGCTCCCGGAACGCCGACAGCGCGGTCAATGCAGAACACAAAATCAATCAAAAACAGCATGTCCTCCGAAGCGACCACGCGTTCCGAAACAAACCGGATCCCGTTTTCTTCAATCACCGTCCGACGGTAGATGTTTTTCCAAACCGAATAGCTGTAACGCGTGTCCTCTTTTTCTTCGGGCAACGCCCCCACCATACCGAGCGCCAGACGTTTCAAGGCCTCCGGCGTCTCAAACACTTCCCGTGTCTCAAAACCGAATTTTTCGACATCCTCGCCCTCAAACACAATGCCGCCGACATGGTTGACGCCGGTCATCGCCATATCGGCGTCCGATCTTACCGCCTCGGTATACAGCGTTTCAAGCATATTCGGCGCAACAGTGTCGTCCGCGTCCACAAAGGAGATATATTCGCCTTTCGCAAGCGAAAGGCCGGCGTTTCGGGAAAGTCCGGCTCCCTCATTTTGCTTGTGGAGCACGCGGATGCGTTTATCCTCTCCGGCAAGCGCGTCGCAGAGCGAGCCTGACGAATCGGTCGAACCGTCGTCGATCAAGAGGATCTCAATATCGGTAAGCGTCTGATGCCGCACCGAATCGACGCACTTCCTCAAAAAGTCCGCCGCGTTGTACACCGGGATGATAACGCTGACCTTAATTTTTGCATTCATGCGGACTCCTCCTCATAATTTTTTCCGAACAGACGAATCTGTTCTTCTTTCGACCGTCTGTCAAAGCCGTGTCCGATGATGAGCACGGCAAGCGTCGTATTGAATAAGTGGTAATTCATGGTATTATCGGTGCTGGAAACGATCAGGACGTACAGGATGATGGCAGAAGCGGCAATCGCGCCGTCGGTAAAGCCGTCGCGTCCGAAAAATTTTGTCCGGACAACCGTAAAGGCTGTCAGCCACAGAATAAAGCCCCAAAAGCCGAGGTTGATGAAGAAATCCAAAAAGTCGTTGTGAATGGCCTGAACACCGGCAACATTCAATCCGGAATTGAGCTTGAACGTCAGAAAGCCCATGCCGTTTCCGACAAATTTCGGTGAAAACTCGTAAAACGAATCAACCGATTCATATATCATAGCACGTCCGCTGGTGTCGATACCGGCCTCCTCCATTCTTTGGAAAACGCCCGATTTGACAATGCCGATATAGGAAAGAAGCACCGCCACAGAAAGCGCCATGACAATCGAAATCAGCCTTGATGCCAGCTTTTCTTTACCGCGGCTCTTTAAAAAACGGCAAAGATAGCCAAACATAAGCGCCGCGCCCACGGCAAGAACCGCGATCCGCTTGAACGCCGCGACAAAGCAAAAGCCGGCAAGGCCGAAGCCGATCAGATACCCAAGCCCTTTTCGCGGAAACAACAGCATATACAATAAGTATGCCCCTAAGCAAAAGGCAAGCTCATGAATCTCCGCCTGTTTGACGACATCTCCCGTCTCTCCGGCAAATGTAAGAACCAGCGTGATAAATTCCGAGACAAAGCTGCCGAGTCCGTTTCTCACGATAACCATGGCAATCATGAGCAGATTGGAGGTCAGGATCGCGCCGAGATTGAGCCAGATCGCCTTTTCGCCGAACAGGTACAAAAGCATGGCGGCGGCAAGAGCGGCATGAAACGAGTTCATGAAGATGAAATAGTAGGAAAGTCCGCGCGTGATGACATGGGCGTCGCTCCGCTCGATGATCCACACAAGCATGGATGCCCCGAGCGTTACCAATAACGGCAACCCCATCACGCACGCCGACTTGAAGCCAACGACTGCACGCGGAAAATCCGGTTTGATCATGAAACAGACAAGTCCCGAAGCAATGATGATAAGACCGAACAAATGCCGGAACGTGATACTGAGTTTGAACGTCAGCGTCTGATCCAGAAAATAGTACATCATGACCGCAAGTGCGAAAAAATAGACCGTTATGATCTTTTCGGCAAGCTTGTTTCCGATATTCACACGTTCGCCGCCTTTTCGGTGGGCTCCTCAGAGGGAGCAGCCTTTATGGTTGCCTTTGCCACGCGGATCTCTTTTTTCGACATGGCTTTGGTCAAGAGCGCCCGGATCTTACGGATTCCGTTGACGGAAGTTTCTGCAAGTCCCATGGTATATTCAATATCCGCTTCGGTATATTTTTCACGCTGTTCAAGGAGCAATGTAATGCGTTTCAGGATGTGCTCGACCGTAATGTAGTCGGTGCGGTTTACAAAAATGACAAATTGTGCATTTCCGTTATAGACATAGAACGCGTCCAGCGTACCGAAAGCTTCTTTGATGATATCGGCAACAAAGCGGATCAAACCGTCTCCGCCATCGCGTCCGTACACATCGTTTAACGAAGTCTGATTGAGAATATGGAAGTTGACACAGACAATGCCGTCGTCCAAGATCTTGCGGTCATTGCTCTTCAAATAGTTGTCAAAAGCCACACGGTTGGCAAAACCGGTCAGGTGGTCGGTATAGAACATGTACTCGATGATGTCGTTGACTCTTCCGAGAAGCGTTGCACCGAACGAGCAGACAAGGAGGAAGAACACCGCCGCAATTGCCGTATACAGTTTCACATCGACGCTTTCGCCGACTGCTACGCTCGACAGGGTCGAAATGTATTTGGCGCCCAAATACTCATTATACTCGGCATTGGTCTGCTCGGCAAGATCATGGTACTTATTGAGTTTGTCCACCAGTGTCTTGATATCCTCATAGACTGCCGTGCGCAAGTCCTCATAACCCGCTTCGCTGAGTTCCGCACAGGTTTTACCGGAATAGGCGCATAAGCCGCCGCAGGTACCTTTGCATTCATTGAAGGTATTGATCAAATATTGGTAATAGGCAGACTGAATCACCGCGTATTCGCGCGTATCGGTATGGTCGCGCCAGCTGTATATGAGTTTATCGTAGGTTACGGTATGATCTGCGCCGTTCTGACTGCCGTATTCCTTTTCATAGACCTGATCGAGAATATACTCATGATTGATATTGGTATTGCCCGACTCACGCATTTTTACAACATAATCGTCAATAATTTGCAGAACGTCGTTTATTTTGCCGTCTTCGGAAATATTGGAAATGCTGTTCTGACTGATACGCTCGGTATAGTCGGAGACTAAGACGGCTTTGTTTTTGGTGATCTGGTGGCCGAAGATGCGCGAATAGAGCTTGGCAACCTCGGTATCCTGCAAATAGTAAAATTCATTAGCAAGGTCGGCAAAGGAAAGACCGGTCGTGGTCGCACGGAAATAGAGATTGCCCGATGAACGCCGGTTGAGTGCCTGCAAGGTTTCACTTATATTGTCGTCAATCAGATCCATCATTTCGATATAATCATACGATTCATCGTAGATATCGGAAAGCGAATTGACGGTAGAGCTGGAATTGAGATACTTTTCACCGAATTCCGAATAGTAAATATTGATGATCTCATCCAACACGCGTCTGGCAAAACCCATGCCCTCACCTTTTTTCGCCACGAATGAAACGATATAGGTAGTCGGTTCTTCGGTATACTGCTCACCGTTATCTAAAACCGCCTGCTTTCTGGCCGCTTCATCCTCATCGATCACTTCGGTGATATTGACGCGCGAAAGCAAGGAATCAATCGAATAAATGCCTTCGTCAAGCCCCAGACTTGCCGTAACCTTGGTCATGATAGCCGACGATTTGATCTCATTGACATCAAGCGCCGTTCCGTCAGGCGCTTGACCGGATTTTGCCTCGTCATAATCGTAGTGAATAACGGTCGAAGCAACATAAGTCTGCGAAGAGGACAGCACAAAATAGACTGCCGCCGTTAACACAACGCAAAGTACGATAATAAACGGCAGGAATTTTTTGATATAGCGTGAAAGCTGAAATTTCTTCATATGTTTATCTCCTTTGCCGCCTTAAAGAGTATAGTTCTTTTCGTCGTCCTCTAAAACCGAAGCCACATCCCCGGTTTTGAGAAGTTCGCCGGCAATGCCGTACAAATACAGCGCAAAGAAGAACATAAAAACAAGCACCGCGCTGATAAGCGCTTTCTTTACAAACGTATTATCGGTTACGCTGACGCTGATACAATTATTCATGCGCGTTTCGGAATACTCTTGACTGATTCGTGCCGCACGCGTGGCATATTTGGCAAGCTCCTCCTCCACGCCGCGGATCATCTCATCAAGGGCGGCATTGTTTCCGCTTGATGCCGATGCGGAAAGATGTGAGATCAGGTCGTTGTTGGTGTTTATCTGCTTATAATATTCTTCCGACTGTTTGCTGTACGACTGCGCCTCCAAAGAAAGCTCGTCGATTCCGACCTTAGTGCGTCCCATATAAAATTCATCCGAAGTGTCCCATGTCGGAACAAGCACAACGCGCGTCATTTCTTCCGCATACATGTTCACAGCCGCATTTCGGGTGTCATACGAACTGCGCGCCCGTCTGGCATCGTAATCGAGCAGCGTGTTTTTGTAATTTAAGCGTTTGATGTATTCGGACGGATTCTTGGATATGCCGTTTTGCGTGACATAGGCCTTGATGTTGTTTTCGATCTGTTCTTCGTTTAAATTCTCCACTTTGGAGGCAATCGAATAGAACGTCTCGCCGTCCGAAGAAACAAAGCTGGAATTCCGGTTAGCCATGCCGTACATATAGTTGGCAATGGTCTGCGTTTGTTTTTGCAGATAGGTGATAATGTCGAGATAATCGGATTCATTGGCCTCGGCGTCTTTTTCCGGCGTGAAGTTCATCACCGAAAAATCGTCTGCATATTTTCCGATATAGAATTCCTTGAACGCGTCGCCCACCAACTGAACCACGTTTTTTGCATCAAGACCTGCCGTCTTTGCGCTTGCCGTATAGGTGATCCGGAATTCAGTGGAAATATGATAACCTTTTTCCGAAAGAGAGTTGCCTTGGACGGTCGGTTCGACTGTCAGGCACTTCTTTAAATCCTTTACCGTCACATCCGTAAAGCCGCCTTTTTCAATGGCGCGCGCAATGACGGCATTGTCCAGGATTTCAGCCATGTCAAAACGTGTGCCGTTGGAATTCTGCGCCTTGGAGGCTTCGGTGTAATTTAAGGAGACAATGGCCTGCTTGTAGTTGTTCTTGTTCAGATTGAAACCTAAGAAAACAGCCACGACAAACACAAAGGTAAGCACAAATGCCCCGGCCTTGACCTTTCGTTTGGCAAGCAAAAAGTTTTTGACTTTGGAAAGCGGAAAATGACGGGTCTTTATCGCAATTACAACAACCGAAAAGGCGATAAGGACAACCACCGCAAGCATACACAGTTTGAGTAACATGTTTCTTCCCCTCTTTCCTTAATAGCGATTGACGTCGATGATGACAAGTTCCGGCTGGTTGCCGATGCGTACCACCCCTTTATTGGAAAGGCCGCGGCTGACAATAAGCGTCTTTCCGGAAAGATCATATTTTCCGGCAATGTAGGTATCGTCCGGCTTCTTTTCCGGAAACAATCCGTTTTTGCGCTCATATAAGCCGCCCAGATACGGCAGCCGCACAACACCACCGTGCGTATGTCCGCACAGCACTAAATCCCCCCAATAGCCCTCTCCGAATGTTTCAAAAATATACGGTTCGTGGCAGAGGAGAACCTTTAAGTTTCCGGTATCTTCGTTTAAAAATCCGTCATAGCTGTCCTCGCAGTAATTCCAGAATGCCGAAGGATTGGTGGTCAGCACGCCGTAGATATCCACCGTGTTTTCGCCGATTTGGGCGGAGGCTTTCTCGTTGAGAAGCACATGAACCCCGACCTTTTCCAAGGCCGCGCGGAAAGCGTCGTCGCTTTTTTTGAGTTTCTCCGGATCTCCGTCCGTCATGCTGTCAAGTTCTTCACGCGTCATGTGTGAAGCATACACGATATCGTCCTCGTTGTTGCCGTATGCACAGTATACCGGGGCAATTTCGGTAAGTTTGGCGTATAAGGAGACAACATTGTCCACCGAATCGTGCTTATCCACCATATCGCCGGTCGTGACGATGATATCCGGTTTCAATACGGAAATGCGGCCGATCAACGTTTCGTTATCCTTGCCAAAGCTTGCGTCATGCAGATCGGAAAGCTGAATGATACGCAGATTTCCGCCTATCTTGCCGCTGCCGACCTGATAGAAATCCTCTTCAAAAGTCAGATTATCCAAATAATTCATGCCGACCAGCACCACAAGTCCTGCGGCACAGACCAGAATGCAAGCCAAAATTCCTGCCCAGATACGCTTGGAACGGCTTTTATTTTTATATTCGGCAATTCTCACCTGTTCGATCTTGATTTCGGTCTCATAACCGATAGTGTCAAAAAAGCATTTGGTGAAAATGTCATAGTAGTTATCATAAAAATCTGACAGATCATCGTTTCCGGTATAGCGGAAAACCACTAAATTCTTTTTGATCCGTACAATGGAAAAATTATTGAACCACTTATCCATTGCGTCCTCGCTGGTTCTTGTTTTCAGCGTTTCAAGCGTATTCTTGAACGCGTAATCAAGCGCTCGGGTGATATTATTGATTTTTTTCTTTTCGTTTCCCTGTTCGGGCGGTGTGAGATTCGGATTCAACACAAATCCCTCGCTTTCTTTCGGTATCGGCTGAACCGGTTCATTTCTCTTCGATAACATTCCGGTAGACTTTCTCGGTCTTTTCAACCACATTGTCATAGTTATAACGGGCGCAGATATAGGCACGCTGTTCGGCTGCCCGCGGATTTTCGTCCGGAGCGGCAAGCAGAGTTTCTAACTTTTGCGCAAGCGAATCAACTTTTCCGCTTTGAAAAACTTCGGCAAAATCCGCTGTCACGGAAGTGTTTTCCGGAATATCGCTGACAAGACATCTTGCGCCTGCGGACATGGCTTCCAACAGTGTGAGCGCCAAGCCTTCGATTTCGCTCGGCAGCACATACAGCGCACAATTTGCATACAGCTCGCATAAAAGGTTGCCGTCGGCAAAGCCCATAAACACGATGTTTGGATTCTTTTCTGCCAGATTTCTTATCTTCCCGCCGTATTCGTTTTCAGGCAGTTCCCCGGCAATGACCAGCTTTTTATCGGTTTTTATGTTTTTATATGCCTCAATCAAATAATGCAGACCCTTTTCGGGTACAATGCGCGCAAGATACAGAATATAATCGTTCTTTTTAAGACCAAAACGGTAGGTTATCTGATTGGCCGGCAACAGTTTTATCGGTACGATCGCATTTTCAACAAACACAGTATCGCGGCCATAGGTGGCTTTGAAATACTGTCTGACGTTTTCCGAAAGCACGATCACTTCATCGGCATATTTGGCAATGATTCTTTCGCCGAGTTTCAGATACGCCGACGCGAAACGGTTCCATTTGGCTCTCTGCCAATCCAATCCGTGCACCGTTGCAACAGTCTTTCTGCCAAACAGCTTTGCCACGGCAATCATGACCGACGGACCGAGCGCGTGAAAGTGGAGAACATCATAACGACGCCTTAACGCTGAAAACGTCGCCGTTACCGAAGCAACCATGGCATTGAGCGCCTGCTTGCGAAACGTAAAGGTGCGGTAAACCTCCACGCCCTCCACGAAATAGTGATTCTTGTCCTGCAGTTTTCCCCGATTATAGACCGTCACTGCATGCCCTCTTTTGACAAGGCGCGTGGCCAGTTCATATACGACCACTTCTATGCCGCCGGAACGGGACGGGAAATCCTTGTGCCCGATCATAGCGATTTTCATGCGGTTTTCCTCCCTTTCCTCGTGTTTAGCGTCCCTCGCGTGTGATGACCACGAGCGCCGTTTTGAATAAAAGTTTCAAATCCGTGAGCATGGTTCGGTGCTCGATGTAGTCGATGTCCATTTCGACCCACTTGTCAAACGGGATATCGTTGCGGTCGTTTGCCGTCTGCCAATAGCAGGTTAGTCCCGGAGTCACCACAAGGCGAAGCTTCTGATAATCGTCATATTGGGCAACTTCTTCCGGAAGCGGCGGCCGCGGACCGACAAGGCTCATATCGCCCCTTATCACATTGATAAGCTGTAAAATCTCATCAATACTGGTCTGCTGTAAGAAACGTCCCACACGCGTGATACGCGGATCGTCCTTGATTTTGAACACCGGGCCGTCCATTTCATTCTGCGATTCCAGTTCTTTTCTTAACTGTTCGGCATTGCAGACCATGGTGCGGAATTTATACATGGTAAAAGGCTTTCCGTGCCGTCCGACGCGTTTTTGGCGAAAGATCGGACTGCCGTGCGGATCGTCTAAAAAGATAAGTATGTAAATTAGTAAAAGAAACGGTGACAGAATCAATGCAACAAGAATGGAAACCGTTAAGTCAAACGCGCGCTTTTTCAGCCAATAATTCTTTTTCGGCGCTTTGAACAGCCGATCCATGCTCTCTTTCGTTTTTTCATCCACTTTGTTATAATCAATAAATACTTCCGCCCGATTCATGGCTTTACCTCCCTAAAAAATAAAAAAGACTGACTGCACAAACCAGGCAGTCAGTCGATCATTCCGTTTCCGGGTTAGACACTTAACTTTGCGTCCCCACTTTTCAATGGGTTTGCCAAAAAGACTATAAAACTGTCAGACGCTATCCTGATATTTGGCATAGCGAGAGGGATTCTTCCATTAACGACAAAATTATACATGAAATGACCCGATTTGTCAAGCTTTTTTGAAAGTGCCGGTCAAAACGGCCAAAGCCGCGTAAATCCAGTATTTTGCGCTGTTTTCTCCCCCAAAGCAGTCAATTGTCCCGGTGCAAAGCGGATTTTTATGTGTGTCGCATTTGTAAATATTTCTCTTTTATGCTTTTACAACCGAAATTTTATGCTATTATATAGCTAAAACAGTGAATTGCAGAACTTGTCGGAAACGCCCGACCGGAGGAAAATAACATGTCAAAAACCATTGTACTTGCGGAAAAACCGTCGGTTGCAAGAGAACTGGCCGCCGTGCTCGGCTGCCGTATACGCGGCGACGGCTGTCTTATCGGCGAAAAATACACCGTCACCTGGGCGCTCGGTCATCTTGTCACGCTGGCCGACCCGGAACAATACGACGAAAAATATAAAAAATGGTCGATGGAGACCCTGCCCATGCTCCCGGAAAAAACCGAACTGTGCGTCATTCCCGAAACCAAGAAGCAATATGCCGCCGTCAAGAAACTCATCAAGGACAAGGATACCGACTGCGTCATTATTGCCACCGACGCCGGACGCGAGGGCGAACTTGTGGCGCGCTGGATCTTGGAAAAGGCCGGCTACAAAGGGGCAATCAAACGCCTTTGGATCTCTTCACAGACCGAAAAAGCCATCAAAGAGGGCTTTGCACACTTAAAGGACGGAAAAGATTATGTCAATCTCGCCAATGCCGCCAAAGCACGTGCCGAAGCGGATTGGTTGGTCGGGCTCAATGTCACGCGCGCACTCACCTGTCACTATGGGGCAAGTCTTTCAGCCGGCCGCGTGCAGACCCCGACGCTGGCGCTCATTGTGCGCCGTGAGCAGGAAATAAGCAATTTCAAGCCGCGCGACTATTTCAACGTGCGCGCGCTTTTCAAAACGCCCGGCGGTTCGTTCTCAGCGCTTTGGAAAAACGAAAAGAAACTGTCAGCCATTTCCGATATCGACACGGCAAACGCACTTTGCGCCAAGATTAAGGGCGGCTCGTTCGCCGTGTCCGAGATTACGTCAACTACCGTCAAAAAGCCGTCGCCCGCCCTGTACGACCTTACCGAATTACAGCGCGACGCCAATAAACTCTACAAAATGTCCCCCAAGGAAACGCTTTCGGTCATGCAGCGCCTGTATGAGATCCACAAGGTGCTCACCTATCCGCGCACCGATTCGCGCTACCTTTCGGACGACATTGTTCCGACGCTTCCCGAACGGCTCCGCGCTATGCGTGTCGGAACACTTGCCGCACCGGCAAACGATGTGCTCCGCTCCGGGAAAAGCATTCACGCGTCTTGTGTGAACAATGCCAAGGTCTCGGATCACCACGCCATCATTCCGACCGAAAAAACGCCGGATCTTGCGTCGTTCAACACCGATGAAAAGCGAATCTACTTATTGGTCGCGCTCCGTTTTTTATGCTGTTTTATGCCGGATTATACCTATAAACAGATTAAGGCTACGCTAATCTGCGGCGGCGAAAGCTTTTATGCGGCAGGCAAAAGCGTCGTGGATGAAGGGTGGAAAAAACTGTCGGTCACGCCGGACGAGGACGAGGAAAATGCAGACACCGACCAGGCGGAAATCGAAAGCGATTCGCTCCCGCCGCTCGAAAAGGGCGCCAAGCTTGTCTGTGCCGACACGCTCATCAAGGCGCAAAAGACCTCCGCGCCCTCGCGCTATACCGAAGCCTCCCTCCTTTCCGCCATGGAGAATCCCTCCAAATACATCACCGACCGCGCTATGAAAGAATACATCGGCGGCGGACTCGGAACACCGGCCACACGGGCGGATATCATTGAAAAATTATATTCTTCGTTTTACATTGAAAAGAAAGACAACGTCATTCATCCGACTTCCAAGGGCATCCAGATTATCGGTCTCGTTCCGCCGGAATTAAAAGAACCGCTTCTCACGGCGACCTGGGAACAGCGATTGGAGGCTATTGCGCACGGAAACGGTAAAAAAGACGAATTCATCGGCGAGATGAAGCAATATGCTGCCGAACTGGTGCGCACGGTCGCTGCAAGCGACGCCGTCTACAAACACGACAATGTGACGCGCACCCCCTGCCCGGTCTGCGGCAAATACATGCTGGAAGTCAAGGGCAAAAAGGGAAAAATGCTTGTCTGCCCGGACAGAACCTGCGGCTATCGGGAAAATCTTTCGGTAATCACCGGCGCAAGATGTCCCGAATGTCACAAAACCACGGAGCTCCGCGGCAAGGACGATAAACGGATTTTTGTCTGCTCTTGCGGCTTCAAGCAGAAATACGACGTCTTTACAGCTAAGCGGAAAGAAAATGCGTCTTCCGCCAACAAGCACTACGTTTCGCACTTTTTGCAGAATCAGAACAAAGCCGAACCGAAAGGCGAAAGCGCTTTTGCCGAGGCTTTGAAAAAAGCGCTTTCCGAAAGCGGAAAGGACACGTCAAAAGCCGGGAAAGGCGGCAAAGGTAAAAAATAATGCAAAATCAGAACAGAGAGAAATGGCTGTCCTGGACCATGGAAATCCAAAGTCTTGCGCAGGCAGGGCTTGCCTACACGACGAATGTTTACGATATAGAACGCTATGAGCGGCTTCGGGACATTTCTGCGGAAATGATGGCGGAAAAGACCGGCTATCCGCTTGAAAAGGTGAAAGACCTCTTTTGCAGCGAAGCCGGCTATCAGACGCCGAAGATCGATACGCGCGCCGTTGTGTTTAAATTAAAGACGGAAAAATTCTTCTCACACACGAAAAAAACGGAACATGGGCGCTGCCGGGCGGCTGGTGCGACGTACTGCAATCGGTCGGCTCCAACACGGTCAAGGAGTTGAAAGAAGAAACGGGACTTGACGGAAACCCCGTGCGTTTAGTGGCCGTTCAAGATCGGAACAAGCACAATTTTCCGCTCTATGCCTACGGTATCTGCAAAGTTTTTATTCTCTGCGAAGTGACCGGAGGGCAGTTTGAACCCAACAGCGAAACCACTGAAATCGCCTATTTTGCGCTGGATTCGCTTCCCGAAAATCTGGCCAACGAAAAAACGACCGCCGAGCAGATAAAACTGTGCTTTGAAGCGTATGAAAATCCGGATATGCCAGTCTATTTCGACTGAATGGCGTTAAATTCGGAAAACATTTGAATAATTTTGGCAAGTGCCGTCTCACTTTCATCGGTTATCACACAAAATTCATGAAATACGCTTTACAAAAGCATAAAAAGCTGTTATAATAATATGTAATGATTTTCTGCGGCGAAAGCCGTCTGTTTCAGAAAGGACAACGTTCATGAACGAAAAGCTCAAAAGTGCGGATGTCAATAATCTTTTTCATGCAATCTTATCTTTAAAGGACATAAACGAATGCTATGATCTGTTTGAGGATCTGTGCACGGTCGCCGAGATCAAGGAAATGGCCAAGCGTTTCCGTGCAGCCAAAATGCTGTCGGACGGGGCAAAATATACCGAAATATCCGACGCGACCGGTTTATCCACCGCGACCATCAGCCGTGTGAACCGTTCCTTGAAATACGGCACGGACGGCTACATGAAAATGCTTGCGAGAATCGATTATGAAGACTAACGAATACGGGAAGTATCTGTCGGAAGCATACGACATACTGGAAACCGATGTAAACTACGAGGAGTGGGCGGAGTTTTATCTTGCCTGCATGCAGAAATTTACGGGCAAAAAGCCGGTACATGTATGCGATATGGCTTGCGGCACAGGAAAATTATCGGTCGCGTTAGACAAGCGCGGCTGTAAAGTGACAGCTTTCGACCTGTCCGAAGAGATGTTAACGCTTGCGGACAAACGCGCCCGCGAGGAAGATGCCGGCAATGTCCGCTTTACCCGGCAGGATTTGCGCGATTTCCGCGTCTACACGCCGGCGGAATTATGCGTATGCATGATGGACGGAATCAATTGTCTCGGCACGCCGACCGATGTTTCAAGCGCCTTTGAAAGTGTTTACCGGGCGCTCACAGACGGCGGTCTTTTCATTTTTGATGTCAATTCACGGCATAAATTTGAAGAGACCTACGGCGAAAACGCATATCTTCTGGAAAATGAAAACGTCTTTTTGGCTTGGCAGAATTTTTATGAGCCGTCTGCCAAAAAATGCGACATGTTTCTCACGTTTTTCGTCCAAAACGAGGACGGAAAGTACGAGCGGTTCGACGAATCGATACGCGAGCGCATGTATCCGGCAAAAACATTAGACCGCTTGCTTGACCGCGCCGGTTTCGACGTGCTTTGCCGCACATCGGACTTTGATTTTACCCCGGCAGATGAAACGGTATGTGACCGCATCTTCTACATCTGCCGTAAAAAGGATGAATAGCCACCTATAAAAGCACTGCGCAAGAGCATTTGCGGCTGTTTTTCCGCCTTTTTACTTTTTATTTCACTCATCTCCAAGGAGTACGCCATGCTCGGAAATACCATCACCAGAGCCATGACCGTCTGCGGAAACGCACGCGTCATTCTGATAAATTCGCGCGAAATGGTAAACGACGCCATTCGCATTCACCATTTGTCGCCGACGGCGGCCGCCGCTCTCGGACGCACCCTGACAGCCGCCTCCATGATCGGCGTTATGCTCAAAAACAAGGACGATTCGGTCACCGTTTCTTTTAACGGAGACGGCGTTTGCGGCAAGATTTTAGCGGTAGCCGACTATTACGGCAACACAAAAGGATATGTCGAACATCCCGAAGCCGACCTGCCGCTCAATTCCAAGGGAAAACTCGATGTTGCCGGTGCGGTCGGGCACGGCATGCTTTATATTGTGCGCGACGAGGGCGCAAAAGAACCTTACGTCGGCGCAACGCCGATCGTGTCAGGCGAGATTGCCGAGGACATCACCGATTATTATGCCCGAAGCGAGCAGATTCCGACAGTCTGTGCGCTTGGCGTATTGGTCGGAAACGATTATACCTGCCGATCAGCCGGCGGCTACATGATCCAACTGTTACCCGGCGCGGACGAGGCGTTCATCGACAAACTGGAAGCGCGTATTCCCCTCATTCCGCCGGTTTCGACGCTGTTTTCAACCGGAAAGACCAACGCCGAATATTTAAAGGACATCATGGGCGACATTGCATGCGACATTTTCGATGAAGCCGATGTCTCCTATCACTGCGACTGCACCAAAAGCCGTGTGGAACGGGCGCTCATCAGCATTGGGGAAAAAGAATTAAACGAAATGATTGACGAGAACAAGAATTTCGACGTCACCTGCCAGTTCTGCGACAAGATCTACACCTTTACGCCGGACGATCTGCGGCAACTCTTGAAAAGGGCAAAAAACAAATGACCATTCACAAAACAAACGTTTTAAACGAAAACACGGACGATATAGCCAATCAGAAAAAATATGCCGACCGCGTGCGGCTTTTGCTAAGTGAAAAAGAAAAACGCTTAGGCAGAAAGCTTGCCGTTTTTGTTCAGACCTTCGGCTGCCAGCAGAACGAAGCCGACAGTGAGCGTTTGATCGGCTCGGCCTTGTCGCTCGGCTACGAAAAGGCCGACGCGCCCGAAAAGGCGGATCTCATCATCTACAACACCTGTGCGGTGCGCGAGCATGCCGAATTGAAAGCATTGTCCAAGACCGGACAGTTAAAACATATCAAAGCCGCCAATCCCGAACTGTTGGTCGGACTTTGGGGCTGCATGGTAAACCAAGAGCACCGCGTTTCCGATATCAAAAACAAATACCCTTATGTCGATTTCGTAGCCGGCACGAACATGCTGCACCGGTTACCCGAAATTTTATGCGACGTATTGGTCAATCACCGCCGCCGCTACTATGTGGAGGACGGCGATACGCCGATTGTGGAGGGAGTGCCGGTCAGCCGCGAAAGCGATATCAAAGCATGGCTTTCCATCATGTACGGCTGCGACAATTTCTGCACCTACTGCGTTGTGCCGCATGTGCGCGGCAGAGAGCGGAGCAGAAAGCCGGATTCGGTGATTGAAGAAGCAAGGGAACTCATTGACAGCGGTTGCCGGGAGATCACTTTACTCGGGCAAAATGTCAATTCCTATGGCAAAGGGCTTGAAGAACCGTGCAGTTTTGCACAGCTTTTAGAAAAAGTCTGCTCGCTTGACGGTGACTATTTAGTCCGTTTCATGACTTCTCACCCGAAAGACGTTTCGGATGAGCTGATCGAGGTCATGCGCACGCATCCTCATGCCGCAAGGCACTTTCATTTGCCGGTACAGTCCGGAAACAACCGTATCCTTGCGAAAATGAACCGCAAATACACCCGCGAAGCCTATATGGAGGTCGTGAAAAAGCTGCGCGCCGCCATGCCGGATATCACCTTAACGACCGATATTATCATCGGTTTTCCCGGAGAAACGGCCGAGGAATTTGAGGATACGTTAAACTTGGTGCGCGAGGTTGGATACGATTCCATTTTCGCGTTCATCTATTCACCGCGCAAAGGTACGCCGGCGGCTGACATGGACGATCCCGTTACCTATGAGGAAAAGACTGAGCGCTTTGCCCGGCTTATGGCTCTGCACCATGAAAACATCGTGCGCATAAATGAGACGTTTGTGGGCAAAACAATAAAGGTTTTATGTGAGACGCCGGACACACCCGACAACACGTCCTTTTCCGGCCGCAGTTCGGGCAACAAACTCATCCGCTTTACCGCGCCGCGCGGTTCGGCACTCTATGGAAAGTTTGTGGATGTGAAAATCGACCGTGCCGGAGACGTACAGATTTACGGTGAAGCGGTTTTATAGCCGATACGCCTAAAACCCGGAAAGGAAAACTATGGGAAACAACGAAATTATTGAGCTTGCCAAGTCCCTTGGCGAAGCGTTGAAAAACTGCGAAGAATACAAGGCTTTCTGCGAAACACGCGATGAAATGCGGAAAAACGTCCTTTTAAAGGAACAATTAGACGAATTTAAGGTTCAGAAGAGCGTTTTGGAAGTGGAAAAGGAAAAGGGCGAACCGGACGAACACGTCGTGGACGTCCTTTCGGCACGTCTTGAAGTCTTATATAAGCAGATCACGGAAAATCCGCAGATGAAAGCCTACACGAAAGCCGAAGAGGATTTAAACCTGTTAATGAATGCGGTCAATATGACCATTTCCTCCTACATCGGTGCGGAAGAATACACCGCTGATGCCTCCGAGGACGAGGACGCAGAGGGCTGCACGCACAACTGCTCGACCTGCCGCGGCTGTCATTAAAACCGACAGCAAAATACAAAACTTTTTCCGCAAAACGACACGAAAGGGGTGGTTTGCTTGCCGTATACGCCCATGATGCTCCAATACTTTGACATCAAAAATCAATATAAAGACCATTTGTTATTCTATCGGCTCGGCGACTTTTACGAGATGTTTTTTGACGACGCGAAAACAGCATCGCGCGAATTGGATCTGACGCTCACCGGCCGCGACTGCGGCATGCCGGAAAGAGCCCCGATGTGCGGCGTGCCGTTTCACAGCGCTGACAGTTATATTGCGCGTCTTGTTGCCAAAGGCTACAAAATCGCCATCTGCGAGCAGACCGAAGACCCGGCCTTGGCAAAAGGACTTGTCAAGCGCGAGGTCATCCGGGTCATCACACCCGGCACTGTGACCGAAAGCGGAATGTTGAACGAGGGAAAGAACAATTATCTGTGCGCCGTCTTTTTTGCCGGGGCAAGCGCCGGGCTTTGCTTTGCCGACATTTCTACGGCCAAGGTATGCGCCACGCAGATCACCGATGGCAACATTACCGACAAGATCTGTTCGGAACTTGCCGCGTTTGCGCCCAAAGAGATCCTTTCGAGCGCCGACCGCATGGATTACCCCGAAATTTACACGTTTGCCAAAGACCGGCTTGGTGCGTTCTTTGACGACACCCGAAACGAACTGTTTGAAAACGGCAGCTTTTCCGAGCTGGAAACACGTTTTGGAAAAGAAGTATTTGAGTCCCACAGCTTAGGCGCCGGAAGTCCGGCGGTTTTAGCGCTTGACGCGCTCATCCGCTACATCCGCGAGACCCAAAAAGTCGATCTTGCCTATATCAATTCGCTGGAATATTATACAAATGAACTCTATCTCGGTTTAGACGTGAACACGCGCCGCAGTCTGGAACTTTGCGAGACACTGCGCACCAAGGAAAAGCGTGGCACGCTGCTTTGGGTGCTCGACCGCACCAAGACGGCCATGGGCGCCAGACTTCTTCGCAAATGGATCGAACAGCCTCTTGTTTCGGTCGGCGCTATCTTAAACCGTCAACAAGCCGTTTCCGAATTGGTAGACAGTTATATTGAAAAAGAAGAATTGCAGAACCTGTTGAGCTCAGTCGGCGACATGGAGCGTCTGATGACCAAAATCGTCTACAACACAGCCGGCGGCAAAGATATGCGCGCGCTGTATCAGACCATTTCGGTACTTGCACCGGTCAAGCAACAGTTAAAGGGCATGGTTTCCCCGGAGCTTGCAAGACTGCGCGACGAATTGGATGTGCTTTCCGACATCGGCGATTATATCGACCGCGCCATTGTGGAAGATCCGCCGTTTTCGGTTCGTGAGGGCGGTTTCATTCAAAGGGGATTTTCACCGGAGATCGACGAGTTAAACGCCATACAGACTGACGGAAAAAGCTGGATTGCCAGTGTGGAGCAGTCGGAACGGGAATTGACCGGTATCAAGGGCTTGAAGATCGGCTACAACCGTGTATTCGGCTATTACATTGAAGTGACCAATTCCTATAAAAATCAGGTACCCGACCGTTACATACGCAAGCAGACCCTAACGGGCTGCGAACGTTACATCACGCAGGAATTAAAGGATATGGAGGCCAAGATTCTGGGAGCAAAAGACAAGGTCTGCGCACTTGAATACGAGGAATTCCAGAAACTGCGCGAATTTATTGCCGGAAATGTGTTGCGTGTACAGAAAGCGGCGGATATCTTATCCAAGCTTGACGTATACATTTCCCTTGCGGATGTTGCCGGACGGAACAATTATGTCTGCCCGGAGGTGGACGCTTCCGATTCGATTCTCATAAAGGACGGCCGCCATCCGGTGGTGGAAAAGTTCTTGAAGAACGAGATGTTTGTTCCCAACGATGTGAATCTGAACGAAAATGAGCGGCTTATGCTCATAACCGGCCCGAATATGGCCGGTAAATCCACCTACATGCGTCAGACGGCTCTTATCATTCTCATGGCGCAGATCGGTTCGTTCGTTCCGGCATCAAGCGCCAAGATCGGCGTTGTGGACAAGCTTTTCACCCGTATCGGCGCGTCGGACGACCTTGCGGCCGGTCAATCGACTTTCATGCTTGAAATGACCGAATGCGCCTACATATTAAAAAACGCCACCTCGCGCAGTTTTATCATCTATGATGAGATCGGGCGCGGTACATCGACCTATGACGGCATGAGTATCGCACGCGCCATTATTGAATATACTGTCAGCAAGAAGCTATATGCCAAAACCATGTTTGCGACACACTACCACGAACTGACGGAATTGGAGGATCTTTGCCGCGGCGTTGTCAATTACAACATTGTTGCGAAAAAACGCGGCGATGAGCTGATCTTCTTGCGGAAGATCGTGCGCGGTGCGGCCGATGAAAGCTACGGTATCGAAGTGGCAAAGCTTGCCGGAGTGCCGGATGAGGTAGTACGCCGTGCGGATAAGATCTTAGCCAACATCGACGAGCATGCGCCGGTCGATCCGAAAAAGAATCTCATGCCGAAAAAAGAAGAGGCCGGTGCGATGACGTTAGGGCTTGAAACCATGCTGTATGAAGAAGTCTGCGAGGCTATCAAGAAATTAGACGTCAACACGCTGACGCCGATTGAGGCATTAGGCAAATTATATGAAATGAAAAAAAGTCTGGAAGGCGCAAAGTAGCCATTCGGATTTTTAATAAAACCAAACGATAAAGGGGGAAGACAAGTGGATATTCCGGGGCGAAGTAGACACGGACAGAGCATATCGCGGCAAGACGCTTGTCTTTTTCCGCGTTCCCTGTTTTCAAAGACGCGGCGCATAAGCTGATTTTTTTCAAGACAGCGCGCCGTGCAGTCCCGTTCTGCTTTCCTGTACGCATCATACATAAGGAAAGGACGGAGAAACATGACCAACGAGCTTGAAGTAAATGAGCTTATCGAACAGCTTGAAGAGCTGCTCGAACAAAAGAACTTCCGCGCCATGAAGCCGATTTTGGAGGAACTTCCGGCAGCGGACATTGCTGAGTTTTTGGAGGAACTGACGGTTGACCGCGCTATGCCGGTCTTCCGGTCATTGCCCAAGGAAACGGCTGTCGAGGTTTTCAGCTATTTTGAGCCGGAGACCCAGGAAAAATTCATCACTTCGATTACCGATGAAGAAATCGGGCGTATCGTCGAAGAACTAAGCGTAGACGACGCGGTGGATATGTTGGAGGAACTGCCGGCAACCATCGTAAAAAAGGTATTAAAAAACGCAAGCGCCGCCACGCGCAAGACTATCAATCAGTTTTTGAACTACCCTGAGAATTCGGTCGGAAGCATTATGACTGCCGAATTTACCGACATCAAAGGGGACATGACTGTCGGAGACGCGATACGTTATCTGCGCAGTGTTTCCGACAATAAAGAGACCATTTACACCTGTTACATCATCAGCCCATCCAGAGAGTTGGAGGGAGTGGTTGAACTTTGCGACATCCTTGCCTGCAAAGACGACAACACGCTCATTTCCGACATCATGGAAACCGGCGTAGTCAAGGCTGTCACCACCGAGGACAGAGAAGCGGCGGCCGGATTATTCTCAAAATACGATCTGAACACGTTGCCGGTGGTAGACACGGAAAACCGGTTAGTCGGCATTGTCACGGTTGACGATATCGTGGACGTTATCGAAGAAGAGGCGACCAAGGACATTGAGCAAATGGCCGCTATGGAACCGCTTGAAACGCCGTATTTAAAAACCGGTGTATTTACGATCGTGCGCAAGCGCATTGTATGGCTGCTCATCTTAATGGTTGCCGGAACGATAACCGGCACGATTTTAGGAAAATTTGAAGAGGCCATTGCTGCAATTCCGTTGCTTGTCACGTTTATGCCGATGATTTTCGACACCGGCGGAAATTCCGGTTCGCAAGCCAGCACCACGGTCATCCGCGGTCTTACGACGGGTGAATTGGAATGCAGTGACGCGCCGAAGATTCTTTGGAAAGAGCTTCGTGTTTCGGTTGTGGTAGGCGTTTTATTTGCCGCCATCAATTTTTTGCGTGTCGTGCTTTTGACAAGCGATCCGGATAAGGTTTTAATTGCGCTTGTGGTTTCGCTTGCGATGTTATTCACCATTGTCATTGCGAAATCCTTAGGGTCGGTACTGCCGATTCTTGCCAAGAAGCTGAATTTTGACCCGGCTGTCATGGCGGCGCCCTTAATTACGACGCTTGTGGACGTATGTGCGATGCTTGTCTATTTTGGACTTGCCATCAAGTTACTGTCATTCCGGCTATAAGAATTTTTCTCCCGCGGGAGATAGGCGGCTCCGAGCATTCGGAGCCGCCTTTTTATATTTTTGAAAAATGTGAAAAGGGGCGGTTTTACGTTCTTTTTGCTTCTGCAAAAAGAACCAAAAAGCAGCCGCGAGGGTTGCGACCCTCCCGACTCCCGGGGAGCGGTTCAAAACCCGTGCGGTGGGAGTATAGGCAAAATTTGAAATGTTCAGCACATTAAGATTTTTTGCGAAAAATTTTTAGTGCCACAAAACGCACGGCCATGTTTTGAACCGGCGCGAACCGCGAATTTTCATCAGACGCTCGGACGCGTCAAAAGTTGCCGGTGGCAAGTTTTGGCGTGTCGGAGACCGCCGAAACAGGGAGTATTGTGAGCGGACGCGAACAAGACGACCATGTTTCAAGGAGACTATCGCTAAATATCTGTATTTTGATTTAGGTCGGTTAGTGCTGGGGCTTGACGCCGCAAACGGTCGATGAAAAGGAAAGTTGCACGTTATCTTTGTTGCGGTGAAAAGGGGACACTGGCGTGGATTGATAGACAGTTTGGTGCAAAGCCATAGCTTTGGGGTGCACCAAAGCTATGTGGGCAGGTAATATTTTTAGACTTTGCCAAAACGCTTTTATGCGCAGAAAATTTGAAGTTATACAGTTCTGTCCGAAACTATTTGTTTTCCGAAAAGATTTCTTTCTGTTCGCCACAAAACAACTTCCTACCCAACCTTCTCTTTTTCGCAAAACCGGAATCTGCTCTCGCCCTCCCCCTCCCACCAAACTCCCCCTTTTTCGGAAACACATAACCTACTGTCCACCCAAATCAAAACTTGCCTTTTCATAAATACCTACAAATCCTTGCGCAGTAAAGTACGCGTCTCGCACCGGTTCAAAATACTCCGAGCTGTATGGCACAAGGTTGCAAATTCTCGTAAAAATCCTTGATAGCTACATAACTTGCGACTTAATCAAAAATTTGCCGCTCGGAATTTTGAACCGGGGTCGCAGGGCGGAGCCCCGCGTGCTTTTTGGTTACTTTTTGCACGCCGCAAAAAGTAACTGAAAACCGTCCCTTACCTGCTTTTCGCGAAACGAAAAGCACTCTTCCCAGGTTTTTCCGAAAAAGAAAAGCCTGCCCTTTTGTTACTTTTCGGAAAAGTAAGGCTCCCGAAAGCAAATGCTTTCGGGAGCCTCTTTGTTTATTTCAGATTACTGAAAACGAATCCAGTCGATCCAGAATTCACCCGGAACATTATTGAACGGGTCAATACGGAGTCCCGATATCGTTCCTGTCCAATCGGCATTGGACGAAAGGTCGAACGAATACTCAATATATTCGCCGTTTGAGGTCTGCTCTAACTCAGCACGGTAAGTACGTCCTTCGGAAAGGCCGCCTGCGCTTGATTGGAAGTAAACCACAAGCTGGAATTCGCCCTTGTTCTCGTCGGTCTTTTCAGCCTGAATCTCATGTTTCATGCGAATTTTCAAGGTCTTATAACGGTTTGCGTCAATCGAAAGCACCGGAGAGGTGAGAGCCGGGTCATAACGACCGCCCCAGCCGCCTTTCTGATCCATGTCGTTTCCGTAGAAATTGCCGTCAACAACCGTTGCCGTCGCGTTTCCGAGCGTCCAACCCTCACCGTCGCCGGTAAGATTGAATTCCCACTCATTGGCCACACGGGAAGAAATCGCCTCATAGACTTCGTCGCTGAATGTGATAACGTTAAACAGTTTCACGCCGTTTTCATCCGTCTTGGTTTCGGTCTTATAGCCGAACGTATCGACAATAAAGTGAAGCGGAACCATGGGAATGCCGTCTTCGAGATACGGTGCATAGTTCACCGAAACCGGTTCGCCGTTGACTGTGATCTTCTTGGAGCCCATGGTAAACACAATCTGCTTGCCATTTTTGGTGAGCGTCAGCTTCTTGTTGACTTTATCCCACGTGTACGCGCAAGAGAAACGATAGCCAATACCGGTATCCGGATAGAACGGAATCAGTCTATCGCCGTCCACGTCAACCGGAGAGTAATCAAATTTCACTTCTTCGCCGTTGAGAAGGAACTTTTCAGTCACCGCGTCGCCCAAGAACTGAACTTTTTCCGCACGGAACGAATTCTGAGAGGTAATCGGGTCAATACGGAGCGCCGTAATCGTGCCGGTCCAGGTTGCAAGCGACGACATATTGATGACAACCGGGTTCATTCCCTCTTGGGTAATCTTCGCGGAAGCACCCTTGTCAGCCGTCCAGCTCTGGCTCTTATCCGTCTGGAAGTAGACCTCGACGCTGTTGCCGACCGGTCCGTCTACCCAAACCTTGAGCTGCTTGACGTCTGCTGCCTTGAATTGCGGTGCAGTGCCCGGACGGTGGAGAATCGGGTCGGTATTGGTAGCCGTACCGACGATGATATCGCCCTCCGCTTCGGTGGTGCAGTTGCTGCCGTGCCAAAGCGTTTCGCCGTTTTCAGCAAACTTTTCTTCGTAAATGACTTTTGTGGCTTCCGGGGCCTTGTAGTATCCCTGCGGACGGATAATCTCGCGGTTTAACGGATACATATGTCCCAAACGCGACATTTGCAGTGTATCCGGTCTTTCATCGGTGTGATTCGGTTCTTTGGTGAATACCTTGCGGACAGTATCGAGATAACCAAAGCCGTTGAGGCCGGCCGGCATCATATACGTACCTTCGCCGTATTCGTTCCAGGTGGAAAGCATGACGAACTTCTTTTTCCATTCGTCGCCGTTTCCGGTGATATCATATTTGTCTAATGCCGAATCACGGATCCAGGTAAGAACCTGTTCCATGTTTTCGGTGGTAAGAAGCGGATAACGGGTATAAGCCCAGGCAATGTTGTTGAAACCGGTGGAAACGGTCGGAACATTATGCATAATACCGTAGCCGTTCTTCTGCTGGTCAGCTATCTTTTCCTGGTTCCAGACTGCGCTGGACGCCGCATTGCCCCAGTTATAGGCATGAACCGCGTCGATGCCCATGTTGGCAAGCTTTTGAAGCTGTGCGGTATTGGCCGAACCCTCGCAAGCCATGATGATGATATCGTCATAGCCCATTTCCTTAACGCGCGAACGCAGGTAATCAAACGCTTCCTTGACGCCAGCCTCTGTGCCGCCGAAAGAATCCTTTAATTTGTCTGCGCCGAAAATAGACATGACCGGCTTGTTATCGATAATCATATAACGCGGATCCGAGAAGAAATACTCAACCCAGAAATCGACAAAACGTCCCTTGAAGTCATCCAGATTTTCCGGTCTTGTGCCGTTGGCCGCTTCCCAAAGAAGGGCAAACTTGCCGTATTTTTCACTGTATTTTGCGTTCATGAAGCCCTCAAAGAGCGCTTTCGGCGTTGAGCCGTAGAAAGACTTAAAGGGCGCGTCGCTCGAATGGTACCAGCAGATAAGCTGGAAGTCCACACCGTGTTCCGCCATAAACTTGATTTCCCAGTCGGCGACTTCCGGCAGTCCTTCGTCATACCAGCCTAAAACCGGCTTGTTTTCGTCATACGGCGAAATGTTGTCCCAGCCCCAGTGGTGACCGTTTCTCCACAGGTTGCAGACATTGATACCGATAAAGTAATCGTCTGCGCCTGCCGGAACTTTCGGTTCAGAGGGATAGTTATCATAATCGGGAATCTTCTCAACGATGATATCGTCCAGTTTCAGCGTCTTACCGCCGTTGTTTTCGGAGGCAATATACAAACCGTCAAGCGTAGAAGCGGCAGCCGCAAACGGAATATCCTTTGCAATGGTCTTACCGCTGACCTTGATGGTAGCTGTCTGCGTTGCCGTATCGGCATACAGACGAACCATATACCACATGTAATTCGAGTAGCTGCGAAGTTCCTTGCCGTTGGCGTACATCTTGCCGTCCTTGGTAGTAAAGGAAACGATCGGCGTGCCGCCCGAGGTAAGAGCATACGTAAAGCCGTCTGCCATTTCCGGGTAAAGCAGGATGAGCTCCGTGCTGATATTCCCGCTCACTGCCTTAAAGGACTTGGACATGGAAGCCTTTCCGGTGTTGCCTTTAAAGACAAATTCGCCGCCGGATACTTCGACCGTCATATCGCCGGTCTGCTCCACTGTCCAAGAGTCGGGAATGACTTTGGTACGTGCGGAATCGTTGACAAGGTAGTTGCAATACATACGAAGCGGATAAACCGCGGTGTCCATAACCGCTTCGTCGGTTGTTCCGGTGCGGAACACGGCAATATCAACCGCCGCGCCGGTGGCAAAACCGAATGTGCCGCAATTCTTGCCGTCAAGCTCAATGCGGTTGGTTCTTGCCGCAAGGTCAGTATCGATGCGGATAATGGTGGGCTTGCCGAGCGTCGGTTTTACGCCGACCGGCTTTTCTTCCCCCTTATCGAGAACATAAAATTCACCGTTCTTGGTAAAGAGTTTGTAAGCCTCCGTTCCGGATGTGCCGAGCGTTTCCATGTACCAGCCGTCGATAAACGAGTTGAACGTAACGCCGAATTCGGTCGTTACAACGCCTGCGTCCTGAACGGTGAGCGTGCGGGTAAGCGTTACCGGTTCGGTCGTGCTGATATCGGAAAGCGAATAAGGCGGTTCGTCACTTGTTTTGCCGGCGCCGCCGCGGTTATCGAAATCCCAGCCGGACTGCAACGTCGTCTTGACGCTGTTACGGGTGGAATAACCGCTGTCGTCAGCAATCCAATACGCACTTTCGGGATTGACCTTGACGGTAAGGTCTTTATCCAAGCGATGCGCTTTATCGGCAATACGGTCGGCAATGGCCGCAACCTCGCTGCGCGTGATATTGGAATCGGGGTTAAACGTTCCGTAAATATCGTTACCCATGCAGATACCGGCGTTATAGAACATCAAAACGGCCTTTGCATACGCCGCATCAGACGAAATATCCGGAATGTGGGTGACATAATTCAGAGTTTCAAAGCATTCTTCGGGAAGAGCCGCCGCAAAGAGCGACACCATTTCGTGACGCTTGATAGCGCAGTCAAAGCTGTCAAACATGCCGTCGGTCAAGAACCCCTCTTTCTTGGCGTAGTTGACATAATTTGTATACCATGCGGCTCCGTCAGCCGATTTCAGATTTGCAGCTTCGCCGTCACCCTTAACGGTTGAGTGCATTCTCGAAGCAAGCGTAACCGCCTCGGCCACCGTCATCGTCCCCTCGGGGTTGTAGGTGGTCGCGCTGTCGCCGTTGACAAGAGCAAATTCATATGCGCCGGAAACAGCGTCATAGAACCAGTCTTTTACGGTAACATCCGAAAAAGCGTCGGTATAAGTACGGCTCTTGGCAAATTTCGACGGGATAACCGTTTTTTCCTTGGCCGGGATATCCTTGATCTTTTCCGCGTCGGTCAGCGTAATGCGCTTGATCGGCTGTCCTTCGACAAAGCGGATATTCTTGATCTGCGCCTTGCCGGTCAGATCGCTGAACGAATAGAAGATACCGGTGACCTTGCCTGTCCAATCGCCGTTGGTAGCCATATCAAAAGTATATTCTACAAAACCGTCGGATTTTTCCTGTAAAGTGACGCTGATCTTCTTGCTCTCGGAAAAAGCCGGAGCGTCCGTGGTACGGAAATAGAAACCATGTGAGGTTTTGTTTTTGCCCAGCGGCGAAACCTCAGACTTGACTTCCATTTTGATGTAACGGTAGACGTTTGCATCCACGTCCACGCCCGGGAAAAAGATGGCCGGGGATTCGTTTTTCTCGTTCAAGCCCTGGATATCTAAATCCAGAACCCCGTCTGTAACGGTTGCGTTAATACCGCGGAACGATAATTTGTCGTTCAACGGTACACTGATGTCGTCTGCCGCAAACGCCGCGACGGCAAACACCGTCAAAAGCGCCAACACACAGGCGAACAAGGCTGTTCTTTTTTTCATAAACTTCTCCTTTTGTTCCTTTTATTTTGCGTTCTCCAAGTTCCGTCAGATTCAAAAAACGCGTAAGGTTTCTTATATTATAGCAAAAAATCGCGTCTTTGTAAATACTAACTTTCCATAGACGCGATTTTTGTGCATATCTTCCATATTTCGCAAAGCGTTATTGTCATTTTACACAAAACGCTTTGACTTTTGCCTATTCGTCATGAGTAGCGCTTGTTCCGACAGCCCCCGTTTTTTTCACAGGCCTCTCGTTTTGCACACTCATATACAGTTTTTCCGTTTTCGGTATAACGGCTGACCGGTACATTGGAATCGAGCACATGGCAATACCGTTCCACCGTCTCACGGTAAACCCCTTTTTCGAAATCGGTTTTCACACAAATCCCCTCCTTTTTTGTGGTGTATAGACAGTATATGTCAAAAGAAAGGTTTTATGTGCGAAGAAATTTAATTTTAGTGAATATCGACCGTCACCGAAATCGGGTAGTGGTCGGACAGCCAGACATCGCCTTTTTGATCCTTATGGACGGTTAACGAGCCCTTGACGGCAGTTTTGTTGGAGAAAATGTAGTCGATCTTATAGTCTTTTTCCTTCCCGTAGCCGTGATAGGTGGTTTCTTTAATGGAGGCGGTCAGATCATGCACGCCCTTAATACTCCTGATTTCTTTGATCGACGCTTCATCCGGGAGCGCATTGAAATCGCCGGTCAGAATAAACGGATACTTGTTCTCGGAAAGGAGTTTGGTCATGAGAAGCGACGCACCGCAAAGACGGGCATACACACCAACATGGTCGAGGTGGGTATTGGCAAACGTAAAAAGCTTGCCCTCTTTACGGGAAACAAGCGTTGCCTGAACGGAAATACGGGGACACGGGCTTTGGTCGAGCATGTAGCGCGAACCCGGCACGTCCGGCGTATCGGACAGCCAGAACTGATCAAATTTCACCAAGTCAAACCGATCCTTGCGGTAGGCGATCGATACGCTTTCACCGGAATAGTCGTTATTCCGTCCCATACCGAGCACCGTATAATCCGGCAGATTGTCGCACAGCCATGCGCGCACATGCGGCAAAACCTCTTGGAAACCGATAACGTCCGGCTTTTCCCGGTCTAAAAATTCCTTGATGAAAGCCTTTCTTCCCTCAAAGCAGTTTGCACCGTCATCCAATGTATCATAACGGATATTGAAAGTCATAGCGTTTACAAGCATGTTTAAATCTCCTTTATTTTTACGGCAATCCGAATCCGGATGCCGGTTTATTTCTCTTTCGGTTTCCAACCGTCGATAGCCGCTTTCTGCATAGCTCCCAGAATGCGGTGCTTCAAACCCTTGTTTTCCCGGTCCATAGCCGCAAGCATCTTTTTATAGCGTTCGCGGTCGCTGGTCTTGTCCATCGGGCAGGGACTGCCGAGTACCGGCAGATCCGAATGATTGATAAAATAGCGGATATCTTTTTCCGGCGCGTACACAAGCGGACGGATCATGGTGATCTTTTTGCGGTCGAGATAAGTCACCGGTGAAAAACAGGCGATCCGTCCCTCGTTGAACAGATTCATCATGAAAGTTTCCACTGCGTCGTCAAAATGATGACCGAGAGCAATTTTGTTGCAATTAAGCTCCTTGGCATGGTCGTGCAGCATGCCCCGGCGCATGCGCGCGCACAACGAGCAAGGGTTCTTTTCTTTCCGTTCGTCAAAAATGAGCCTTGCTAATTCGGTTTCAAACAGAGTAAAACGCACATCAAGCTGTTCGCACAGCGCGGCAAGACGCGCAAATCCCTCACGCGTTTCGCCTTCATCCCCCATGCCGACCTTGTAAAAGCCCGGATCCATGGTCACGGCCTCCAATTCAAAATGCTTCGGATAAAAGCCGCGAAGCGAAGCAAGGGCGCACAAAAGCGCAAGCGAATCTTTTCCGCCCGAAAGTCCCACGGCAATCCGGTCGCCCTCTTCGATCATGCCGAAATCATCGACCGCCCGGCGCGTGTAACTGAGTATTCTCCTGATCTGATAGGTATAGGCCATATTTTTCGCTCCGCTCTGTGATTTTACCGCTTTATTATAGTCGTTTGATACGGAATTGTCAATCATATTCCGCAAATTTTCTCCATATATATTTTATATCCGTCGGATACGAACGTTTCTTGCGCGTCCCGGTCTGCATGGCGCTTTCCGACTTATAAAACTATCCCCGAAAGGTCGTATGTCCATGAAAAAAGTGCGGCTGTCCTCTGCACGAAAAAAGCCACTAAACCGGCGCGTCGGTCCGGGACATTTTCTTTGCTTTTCCGCCTGTGTCGCATTGTTTTGCAGCGTCGCCCTGATCGGGCTTTCGGCTCACAAGCCCGTTGTCGCCGACACCCCCGTTTCGGTCACCGTTCCGCTCTTAGGCGAAGTAAACGGCTTTTCGGGCGGTGTTTCCGCCGAGGGCGCCTGTCTCATCGACGGCAAAAGCGGCGCGGTGTTATACGAAAAAAACAGCTCCGCCCGGCTTCCCATGGCAAGCACCACCAAAATCATGACCGCGCTTGTCGTTTTGGAACATCTGCCGCTGGATCTTGTCGTAAACGTTCCGAAAGAAGCAACGCTCATTGAAGGGTCTTCCATCTATCTGCGTGAAAACGAAAGCATGACCGTCGAAAACCTGCTGTACGGCCTGCTTTTGGAATCGGGCAACGACGCGGCGCATACGCTTGCCGTCGCTGTTTCGGGAGATATCCCCCCTTTTGCCGCACTCATGAACGAAAAGGGAGCGTCTCTCGGCCTTTCCGGCACGCATTTTGAAAATCCGCACGGACTTTCAGCCGACGGACACTACACCACCGCCTATGAATTGGCACGCATCACGGCAGAAGCCATGAAAAACGAATTCTTCCGGCAAGCCGTCGCCACACAGAAAAAGATCGTGCCCTCCATGGACGGGGAACTGACGCGGTACTTCTTCAACCACAACAAACTGCTTCGGCTATACGACGGTGCAGTTGGGGTAAAAACCGGCTTCACCAAAGCAGCCGGCCGGTGTCTTGTCAGCGCGGCACAGAAAAACGGTTCTTTATTTATCGCCGTCACGCTCAACGACGGAAACGACTGGAACGACCACAAAAACATGCTCGATTATGCCAGCAAAACTTTTGATACGGTAGAGATCGCGCCCAAAGGCGCTTTATGCGTCTATGCGCACGGCGCACGCTTTTCCAATCCGGACGGCATCTATCTGACCGTTCCCAAGGGAAACAAGCCGGTTTTCTCGTACCGCGTGACAATAGAAAAAGACAGCGGCATCGCCGAATATTTCGATTCGACCGGCACGCCGCTCGGACGTTTTCCGCTTCTAAGAGAAGAATACACGGAAAACGGCTTGAACCGTACGGATGAAAACGCCTCTGTTTCCGGTTAAGCCGCCCTGATCATCTCCGTCTGTCCGGCAGACGTTTGTTCCAGCGGCCACACGTTTTCTCCGTCGGACAAAAGAATAATATCGCCCAGTTCGTCCGTCCGCAATACCGTAACGCCGTACTCTTCCAATGTGGCAAGCGTTTTTTTGTGCGGATGACCGTAGCTGTTGTCTCTGCCGCAGCTGATGACAGCATAGGTCGGCGAAACCGCCGCGATAAAGCCGGGGGAATTCGAGGTTACCGAACCGTGATGGCCGGCAGAATACACATCGGCACGCAAGTCGTAACCGTTCGCCATCATGGCTTTTTCCGCCCCCTTTTCTGCGTCTCCCGTAAACAAAAACGAGGTTTCGCCATAGATGAGTTTGATAGCAAGACTCGATTCGTTGGCATCGTCGTAATCAACTGTTTCCGGCGAAAGAATCTGAAATACCGCCGAATCCGCAAAGGTAAACCGGTCGTCGATCCGCGTGCCGACGATTTCGGTTTGTTCATCAAAGCGATTGTGACTAACCATATAGATCAACCGGTCATACGGATAGGTTTCGGTAAAATCCGCATGAACGACAAAATTTTCCACCGGAAAATTTTCAATCACCGCCGACGCGCCGCCATAATGATCTTCATGCGGATGCGTCAGGATCAGATAATCCAGCTTTTCCACACCCACGTCGTTCATGTATTTGACAAGGTATTCCGCTCCCGCGGTCGGACCGCAGTCAATGAGCATACTGCTGCCGTCCGGCGCGACCAAAAGTGTTGCGTCTCCCTGCCCGACATCGATAAAATAAGCCGCAAAATACTCCTGTGCCTGGCTGAATACCTGCTTATATTCCTTGTGCGCTTTATCATCGCGTACGGCAAGAAATATAAGATAGACTGCCGCCGCCAAAACCAAAACCGATTTGGCCGTTCGATTACGGATTTTTGAGGTCGGAAAAGTAGGGAATTTCTTTCTCATGCATATTTCTTCCTTAAAATTATAACAGACAGCCCTTGGCGTCGGTCTGCGTCAAAACAATTCTGATACCGCTAAAAACGGACTGCTTCCGTTCGTCATGAAGTTCCTGACGCCGGTCGCAGACCGTTTTTTGTTCCGGCGTGCCGCCAATTTGCATATTGGGGCGCACGTCCGGATCACCGTCCGTGATTCATTTTCAGTTCCAGATATTCCTGCGGCGTGATAAGCACCTTTCGCGGCTTGGAACCTTCAAACGGACCGACAATGCCGATTTTTTCCAACTTATCCACAATGCGCGCCGCTCTCGAATACCCAAGCGACAACTTGCGCTGCAACAGGGATGTGGAAATCATATTGGCATCTACTGCCACTTTGATGGCATCGAACATAGCGTCGTCCGAATCCAAAATCGCGTCGCGGTCGTCCGAATCGTATTCGTCGCCGCCCTCGTCAGAAGCGCCGCGGCCTTTCTTCTTTTCACCGCAATGCTCAGCCTCGCGTTCGATGCTGTCGATGATATCGCTGTCATACTCAGCCTCCGAACCGCTCTTCAAGAAGTCGATGATCTTTTCGATTTCCGCGTCGGTGACAAACGAGCCCTGCACACGGATCGGCTTCATACTGCCGACCGGCGCATACAGCATATCGCCGCGGCCAAGCAGTTTTTCCGCACCGGCCACGTCGATAATGGTTCTCGAATCGACCTGAGAGGCCACCGTGCAGGCGATACGCGACGGCACGTTTGCTTTGATAAGACCGGTGATGACGTCAACCGACGGACGCTGCGTACCGATGACCAAATGCATACCGGCCGCACGGGCTTTTTGCGCGATACGACAAATGGAATTTTCCACGCTGTCGCGCGCCGTCATCATAAGATCGGCAAGCTCGTCGATAATGATAACGATTTTCGGCATATGCTCTTTTTCGGGATCGTTTTCGGTGACTTTATTGTAGGAATCGATATCGCGCACGCCCACTTCTTCAATCAACTGGAAACGGCGCTCCATTTCGTTCACTGCCCAGGCAAGCGAACCGGCTGCCTTTTTCGGGTCGCTCACGACCGGAACCAATAAATGCGGCATGCCGTTGTAAACGCCGAATTCCACCTTTTTCGGGTCGATCAACAGCAACCGGCATTCATCCGGGCGCGCCTTGTAAAGCAGACTGACAATAAAGCTGTTGATACAGACCGATTTACCCATACCGGTCGCGCCGGCAATGAGCAAGTGCGGCATTTTGGCAATATCCATATACACCGGACTTCCGGCTACGTCCATGCCGAGACATACCGAAAGGCGGCTCTTTTGTTGGGCAAACTTGGGATTTTCAATCAAATTCCGGATATAGACCGTCGAAACCGTCTTGTTCGGAATCTCAATACCGACCGCCTGCTTGCCGGGAATCGGCGCTTCAATACGCACGCCGGCCGCCGCAAGGTGTAAGGCAATATCGTCCGAAAGGTTTTGAATCGACTTGACGCGCACACCGATTTCCGGCTGTAATTCATAGCGCGTGACGGTCGGACCGCAGCAGATGTTGGTAATTTTGGTCTTGACGCCGAAGTTGGCAAGCGTTTCGACCAGCTTTACCGATGTGTTCTTGATTTCATCGGTCACGGCAAAGGTCGCCGGATTCGGGTCTTTCTGCAAAAAGTCGATATCCGGAAACCGGTACAGTTCCGCCGGATCCGGTTTGGGTTCAACCTTGATGTTCTCTTTTTCGCCTTCGGATTCCGACGCATTTTGCCCGACAAGCGCGGCAGACTCCGCACCGTCGGTAAGCACCGAAGTTCCGGCTGTCACTCCGGCGGCGGCAATCACCGCGTCGTCGGTGAAGATCTCGGAAAGATCTATTTCCTTGGGAGCATCGGCATTCACAACGCCGTCGGCTTTGTGGGAATTCGACGCGGAATCGGTAAAGCGCACGCTATCTTTAATGCTGTCATAAACGGCCGGGTCGGGTGCAATCGCATCATCGGGTGCGGTTTCTTCGCCAGCGGACGCGTCTGCGAATGTTCCGCAGGCGGCCGATTTATCGCCTGTGGCAAGGCGCACGGCGTCAGGCGATATTTCAAGTTCGGGAAATTCCGGATTTGTTTCGTCCGGTTGATTTTCCGCTTCATGCACCGGTTCATCCGGTTCTTTTTCGGAAACTTTTTCGGTTTCAGCGGGTTCTTCTTCATCGCCCATGCCGCCTAAGTAAGCCTTTTTCTTCTTTTGTGCCGGCTGAACCGTCAGTTCCTCCTGTACCGGATTTCTGCGGCTCTCGTCAATTTTCCGTTTCAGGTCTTCTTTCTGACGTACGCGTGCGTTATAGACCTCAGCCTTGATTTTTTCGCGCAGATACGCGACGATGTCAAGCGGCGTAATGCCGAACACGGCAAACGCAAGGAGCAATACCGCGAAAACGCAGATGATCCATGCGCCAAAGCCCGTAATCATGTTCAAAAAATTGGCGATCACGCCGCCGACGATTCCTCCGCCCTTGTACAGCTTACCGAGTTCATATAGGCTGTTTTCGCCAATCAAACGGTAGCCGTCATACAGAACCTTGTCCGCCGGGGCGGCCGTCGCACGTGAAATCAAGTGACAGAGCGCCGAACAAGAACAGATAAAACCGGTATCAATGAAAAACTTGGAGCGCAGCCGGCCGCTTTTCATATCCGTTTTCCAAAGCAGTGCCTCCGCTACAAGGCAGATCGGCAAGAATACCGCGCCTGCGGCAAAAAGGCCGCACAGAAAGTGCGCGAGATAGCCGATAAAGCTCATTTTTTCAGGGATAATAAAGCAGATTCCAAGAAACAATCCGAGAAACGCCAGAATATACGGCATGAAGTTGTAAGAAAACGTACTTTCCACATTCCGGCTGTGTTTTAAGGTCTTGATCTCCTCTTTCAGCCGAAGATTTTCTTCTTTTTGTTTCGCCGTTTTTTCACTGCCGGTTTTCCGTGCGCCGGACGGCTGTTTGGCTGTTTTCGGCTTTATGTCGGGTGTCTTTTTTGCAGGCATTTATGTTCTTCTTTCTTTCATTCTTTATTTTTGTTTTTTCCTATCGCTTCCGCAGACCGTGGCAAGCGAAAGCGCCGTAATTTCCGCGTCCGGATACTGTTCGGAAAGGGTTTTGGCGGCGGAGAGCACGCTGGCACCGGTGGTGATGACATCGTCCACAAGAACGATCCTCTGCGGATTCCACGGCGGACGACGGAAAAACGGACGCACATAATACCGTCCGCTTTGATTGGCCACACGCTGTCCGGCATTCAAGCCCTTTTGCTCTTTTCCAAACAGAAGTCTTGCAAGACAGCCGGAAAAGTACACCTTTTCCGCGGAAAACGCCGTTTTCGTTTTAAGCGGCACGCCGCGCTTTCTGCCCTGCGGTACTGCCGAATCGTTCAACAGTTTCACCAAAGCGCCTGTCAACAGCGCCGCCTGGTCAAAACCGTATTTTCTAAGTCCTGCCGAACTGCGCGGAATGTTGATATACAAAACTTTTCCGCTCTTTAAGTTTTCCGGCAGAATACCGATAAGTTTCATGGCGCATTCTTTCACAGCCGCCTTGTCCGGATGCCGTTTCAAATAAAACAAAAGTCCGCGCACCGCGTCATATTCATAGGTGTAGAGAGAGCGACAGACAACCTCCCTCTCACTGCCGACCGCTTGTCCCGGCAAAGCCGATTCCGTAAGCCGGAATTCCGGATACGCAAGCCGTGCGATTTCAAGCGCCGACTGACAGGCTTTGCATAACTGACCGTCTCCCGTTCCCGCCCCGCAGACCGGGCAGCCGCAATCACAGACATGCCGGAAAACATTCCTTACAAAAGCGGTGGGAAACGCAAAGCCGCTCATTAAGCGTAATGACGCACTAACGCCACGACTTTGCCGAGAACGGCAACCTCATCGACAAGAATCGGCTCCATGGTGCGGTTTTCCGGTTGCAGACGGAACCGGCCGTTTTCCTTGAAAAAGCGCTTAACCGTAGCCTCTTCACCGACAAGAGCTACGACGATCTCCCCGTTTTCCGCCACACTGCGCTGTTCGACGATAACATAATCACCGTCTAAAATTCCGGCTTCAATCATACTTTCGCCCTTGACTTTCAAGCAAAACAACTTGCTTTCATCATAGGAGTGGAATGTCGAATAGGTAATATACCCCTCTAAATTTTGAGTCGCTAAAATCGGAAGACCTGCCGCAACCTGCCCGATGACCGGCACGCGATACCGTTTGCCTTCTTCCAATGCGTCGTCCGCCTTTTTTATGGCGCGGCTCTTGCCGGCCAATTTTTCGATGTATCCCTTTGAGGCAAGCCGCTCGATATACATATGTGCCGTAGATGTGGATTTTATGCCGAGCGACGAACAGATCTCCCGTACTGACGGCGGATATCCCTGTTCGTCAATGGTTTGATTGATATAATCCAAGACCCTTTTTTCTTTTGGTTTCAGTTTATCCATACAAATCCCCTTTCCGGCCATGCTTGTCCCGGTTCTGTTTATCTGATACAATTATACTCTATTCGCCGTCAAAATTCAAACATAAGTTCCTATTTTAACATAAATACTTATATTTTTTTACCATTAGTTCAATGTTTGCGACATAATTCGACAGCATTCGACAAGATACCGTTTCTCATTAAATTGGCACAAACACAGCCAACCGTCGGAAAAAGACGAATTTTTGCGAAAAAGCAAGAAAGTTCCGCGGAAATTCTTGCAAAACAAAAAGAAATATGCTATAATAATATGGATTTTAATCCGTACTGTGAAATCTGTCCGGAAAATTTCTCGGCACTGCCGCAAAGGAGCGTGTTTTTAATGCATATTCTTCCTCTTGACAGGGAAAAATACGACTATTTCGAGTTACACTATTCTTATACCACGCCCGGTCACTACAAAGCGGTCGTTTCGGATACCAAAGAGCAGATGAGTTACACGCTCACGCGCGAAAACTATGACGCACCGCGAGCCGAAGAAAACACCGACACGCTGTTTCAGGATTATTGGGAAAATCCCGAGGCGTTTGCCGCATGCGACGGCGACGGAACGGTTTTAGGATATGTGGAATTCGCTCCCGAAGAGTGGAACAACCGCTTGCGCATGACGCAATTGTTGGTTCTTCCCGAAAACCGCGGTAAGGGAGTCGGACGTTTCTTGGTGGATTTTGTGATAGCCGCAGCCAAAGAACGCGATTACCGTGTGGTGGTTTTGGAAACCCAGAATTACAATCTGCCGGCCATTGACTTTTATCACGCCTGCGGATTCCGTTTTTGCGGCGGCAACACTTTTTTCTACTCCAACAGCGATATTGAGGACGATGAGGTCATGCTCGAAATGTCGTTCCTCGTCGATTGATTTATCCGAAAGGTCGTTTCTTATATGTTTCCCGGAATCGGAACGGTCGCCAACGCGCTTGCCATTGTGGTCGGCGGCCTTATCGGTCTTATTTTAAACAAACGCCTGAAAAAGGAATTGAGCGACGCGCTGATCATCGCTCTCGGCGCCGCCATCGTCTTTATCGGTGCGTCGGGGACGCTTGCTGGCATGTTAAACGTGTCGGAGAACGGTTCGGGTGCGCTTGAAACAAAAAATGTGATGCTTCTCATTTTTTCCCTGGTCGGCGGCACGCTCATCGGTTCGTTTCTCGGCATCAAGCAGAAAACCGAGCGCCTTGGCGCATACTTGAAAGAAAAGTCCGGCGCGAGCGGAGACACACGTTTTATCGACAGTTTTGTCTCGGCGTCGCTTACGGTGTGTATCGGTGCGATGGCGGTCATCGGCTCGATTGAGGACGGCATGAGCGGAAAACCGCAGACGCTGTTTGCTAAAGCCATTTTAGACGGACTGATCATCATGGTATTTGCGTCCGTCACCGGAAAGGGTGCGGTATTTTCTGCGCTTCCGGTCGCAGCCTTTCAAGGACTTATAACACTTGCGGCGGTGTTTTTCGCCGGATTTATTCCCGAACAGGCCATCACCAACATGTCGTTTGTCGGCTCGGTGCTTGTCTTTTGCGTGGGCGTGAATCTGATGTTCGACAAAAAGATCAACGTCGCCGATATGCTGCCTGCCATTTTTCTCGCAATACCCTTTACCTATTTGCCGTTTTAGCGGCGCATTTACCGTCAATTACATACAACCGACTATATCTGAAAGGAACAGAACCCGATATGTCTAACACAGATAATCTGCAAAAGCTTGCTTCCCTTATTTTTCCCGACGTCACCGACGCGGACACAGTCGAATCCCTGGAAGAGCGTTTTCCCGAACGCGGTTTAAGCGAGGGCGCAAAAGTCACGCGCATCGCGCCCAGTCCCACCGGTTCCATGCACATCGGAAACCTTTACGGCGGTCTTGCCGACGAACGCATCGCGCATTCTTCTTCGCCGGACGGCGTGTTCTATCTCCGTATTGAGGACACCGACGACAAACGCGAAGTACCAGGCGCGGTTGAAAAGATCATCAAATATCTCGGTGCGTTCGGTATCGAATTTGACGAGGGCGCGTCTGCTGACGGCGATATCGGCGCTTACGGACCCTACCGTCAGCGTGCGCGCGCCAAGATCTATCACATTGTTGCAAAGAAGCTGTTGCTTGACGGCAGAGCTTATCCGTGTTTCTGCACCGAAGAAGATTTACAGAAAGCCCATGCCGCGCAAGAGGCCGCCAAGGAAAACTTCGGTTATTACGGCAAATGGGCGATTCACCGCGATATGCCGGTCGAAGAAGCGATAGAGCGCATCGAAAACGGCGAAAGCTATGTTTTGCGTTTTCGTTCCATGGGCGATCCGGCAAAAAAGGTTGAGTTCAAGGATCAGATCAAGGGCAAGCTCTCTTTCCCGGAAAATGACCAGGATTTTGTACTTTTAAAATCCGACGGCATTCCGACCTATCACTTTGCCCATGTGGTGGACGACCATTTCATGCGCACCACCGACGTTGTCCGCGGTGAGGAATGGCTCTCCACATTACCGTGGCATGTGGAATTGTGGCGCGCCTGCGGCTTTAAAATGCCGCGTTTCTGCCACACCGCCCAAGTTATGAAATTAGACGAAGAGACCGGCGCCAAGCGCAAGATGTCCAAGCGCAAAGACCCGGAATGCACGCTCGGTTTCTATTTTGAAAAAGGGTATCCGGCCGCCAGCGTCATCGAATACCTAATGACGCTTCTCAATTCCAACTATGAACAGTGGCGTGCGGCCAACCCTGCCGCCTCCTACAAGGATTTTCCGTTCAAAGCAAGCGCCATGGGCAATTCCGGCGCGATGTTCGACCTTGCCAAGTTCAACGACGTTTCCAAAAACGTCATCGCGCATATGTCCGCCGACGAAGTGTATGATTTTGTTGCGGCATGGGCTAAGGAAAACGATCCCGAATTTTATGCGGTCATTTCTTCCGACCCCGACTATTTGAAACGTTTTCTCGCTATCGGACGCGGCGGCAAAAAGCCGAGAAAGGATTTCGCATGTTGGAGCGAAGTCAAGGATTTTGTTTCCTATATGTATGACGGATTATTTGAGCAGAAAGACGAATATCCGGCTCATGTGAGTGCCGACGAAAGAAAGGCTCTTTTGGAAGAATATGCCGCTCTGTATGCGCCCGGCGACGACAACAACGCATGGTTTGAGAAGATCAAGACGCTTTCTGAGGCGCATGGCTATACGAGCGATATGAAAGCCTACAAGGCAGATCCGGACGCATTCAAGGGCAGTGTCACCGACGTCAGCAACGTCATCCGCGTAGCCGTCACCGGCCGTCAGAATTCTCCCGACCTTTGCAGCGTCATGGCCGTTCTCGGCAAAGACCGCGTCACAGAGCGCTTAAAGGCCGCGGCCGGACAAGCAAGATAACGGGAGAACGCAATATGGATCATCGAACTATTACCGTTCCGGCCTCCCTTGCCGCGCGCGGTATCAATGCCACTCCCCAAGTCGTAAGCAAGTTGGACGAGCTTTCCGAAAGCGGCGGTATTTTACGCTTTGAACCGGGTACGTATCATTTTTACGAGGACGGCGCGGCCACCGGTTTTTTTGCCCCCTCCAACAACAGTTCCGGCACGAAAAAGGTCTGCTTTCCGGTTTTCGACGCCCGGAACATAACGCTGGACGGCGGAGGCAGCATCTTTGTCTTTCACGGAAAAGCCTTTCCGTTTATCGTTTCGGAGAGCGCAGACATAACACTCCGGAACTTCACCTGCGACACGGCGCTTCCGTCCGTTGCCGCCATAAAAATTACCGAAAAAAACGAAGAAGGCTTTTGCGCGGTCATCGATAAGAAAAAAAGTCCGTTCCACACCGAAAACGGTCATTTGGTATTTGAGCTTGAAAACGGCGTTCTTTCGACCGAGGCCGGAAAAGTCTCCTTACATTCGCTCGACCGAATGAACATCAAATACCTGTACGCCGGTGACTCGTCGCAGGACAGGACCGGACTCGCCGCGCCGTTTATGGACACCGACGCGTTCGACCTCGGCGATAAGATCTATTTCCGATATCGGGAGGACACCCAGATTTCGTGTCCGTTTGAGGTCGGCGAACGCGTGGTCATCAATTTGGAAGAAAAGCGCGAACGCGCGGTGTTCTTTTTTGAAAATTCCGAGCGTGTGACCGTTGAAAACGTCGTGATCCGCCGCGGCGGCGGCATGGGCGTCATCGCCCAAATGTGCACCGATATAACGGTCACGAATATGCGTACCGACAAAACAGCGCACGGCGACAGCGTAACACTGACAGCAGACGCGTTTCACTTGGTCAATTGCAGCGGCACATTTGAGCTTTCCGGCTGTGATATGAGCTCATTTTTAGACGACGCCTGCAACGTTCACGGCGTTTATACCGTGCTTGACCGCGTAAACGGCGATTGTCTGCATGTACACTTGGGACATGCGGATCAAAACTATTTCTGCCCCTATAAGGCTTGCGACCGGATCGTTTTGATTGACGACAAAACGTTGGAACCCGTTTGCGAGGCGATTGTAAAAGACGTATTTTTCACCTCCAACGACGGCATGAATCTATCGGTCGGGGTAGAGTTTCTCCATGGAGCCGACGCGTTAAGACCCGGCTTTTTTGTGGAAAATCCGCTTCGCATGCCCGATACGCTGATTCATAACAACCGTTTTTCCGACTTTCCGCATTTCCGCCTTTCGGGTGCCGGAAAGATACGGTTTGAAAACAACGTGGTTTCCGATTGTCAGGCCGCCATTTATTTCTACGACCTTGCAGCCTATTGGTTCGAATCGGGACGGATCCATGACGCCGTCGTAAAGCAGAACCGTTTTATCAACTGCAACGCACTCTGTGCGGATCAGGTCATCGATATCCGCGTATCCGGCTTTGACGAACATAACGCGCCGCCCGTTCATGACCGGATCGAAATTTCGGAAAATTCCTTTGAAAAGATCCGGAAATACGCTGTGCACGCTTTCGGCGTCAAAGAGCTGGTCGTAAAAAACAATACGTTAGACGGTGCACCGCTTGACCGGACAAAAATCTCATACACAGGGAATATAAAAACAGGCGCGGAGGAATCAATATGTTTCACGGAAAATACAAGGCCGTAACATTCAGTTATGACGACGGCGTTTCCCAGGACGTGCGCTTAATTGAACTGCTCGACAAATACAGTTTAAAGGCCACGTTCAACCTGAATTCCGAAATGTTCGGTCAATGCTGTGACCTTACCGTCAAGGGAGAGACCGTTACGCATCATATCCTGTCCGCCCAAGAAGCACGCGGGCTTTATACCGGGCATGAGGTGGCGGTTCACACGCTCACGCACCCGAATTTAACCACACTTTCCGACCGGGAAGTGATCCGACAGGTGGAAAAAGATCGTGAAAACCTCTCGGAGCTATTCGGCTATGAGGTCTGCGGCATGGCGTATCCGTGCGGCGGCGTCAACAATGACGACCGTGTGGCGGCGTTGATTAGAGAAAACACCGAAATCCGCTATGCGCGCACCATTACTTCCAATTACAGCTTTGACGTGCAGGAAAACTTACTTCGTTTCAATCCGACCCTTTCGCATATGGACACCGAAAAACTGTTTTCCTTAGCGGAAGAATTTCTCGCCGCACATCCTACGCGTGACCAGATTTTCTACATCTGGGGGCACAGCTACGAGTTAGACGCCGCAGACGGTTGGGAAACGCTCGAACGGTTCTGCAAGCTCATCAGCGGCAAAGAGGACATTTTCTACGGCACAAACCGCGAAGTTTTACTTGGCGGACACTGATTTTTAAAATAACCGGCTCATCCGGCAAGGAGTGAACATTATGGCAGAAGAAAACATTTCCACAAACTTTATACACGAGGTCATCGACGCGGACATTGCCGCAGGACTCACGGAACGCATTCACACGCGTTTTCCGCCCGAACCCAACGGATACCTCCATATCGGTTCGGCCAAGGCCATCTGGATCAACTATTCGACCGCCAAAAAGTATAACGGTCTTTTCAATCTGCGTTACGACGACACCAACCCCGTCAAAGAGGACGATGAGTTTGTGCGCTCAATTGAAGAAGATTTACGCTGGCTCGGCGCGATTCCGGACGGTATTTTCTACGGCTCGGACTACTTTGACAAGTGCTATGAATACGCCGTCAAGCTCATAAAAGACGGTAAAGCCTATGTCTGCGACCTGTCTGCCGACCAAATGCGCGAATACCGCGGAACGCTCACCGAACCGGGTAAAAACAGCCCTTGGCGCGACCGTTCGGTCGAAGAAAATCTCGATTTGTTTGAACGCATGAAAAACGGCGAATTTCCGGACGGTTCCCATACGCTTCGCGCCAAGATCGATATGGCAAGCCCCAACATGAATTTGCGCGACCCGGCCATTTACCGCATTCTGCACACGCCGCACCACCGTCAGGGCAACAAATGGTGCATCTATCCGCTGTATGACTTTGCTCACCCGATCCAGGACGCGCTTGAAGGAATCACCCATTCGCTCTGCTCGATTGAATTTGAGAACCACCGTCCGTTATATGATTGGGTCGTGGACAATATCGGCTTTGAGCATAAACCCAAACAGCGCGAATTTGCCCGTCTAAACGTAACCTACACGGTCATGAGCAAACGGTATCTCCGCGCGCTCGTCGAAGAAAAGCTCGTGGACGGTTGGGATGACCCCCGTATGCCCACGCTTTGCGGCTTGCGCCGCCGCGGTTTCACGCCGGCTTCGATTTTTGACTTTGTACAGCGTTCAGGCATTTCCAAGGCTCTTTCACTGTGTGATATCAACCTGCTCGACCACTGCATCCGTGAAGAATTGAATGCGTCCGCACCGCGCCGTATGGCGGTTCTTGATCCGCTTGAAGTGGAAATTACCAATTTCACAGAAGGGGAAACCGTTTACTTCGATGTTGTCAACAACCCCGAAGATCCGTCAGCCGGAACGCGCAAAGTGCCCTTTACCAGGCATTTGTATATTGAACGCGCCGATTTCTCGGACAATCCTCCTCCCAAGTTCCAGCGTCTGAAACCCGGCTCTGAGGCTCGTTTCATGAGTGCCTATGTCGTGAAATGCAATGAGGTCATCTATGGCGACAACGGCCATCCGGCCAAGCTTCTTTGCACGGTTGACCCGGAAACCGCAGGCTGCAATCCGCCCGACGGCAGAAAAATTAAAGGAACGATCCATTGGGTGAGCGCCGCACATGCCAAGACAGCCGAGGTGCGCTTATACGACAGACTCTTCACGATTGAAGATACCGGCGCAATTCCGGAGGATAAATCGTTCAAGGATTATCTCAATCCGGAAAGCTTAACGGTCATGCCCAACGCCAAGCTGGAAGAAGCCCTTGGCGACGCAAAGCCGGGCGACCGTTTCCAGTTCGTGCGCATGGGATATTTCTGCGCTGACACGCGGAACGAAAATGTCTTTAACCGCATTGTAACCCTGAAAGACAGCTTTGCAAAGACCTTGAAATAAGATTTTCTGCGGACGGCTTTCGGGTCGTCCGCTAATTCTTTACCAATACATCCCTACAACACAGGAGGAACAGCATGTTATTAAAAAACATCTGCGCTGTCCGGCATGACCGCATAATGCCTTGCGATATCCGCATTCAAAACGGAAAAATTGCCGCGTTCGGTCTTGATCTTTTGCCGGAAGAAAACGAAACGATCGTCGACGGCGGCGGCGCTTACGCCTTTGCAGGCCTGATCGACAGTCATACGCACGGCGCCATGGGCAGTGTGTACTACAATCCGAACTGCGATGTCGATAAAATTCTGGCGTTTGAAGCAAGCGAGGGCGTTACTATGGTAGCCGCAACGCTTGAAAGTGCGCCCATTGACGAAGAAATTTCGCTGGCGCGCTATCTTCTCCCCTTTTTTGCCCCCAAAAGCGGCAGAGCCAAGCTCGGCGGCATTCATTTTGAAGGTCCGTTTTTAAATCCTGCCAAAAAGGGTGCCATGAACCCGGACGGCATGGTTGTGCCGAATGTGACGGATTTTGACCGTCTGTATGAAGCGGCAGAGGGACATATGAAGCTCATCACGGTAGCGCCCGATATGCCGGGTGCGCTCGACGTAATAAGCCGCGCCGCGTCTCTTGGCGTTTCCGTTTCCGCCGGTCACACCATGGCAAGTGCGGAACAAATGAAAGCGGCAGTCGATGCCGGAGTGACGCGCATGACGCACACTTTTAACGCATGCCGGAGCTTTGACCACAGAGAACCGGGCATTTTAGGTGCGGCGCTCACAGACGACCGCGTGACCTGCGAGGTGATCTGCGATTTCGCGCATCTGCATCCGTTGACCGTTGAACTCGTCTACCGCGCCAAGGGTGCGTCGCGTTTCACGGCTATCAGCGATTCGGAATTTGCCGCCGGTCTTGCCGAAGGAAAACTAATTGGCGAGGACGGGCGTGAACGTTTTATTGACGGCGGTGTTGCCCGGCTTTCAGACGGAACGATCTGCGGCAGTGCGTCGTCGCTTGCACGCGGTTTCCGCAACCTGTGTTCGCTCGGGATTCCGCTTTGGGAGGTCAGTCGGATGTGTTCGGAGAATCCGGCCAGGGCACTCGGCATTTTCGGCGAAACCGGAAGTTTAGATATCGGCAAAAGCGCCGATCTGTTTCTTACAGACAGGGATTTCCATGTCAAAACCGTATTTGTGGATGGCGAAAAAGTAACAAACGCATAGTATTTCCAAGGGCTGCTCGCCCTTGACCTCGCCCGCTTTTCTTTTAAGAAAAGTGGGACAAAAGAATTCATATTTTGCCGCCCGATGGTTTGAATCGTCAAACCATCGGGCGGTTTTGGCTTTCCCGGAAAAGCCCGGAAAGAGGCTCTTAGGGAAACCGTTCTTTTCTCGAAAAGTTTCCAAAAGGAACGGTTTTAATGTTACTTTTTCGCTTGTACGAAAAAGTAACCCAAAAGTACACCAGAGGGTGCGCCCTCTGGACTCCGGGGAGCGGTTCAAAATTCCGAGCGGTGGGATTTTAGGTGAAATTTGAAACGTTCAGCGTATTAAGATTTTTTGCAAGAATTTATTAGTGCCGCAAATACGCACGGCCATGTTTTGAACCGGTGCGAGACGGTAGTTTTACTGCGCAAGGATTTGTGAGTTTTTATAATTTTTATAAAAAGAAAAACTATGATTTGAGTAGACAGTAGGTTATGTGTTTCAGGGAACGGGGAGTTTGGTGAGATGTTGTTTTTGAGAGAATAGAAAGCTTTTATTTGGGAAAACGGAAAGTTGGAGACGAGAATGCAAAAAATTCAGTTTTTTTGCACACAAAAACATTTTTAATAAACCTCAAATTTTTCGCAAGCTCACATCACTTTTGTGTAAAGCTAAGCTTATTTTTATTCCAACTTTCCACCAGTCCACACCCCTTTTGCATCATGCCAAATCATGGTTTTGCTCCAACTTTTCCACTCAGCCCACACTAATTTCCCCTTTCCGCCGCAACAATATAACGTGCGTGCAGTTTCCCTTTAAAACGGCTACTTGCGGCGTCAAGCCTGCACTGCAACTTCAATTTTTCACAAAACCCAATTCTGCGTCTTATCAAAAGTTTCCCTTTCGCACCGGTTCAAAACATGGCCGTGCGTGTTTGCGGCACTGACAAACTTTTGCAAACTTTTTTAATACGCTGAATGTTTCAAGTTTCACCTGAAATTCCACCGCACGGGTTTTGAACCGTTCCCCGGGAGTCCAGAGGGCGGCGGCCCTCGGCGTGTTTTTGGTTACTTTTTGCACGCCGCAAAAAGTAACAGAAAAAACATCTCTTCCTTTACTTTTCGAGAAACGAAAAGTATGTATTATCATCCCTTAGGGAAATTTTCAGAAAAAGGAAAATTTCCCTAAGAACCCCTTTACAGGCTTTGGGCATCATACAACGTGTTTTTGTCGAATGCCTCTTGACAAATCGCTTTTTTGGAGTATAATAGTTTCTGCGAAGTTAGTTCAATCTAACTAACTGCATTTCAGAAAGGCAGATGACGGTCATGGCATACTTGGAGGTTTCGGATCTAACCAAAAGCTTCGGCGAGGGCGGCGGAAAAGTGGAGGTTTTGCGCGGCGTCAATATGACGGTGGAAAAAGGTGAAATGTGCACGATCTTAGGCCCGTCGGGAAGCGGAAAATCCACGCTTTTGAACGTCATCGGCGGTTTGGACGGTGCAGACGGCGGAAAAATTATAATTGACGGGAAGAACCTGGTCGGTCTGGACGCCGAAGAATTGTCCGCCTTCCGGCGCGATTACCTCGGTTTTGTTTTTCAGTTTTATAACTTGGTGCCGAATTTAACGGTGTTAGAGAACATTGAAGTGGGCGAATACCTGTCGGACGAGCCGTTGGATATGGAGGAAATTTTACAGGTACTCGGCTTGGAGGAACTGAAAAACCGCTTTCCGCATGAACTTTCGGGCGGTCAACAGCAACGGTGTTCCATCGGCCGTGCGCTCATTAAGAACCCCAAACTTCTTTTGTGTGATGAACCTACCGGCGCGCTCGACTACAAGACATCCAAAGACATTCTTTCGCTCATCGAACGGATCAATGCCGCCTATAACACCACCATCCTCATGGTTACGCACAACGAAACCATCAGTGCCATGACGCATAAGACCGTATATTTAAAGGATGGCGCGGTAAGCAAGATCACCGCCACGCAAAAGCGCGTCCATGCGCTTGACTTGGAATGGTGACGCCATGGTGTTGAACAGACGCTTATTCCGGGATTTCAAGGAAAATCTGGTGCGCAATCTTGCCATGATTCTCATTGTCGCGCTTTCCATGGCATTGGTGGTGGCGCTTTGCTCCAACACGGAATGCTTGAACTATGTCATTCACGACGAATGGGAAAAATGCAAGGTCGAAGACGGCAGTTTTGAAACCTATGTGCCGCTGTCCAAACGGAATCTGCTGGATTTATCCGAATTGGATGTCACAATTGAAAAAATGTTCTACACCGACGTTCCGGTAAGCGACGTATCGGTATTGCGCTTTTTTGTTAATCGCAAAAATATTGACCTTGCGTTTGTTGAACAGGGCAAAACGCCGCAGAACGATCATGAGATTTTCATGGAAAAGCTGTATGCCAAAAACCATTCTATTTCGGTCGGCGACACGTTTTATGTCGGCTCGTATCCGTTCATGGTGTGCGGCATCGGCTGTATTCCCGATTACGGCTATGTCAAGCAGAACACGTCGGACGTAGCGCAGAACGATGAATTTTCGGTGGTTTTAGTCACTTCCGGCGCATTTAACGCCGTTAAGGGCACAAACAAGGTCGTTTATAACTATGCCTATCGGTTAGGAGAAAACTGTACAGCCAAGGATTTAAAAAAGAAATTGGTCAAGTTGGATTTTGACCCGAACTCCGTCAAGGATACCTACATTCGCCATCAGATCGCCCAGGCTGACGCGTTGAACGCCGGATTCTACGCTTTTACCGATGCTGTCCGCTACGGTTCGGAAAGTCTGGCGCGCGGCATTCATTCGGTCGGACGCGCCTATGCGGCCTATGACGGCGAACGCGCGACCAAAGAATTATATAACGGCGCCATGTCGCTGTCCGATGCGGCTCTTGCCTTTCAAGAGCAATACGGCTCTTATCTTGCCGCAAACACAAAAGTCGAATTTATCAATCTGTCCGGCTTTGCCGAGGCAAAATACAGCATCCGCATCAACGACCCGTTGAACGATTCCAAGCTCGGCAAGCAGGCGGCTCTTGTGGTCGGCGTGATATTGCTGATGCTTCTTGTGTATATGCTTGCGATCTTCGCCGGCGGCACGATCGAAAAGGAACGCGCCATTATCGGAACGCTGTATGCCTTAGGGTACAGCAAAAAAGAAATTTTGTCGCACTACATGAAGATACCGATATTCATTACGCTTTTCGGTTCGGTTGTCGGTACGCTTTGCGGTTTTAAACTGGTGGATTTTCTGTCGGTTACATACAGTACGATGTATTCGTTTCCGGACCTTGTGCATATTTATCCGCTGTATGTCGAATTATATGCCATCGGTATGCCGGCTTTCCTTGCCTATGTCATCAACCGGCATGTGCTGCGCAAAAAGCTCGACGAAACACCGTTGCAGATGATGCACGAAAAAGTGACCGGCATCGGACGGCTGAATTTTGAGCTGCACGGCATGAGCTTTTCGGCGAAATACCGCATCCGTCAGTTCTGCCGCGAGATAAAGGGGAACTTAACGTTATTTGCCGGCGTGCTTCTGTCGGTGCTTCTCATGATGTTCTCGTTTGCCTGCTTTGGAAGTATATCGTCGTATATCAAAAGCGTCGCAGACGATGTGCATTACGAATATCTATACGTTTTGCGCAATCCGGTGGAAGATCTGCCCAAAAACGCGGTAGTCGGCTATACAGCCGGGTTCAATGTGGACTATGCCATGACCGGCGGCGAAATGGAAGTGACGCTTTCAGGTATCGGGCGCGACAATCCATATTTTGATTTTTCCGGCACGCTTTCCGACGACCCGGGCGAGGTGTTCATGTCGAATTCCGTCCGAATCAAATTCGGCTATAAGGTCGGCGACACGGTAGTATTTCATGACAGCGCCGCCGACAAGCGATATGCCTTCAAGATTGCCGGTGAAGTCACGTTCGGCAGCGGCCTGTATTTCTTTATGGATCTTGACGCAATGCGCGAAGCGTTCGGACTTGAATACTTCGACAAGGACGATCTCAAAAAAGGCGAACGCATTCCAAAAGCAAGCGATTATTATTACAACACGGTTTATTCGGATGTCCCTCTTACCTTTCATCACAATATGATGGTCTCCCAGATCGTCAAAACCGATTTACAGCGCGGCGCGGACAAATTCATGACGCTGATGGGCGATATGATCTATCTGTTAATCGGGGTATCGGTGATCATTTTCGTGTCGGTGATGTATTTACTGATGAAGTTAGAGATTGACCGAAGCAGTTTTTCCGTTTCGCTCTTAAAGGCGCTCGGCTACAAGGAAAAGACGGTCAACAGCTTTTATATCGGCAGTTCGTTCTATGTGACGCTCGTGTCAGTCGTTTTCGGTATGCCGGTCTGCAAACTGGTCGTAAATGTGATGTATCCGTACTGTGTTTCCAACGTCAACGGCGGTTTTCCGGCCGTCGTCGCACCGATGCAGTATGTGTATATCGCGCTCATTGCCTTTGCCAGCTTTTTTGCCACGCGTGCGTTTCTGGTACGGTATTTGAAAAAGATCAAACTTACCGATATTTTAAAGAACCGCGAATGAGAAAAAACATATTTTTTCAGGTTTCAGCGTATCTTGACGCTCCGTTTAAAAATAATACTTGACAAGATGGCAATGTTTGCATATAATTATGTGTGATGAATCGGAGAAAATCCGATTTACTTGATAATTCCACGCAGAAAAGAGGTTTGACCCATGGTAGAAACGATCATCGACTTGCTTGCCAAGCAGTTCCGTATCGACCCCGCCACCATTGACGCAGATACCAACATTGTCGAGGATCTTGGCGCGGATTCGCTTGAAATCGTCGATATGCTTATGGCAATCGAAGAAAATTTCGGCATAACGGTTTCCGATGAAGAAGCGCTTACGCTGAAAACCGTAAAAGACGTTGCGGATTTTATCGAAGAGAAAAAAATGTAAGGAACGCGGAGTCGCATCAACCGTTGCGTCAGATACCGCATTTCAAAATTTTACATTTTTTACATTTAAAGGTATAAATCGGGAGCATTATGCTGTAAAATAACAAAGAGCGTAATGCTCCCGGTTTGTTATGCGTATAATACGCTTTTTTGATAAATATGCGCCCGTAAACGGCACATATAAAGAAAGGAATTTTCAATTCCATGAGCGAAAAAAGATTTGTTTATGCCGATAATGCGGCTACGACAAGCGTCCATCCGCGGGTACTTGCGGAAATGCTGCCGTATCTCGGCGAGTTTTACGGAAATCCGTCCAGCCTGTATTCCAAAGGCCAACAAGTGTTCACACTGTTGGAAGGCGCACGTGCGCGTATAGCGGCGCTTTTAGGCTGTGAAGCGCGTGAACTCTATTTCACCGGCTGTGGCTCGGAGGGCGATAACTGGGCCATTAAAGGCGCTGTGGACGCCTATTTGCAGAAAAACAAAGTAACCGCTTGCCATGTCGTCACCACCAAGATTGAACATCATGCCGTTCTCAATACCTGCAAAGCGCTGGAAAAGAAAGGCATTGCCGTTACCTATCTGGATGTCGATTCCAACGGCAAGGTAAATCCCGACGATGTGATAACCGCTTTGCGTGACGATACCTGTATCGTCGCTGTCATGTACGCCAACAACGAGATCGGTACGATTGAACCGATTGCCGAAATCGGCGCGAAAATCAAGGAATACAATGCCGCAAACAACAAAAAAGTTCTGTTTTTCTCTGATGCGGTTCAGGCTGTCGGACATGTTCCGGTCGATATAAAGAGTTTAAACGTGGACATGCTTTCGCTTTCCGGACATAAATTCCGCGCCCCCAAAGGCGTAGGTGCGCTGTATATCAAGAGCGGCGTTGTCATCAAGAGTTTGATCGACGGCGGCGGCCAGGAACGCGGCAAGCGCGGCGGCACGGAAAACGTTGCGTCGATCATGGGACTTGCCAAAGCGCTTGAAATTGCCTGCGACGAGATGAAAGATGACAATGCGCGTCTTGCCATGCTGCGCGACGAGCTGATCTACCGTCTGACGACCGAAATCCCGGAAGCGCAGTTGACGGGACACCCCACCAAGCGGCTTCCCGGAACGGCAAGCTTTGTCTTTAAATATATCGAGGGTGAATCCTTGCTGTTATTGCTTGACGCAGAGGGCGTTTGTGCGTCCACAGGCTCTGCCTGCTCGTCCAAGTCGCTCGAACCGTCGCACGTATTGCTGTCTATCGGACTGCCGCATGAAATTGCTCACGGTTCTCTCCGCTTAACGCTTTCTCACGAAACCACCAAAGAAGATGTGGATTATATCGTCGAAAAAGTCAAATATGTGGTGCAGACGCTTCGCAACTTCTCGCCGATCTGCCCGAAAGAATTAAAGCAAAACTAACCGAACGCGTGTTATTTTCGATTATAAGGGAGGATTACCCATGTTATATTCAGCCAAGGTCATGGATCATTTCACACATCCGCGCAATGTCGGCGAAATGCCCGACGCTACGGCAACCGGCGAAGTCGGCAATGCCAAATGCGGCGATATCATGAAGATCTATTTGAAGATCGACGAAAACGACATCATCACCGACGCTAAATTTGAAACATTCGGCTGTGCGTCTGCAATTGCAACCTCTTCCATGGCAACCGAGCTTATCAAAGGTCAGCCGATCTCCAAAGCGCTTGAACTGTCCAATGCCGCCGTTGTTGAGGCTCTCGACGGACTTCCGCCGGCCAAGATCCATTGTTCGGTGCTCGCCGAAGAAGCGGTCAAAGCGGCCATTTTAGACTACTACAAAAAGACCGGACGCGATACAACCGAATTGGAAAAAGAATGCGGCGGCTGTTGCTCTTGCTGCGGCGGTCATGAAGAGGAACACCATGCGGTTCCCGAAGAGGAATAAAAACGAAAGAAGAAGCAGAATGAAAAACGTTTATATTGCCAACGACCATGCGGCGGTCGATTTGAAAAATGAGCTTTGTCCTTATATCGAAAGCCTTGGTTTCCATGTCATCAACTTAGGTACAGACGAAAAAACAAGCGTCAACTATCCGGAATATGCCGAAAAAGCGGCCAAGGCGGTACTTGCCGATGAGGGCTCGCTCGGCATTCTGATCTGCGGAACCGGTATCGGCATGTCGCTTGCCGCAAACAAGGTACATGGAATTCGCGCCGCGGCAGTCAGTGAAGTATACAGTGCGAAATTAACGCGCATGCACAACGATGCCAATATGGTGTGTATCGGGGCGCGCGTCATTGGGCCGGAAACGGCGAAAATGATTGTGGAAGCCTTTTTGACAACTCCGTTCGAGGGCGGCCGTCATCAAAAACGTGTTAATATGATCACGGAGATCGAAGAAAGAGAATCCAAATAGGGTGTTGTTCCGTCGGGAAACATCTCTGTTTCCCGACGGAATTGGGACGGCACAAACAGTATTTTTCGACAAAACAAAGTTTTTTGCGAAAAACCCTTGACAAGTTGCGCTCTTTATGGTATTATATTAAGGCTGTGAAACGAAAGAACGTTTTCTCTGTTGCCCCTGTAGCTCAGCCGGTAGAGCACATGACTTTTAATCATGGTGTCCGGAGTTCGATTCTCCGCAGGAGCACCAACCCCCGACAAATACTTGCGTATTTGTCGGGGGTTCTTTTTATGTAAAGCCGGGAAAGAGCGTTTCCGGTTTTACCGGAAAAACCAAAGACGCTCGATGGCAAACCATCGAGCGTCAAATTTTAAATTCTTTTGCCCCACTTTTCTTTTAAGAAAAGCGGGCTCAGTTTAAGGGCGAGCAACCCTTGTACATGCGTTTAGGCCTTGAACTTGTCGTATAACCCCTTGGCACAGAGTGCGGCAATCGCATCCACGACCGACTGCTTGTCTTCCTTGTAGGTAACTCCATACCACTTGTCGTCGGTGTAGAGAACCTTGACTTTTTCACCGTCAACCTTGATCATTTTGTCCACAATGCGCGGAAGCAGATATTCGCTCTTCAATTCCGTCCCCTGCTCGGCAAGGAATTTCACAAAACCGCTTTCCAGCTCATCAAACAGCTTCGGCATAAAACCGAACATGTTCATGGACGCAATGGTGTCTGCCGGAAAATCATTGTCTTTCGGAATCGAGAGATGCTCCGTCACGCCGGTGAGGTAGTTGTTCGCGTCGATATCGCAGATACCGCGCGCAACCGTGCCGTTTTCGCTGACCGTGTTCTGCAGCTTGTAACCGACCATACAGGTCTCCGTGCTGGTCTCAAAATGTTTCTTCAATACCTTGTAGCCGCCTTTTCCGTAGAAATCGTCGGCATTGATAACAGCAAACGGGCCATGGATGAAGTTCTTCGCGCAGAGAACCGCCTGACCGGTACCCCACGGCTTTACACGGTTTTCGGGAACCGTATAGGGCGCAGGAATGTCATCCAATTCCTGGAAAGCATATTCAACGTCGATCATCTTTTCGATTCTCTTGCCGATGATCTCACGGAAATCATGCTCAATCGCCTTTTTGATGACAAAAACCGCTTTGTCAAAACCGGCTTCAAGGGCATCGTAAACGGAAAATTCGAGAATTACCTCGCCGTGCGGGCCGACCGGTTCGATCTGCTTCAAACCGCCGAAACGACTGCCCATACCGGCCGCCATTACAAGAAGTGTCATTTTGTTGTCCATGTTGTATTACTCCTTTTGTTATTTGATTGGCATAAATTTATTTGGTGACAATGACCCGAATCTCACCGTTTTCAGCATATACCGAAATACCGGTAATCTTGGAGTCATAGCCTGCAATAATGAGTTCCGCCGCGCGATCCTCGATTTCGGTCTGTATCAGACGGCGCAAATTGCGCGCCCCGTATTTGACCGAATAGGCCTTGTCGGCAAGCAGCGTGTAGACCTCGTCCGTACAGGTCAACAGAATCTTCTTGACTTCCAGCGTATCGGCAAGTTCTTTTACCATGATACGTGCAATGGAAACAAAGTTTTCGCGGCTCAGACTGTTAAAGGTGATGATCTCATCGACACGGTTGATAAACTCCGGACGTAAGAAAGCGGCAAGCGCCTTGTGCGTTTTGTCCTCGTTCACCTCAGCCTGCGATTTGGAAAATCCGGCTGCCGCACTTGTGCCGACCGAGCCGGCATTGGTGGTCATGACAATGATCGTGTTCTTGAAATTGACCTCTTTGCCGTGCGCATCGGTAATGCGGCCGTCGTCGAGAATCTGTAACAGCACATTGAGAACATCGGGGTGCGCCTTTTCAATCTCATCAAACAGAACAACGCTGTACGGACGGCGGCGAATCTTTTCGGTGAGCTGTCCGGCTTCATCATAGCCGACATAGCCGGGCGGCGAGCCGATAATCCGGCTGACGGCATGCTTTTCCATAAATTCGGACATGTCGAGTCGGATCAATGCCTCAGGAGAATCAAACAGATCCGACGCAAGCGTCTTGACAAGCTCAGTCTTTCCGACGCCGGTAGGCCCGGCAAAAATAAAGGAAACCGGCTTTTCTTTGGCATAGATCCCGGCACGCTGACGTTTGATAGCCTTTGCGACAGCCTCTACTGCTTTATCCTGCCCGATAATGCGGCGTTTTAAGCGTTCAGCCAATTTGTCGATACGCAGGAATTCGTTTTCGTTGATTGTGCTTGCCGGAATGCCGGTCCAGATCTCAATGACCTTGGCAAGCTCCTCAGTGGTCAATTTTACGTTCCCGCGCTTTTCTTCCCAATCGTTATAAAGCGCAAGCTGTTTGGCTTCTTGTGTTTTCGCGTCGGCAAGCTCCCGATAGTAGGCTTCCGATTCTTCCGGTTTTTCCTCGTTCGGGGGAGCGGCCTCCAAGCGTGCCACCTCCGCCTTTGCTTTGTCAAGAGCGGCTTTGGCGTTCTCTGCTTCGATGACGGTTTCGTCGTGAAGCGCAAGGTGCGACGCCGCCTCGTCCATTAAATCAATGGCCTTGTCGGGCAGGAAACGGTCGGTAATATAGCGTTCGGAAAGCGTTACAGCCGCTTTTACCGTCTCATCCGGAATGACAACGCCGTGGAAACTTTCATAATACGGCTTGATACCCTCCAAAATTTTCACGGTATCCGCCACAGACGGTTCGGCAATGACGATCGGCTGGAAACGGCGTTCCAATGCGGAATCTTTTTCAATATATTTGCGGTATTCGGCAAGCGTGGTCGCACCGATAACATGAATTTCGCCGCGCGAAAGCGCCGGTTTCAGAATGTTGGCGGCGTTCATACCGCCCTCGGAATCGCCAGCCGCGACGATGTTGTGCACTTCATCGATAACCAAAAGAATATTGCCGAGTTTCTTGACCTCTTCGATAAGACCTTTCATACGATTCTCAAACTGACCGCGGAATTGCGTACCTGCTACCATGGCGGTCATATCGAGAAGGCAGACTTCAAAGCCCCTTAACTTCAACGGCACGTCTCCCGACGCAATTTTCTGCGCCAAGGCTTCGGCAATGGCCGTTTTTCCGACGCCCGGCTCACCGATCAGGCAAGGATTGTTTTTCTGACGGCGGCAGAGAATCTGAATGGTGCGTTCCAACTCCCTGTCGCGGCCGATAACGCGGTCAAGTTCGCCGCGTTTTGCCTTTTCGGTCAGGTTGAGAGAGAACATATCTAAATTTTTTCGTCCTTTGGCGGATTTCTTTTTGGCGTCGTTTCCGTTTTTCTGTCGGTTGACGCCGAAATTGCCGAGATTTCCGAAAATCGAGCCGAGATTGACGGACGGTGTGCGCGTTTCGCTCTCATCGGGATCGTCGGGGTCATCCGGATTGTCCGGATTATCGGGATTTTCCGGATCGCCTTCCATACCGGGCATACCGGAAAGAAGTCCGGAATTTTCCATTAGTCCGGAAAGCTCTTCGCTCATGTTTTCGAGCTGTTCGTCATCGATGCCCATTTTTTCAAGCATATCGGTGACAGGCGCGATACCGAGCTCCTTGGCACAGAGCAAGCAATAGCCCTCGGATTCGGCCGGCTTCTTACCGGTCGGGTCGAATTTTTGAAGAAAGACCACAGCCGGTCTTTTTTTGCATTTACAACAAATAGCAGACATTTTTTCCTCGTTAATATCTGCGCTTTCGGTGGCGCAGAACAGATTTAAAAAAATTGGTTTGTATCTGACGGCTACGATTTTTTGCCGGCCGATACCGAACGAATCATTTTGATCAAATCCTCTCCGCAGTAAACGCCGCAGGAAAAGACAAAGTACAGCGCAACCAAAATGCAGATCAGATCCACGCCGAATACGCCGATCTGTTCGGAAAACAGGGAAATGACGAAAACCGCTCCGAATACAAGCACGGTTGCAAGTTTGCCGAAAAAGTTGGATTTGACAACGAATTTTGTTTTGCGGAAAATGACAAGCGCTCCGATAGCCGTTGCCAATTCCTTGGCAAAATAGATGAGCGGCATCCAGAATGGGACATAATCCCGATACCACAGACAGAGAAACGCCGAAAGCTGCAAGAGTTTATCGGCTAACGGGTCAAGCACTTTACCGAGAGTGGAGGTGCAGTTGAAGCGGCGCGCAATGTAGCCGTCGAGCACATCGGTGGCTCCGGCAAGTATAAAGACGATGACTGCCGCCGGAATGTTTCCGTTCAAGAACAAAATTACGAAAACAGGCACCATACATAGCCGTATGACCGATAAAATGTTGGGTAGATACTTAACAGACATAAAAACCTCCGAACCGCACTTTGCCTTTTGCGCCCGGTGCGGTAAATGGACTTTGTGCCGTAGGATTATTTATAGAGAAACGCAAGCGGATTGATACCGGAAAGTTTGGTGAACAAGATAGCATTGGCTGCGCTTTCTTTATCTATGGCGATGCCTGCGCCCGGCAGATACGGCAATGCGATGTTTACCACCGTGCAGAAAACGAATACGGCAAGAAGTCCGGCTGCCGCGCCAAAGACGAAGCCGCCTAATTTATTGGCAAAATGTAATACCGGCAATTTGAAAATGAGATCCAACAACAGCACGGCAAGATTCAAAAGTACAATAGCCGCTAAGAATACGGCAAGCACCGCAAGTGCGTTGGATAACGTCTCGGCGGCAGGTTCAACGATATAATCGGATAATTTGGCCGCTATCTGCGTTTCGCCGCTTTCGACAAGTTCGGTATATTTTTCCTTGACTTTATCCGTACCCGTGCCGAAACCGGACAGAAGAGCGGTAATGCCGGCAGGGGCGTCGTCAAGAAGAGTGCCGAGTTTTTCCGAATCCAAGGAATTGGCTACGTATTCTTCTACTTTTTCGTTTAAATTGTCCGTTAACTGCTTATAGACTAATGTACTGCGAAAATATTCTGCTACGGACGCATGAAAATTGACGGCAATCAATACCGCGGCGATCGTTACGACCGTACCGCAGACGGATTTGATAAGGCCGCGTTTAGCGCCGCTTATGGCAAACAAAACAAAAATTACGGCAATGATAACGTCAAGAAACAACCACATATTTGTATATCTGTCCTCTCACGATGAGCCTGATGAATAAGGGGGATAGTCTATTGTATGAATTTTAACAAAGATATACCCTTAACATTATAACATTATATCATTCTTTTGAAGTGAAATCAATAGAAAAAGTGTTGGTTTTGTTATTTTTCTTTTAATTTTAAAAATTCGGAAACCCGTCTCTTAGGGAAATTTTCCCTAAGAGACGGGTTTAATGTTACTTTTTCGCTTGTACGAAAAAGTAACCAAAGGGGACGTTTTTACGTTCTTTTTGCTTCTGCAAAAAGAACCAAAAAGCAGACGGGGCTAACGCCCTGCGACCTCGGTTCAAAACCCGTGCGGTGAGATTTTAAGTAAAATTTGAAACGTTCTGCGCATTAAGTTTTTTTGCAAAAGTTTGTTAGAACCGCGATACGCACGGCCACGTTTTGAACCGGTGCAAAAGGGAAACTTTTGATAAGACGCAGAATCGGGTTTTGAGGAAAATTGAAGTTGCAGTGCGTGCTTGCCGCCGCAGACAGTCGATAAAAAGGGAAACTGCACGTTGTTTTTGGCACGGCGGAAATGGGAAATCGGTGTGGGTTGGTAAAAGATTAGCGTAAAGCCGTTGCTTGGCATGACATCAAAATGGTGTGAACTGATAGAAACTTTGAGATTTATTAGATGCTTTGTTTGAGGAAAACCAGAGCTTTTGCATTTTCTTACAAAACTTACCGGTTCTCACAAAAGAAACTCTCTGCTCACTACAAAACAACTTCCGCCAAACTTTTCTTTTTCCCGTAAAGCTATAAGTCTGTTGCTCAAAATAACACCTCCCACCAAACTTCCCCATTTCCTGAAACACATAACCAGCTGTCCACCCAAATCAAACTTTGCCTTTTTATAAACACCTGCAAATCCTTGCGCAGTAAAGCATGCGTCTCGCACCGGTTCAAAACATGGCCGTGCGTGTTTGCGGCACTAACAAACTTTTGCAAAACTTTTTAATACGCTCAACTTTTCAAATTTTATCTAAAATCCCACCGCACGGGTTTTGAACCGCACCCTGGGAGTCCAGAGGGCCGCAGCCCTTGGTCTGCTTTTGGTTACTTTTCGCAGAGGCGAAAAGTAACCGAAAAACGTCTCTTACATACTTTTCGCAAAATGAAAAGCATGTAACCCCAGACAGGCAGTCCCGGCCTCGCAACCAATATGTCACAATTTCTTGATATTTACAAATAAACTCTTGCATTTCGTAAAGATTTTTGATATAATGACTTAGAATATGGATAAGAGCCGCTTATCTTGCCATAAAACCGTAATTCCACACTATTTTATTTGTAAACATCCGGAAAGGAATGGGAAAACCAATGCCTAAATACAAACGCGTCCTGCTCAAACTTTCGGGCGAAGCTCTCAAAAACTCCTCGGAAAAAGGAATCATCGATTTTGACTTTACCGCTAAGGTAGCCGAACAGATCAAACGCTGTACCGACGAGGGCGTCTCGTTCGGACTTGTTATCGGCGGCGGCAACATCTGGCGCGGCGCAGGCAAAGCCATTGACCGCACACGTGCCGATCACATGGGCATGCTCGCCACAGTTATCAATTCGCTTGCTGTGCAGACCGTCTTGGAAGAACACGGCGTCCCGACGCGTGTCATGACCGCTCTGCAAATGAATCAGATTGCCGAACCGTATATCCGCAACCGCGCTGTTTCTCACCTTGAAAAAGGCCGCGCTGTCATCATTGGCTGCGGCACGGGCAACCCCTACTTTTCCACTGACACGGCGGCTGTTTTAAGAGCGGCTGAAATTGGTGCAGACGTGGTTTTATTTGCCAAGAACATCGACGGCGTTTACACGGCAGACCCAAAAAAAGATCCCAATGCCAAGAAGATTGATGAAATGACCTACGATGATATCATTCACCACGATCTCGGTGTTATCGACAGCACGGCTTCCTCATTCGGCCGTGACAACAAACTCCCGATCATCATTTTCGGTCTGAACGATCCCGAAAACATTTATCGCGCCGTTTGCGGCGAAAAGATCGGCACGATCGTCCGCAACGGTTAAACTATTGACAGAAAGAAAGGAAAACTGATTATGAAACTCGAACTCAAAGAATTTGAAGAAAAAATGAAAAAGTCCGTCGCCGGACTGGAAAGCGAATATGCCACCATCAATGCCGGCCGCGCAAGCGCATCGGTGCTTGACCGCGTACAGGTCGAATACTTTGGCAGCAATATGCCGGTCAATCAGGTCGCTGAAATTAAAATGCCCGATCCGCGCACGCTTGTTATCTCGCCCTGGGACGCTTCCTGCTTAAAGAACATTGAAAAGGCCATTCTTGCTTCGGATCTCGGAATCAATCCGCAAAACGACGGCAAGGTCATTCGTCTTGCTTTCCCCCAGCCGACGGAGGAACGCCGCAAGGAATTAGCCAAGAAAGCGGAAAAATTCGCCGAGGAATGCAAGATCGCTGTCAGAAACGTTCGCCGCGACGCCAATGAAAAAGCAAAGGAAATGAAGAAGAACGGCGATATGACCGAGGACGAACAAAAGGCATCCGAAAAGCAGGTTCAGGATCTGACCGACAAATATGTAGCAAACATTGACAAGGTTGCCGACGCCAAAAAGAAAGAGATCATGACGGTCTGATGTTCGGTTTTTTTAAAAAGAAACAGGAGCTTCTTCCGGAACGCGTTCCGAAGCATGTGGCATTTGTGCTCGACGGCAACGGCCGTTGGGCCGCAAAGCGTGCTCTTCCGCGCACAGCCGGTCACAAAGCCGGTGCGACTAAATTTGAAGAGATTACGGAAGTTTGCCATGAGGCCGGTGTAGAGACCATCACGGCATATGCGTTTTCAACGGAAAACTGGAAGCGGTCAAAAGAAGAAATTGACGGCATCATTGCGCTTTTAGACACCTACCTGGATGATTTGATTGAGATCAAATACAAGAAAAATATCCGTTTACGCGTACTTGGCGACAACACGGCGTTTCCGGATTACATTCAGGAAAAGATCCGGATAGCCGAAGAAAAAACGGCGCCGAACCGGTACAATCTGAATTTATGCCTGAATTACGGAGGACGTGCGGAATTATGTCATGCGTTCAACCGTTTAATAGAACGTGGGTTTACGCATGTGACGGAGGAAGACATCGCGTCGGAGGTCTACACAGCGCCGACGGGGGATCCGGATATTATCATCCGGACAGGCGGCGACACGCGCTTATCCAACTTTTTACTGTGGCAGGCGTCGTATGCGGAATTATATTTTACGCCGACGTTATGGCCGGATTTCTCGAAAGAGGAATTATATGAGATTTTCCGCAAGTTTTCAAAGACCAACCGCCGCTATGGCGGCTACGGTGCGGAAGCCGCACAGCAAAATTCACGGAAAAGTTTGGCAGAAAAGAAATAGTTTCCGGACGCGAAGGCAAATCCGCCGCGTCGGCATAAACGCCACCGCCGCGGCTCAAAAAAAACAGAAGTGCAAAGCTTTTGCGGAAGCCGCACAGCAAAATTCACGGGAAAGCTTGGCGGAAAAGAAATAGTTTCCGGACGCGAAGGTTATTCCGCCGCGTCGGCATAAACGCCACCGCCGCGGCTAAGAAAAAAGCAGAAATGCAAAGCTTTTGCGGAAGCCGCACAGCAAAATTCACGGGAAAGCTTGGCGGAAAAGAAATAGTTTCCGGACGCGAAGGTTATTCCGCCGCGTCGGCATAAACGCCACCGCCGCGGCTAAGAAAAAAACAGAAGTGCAAAGCTTTTGCGGAAGCCGCACAGCAAAATTCACGGGAAAGCTTGGCAGAAAAGAAATAGTTTCCACACGCGAAGGTTATTCCGCCGCGTCGGCATAAACGCCACCGCCGCGGCTAAGAAAAAAACAGAAGTGCAAAGCTTTTGCGGAAGCCGCACAGCAAAATTCACGGGAAAGCTTGGCAGAAAAGAAATAGTTTCCGGACGCGGAGGCCGCGGAAGGCATCCGCAAAAAAGATGCATACCCTCACAGATTTCGGCATTATGTATTCCCTTCGGAATATGGCAACAAGGATGTGACGAATTGAAACAGCGAATTATTACAGGAACGATTTTCGCAGCGCTCGTAATGGTGGTGCTGTTCTTGTCGCACACATGGGTGTATCCGACAGTCATACTGCTTTTGTGCGTTGTCGGTGCGTCCGAAATGCTCCGGTGCGTCGGTGTTTGGAAAGAGCCGCTTTTGAGCGTGCCGGGTATGGTATATGCGGCGGCATGTCCGTTCCTTGCCATGGAATACCGGTACGGGGTTCTCATGGCGGCCACTATGGCGTATCTCTTCATCATGCTGTTTATGCTGGTTTTTGCCCATGAACGGGTCAACACTGAACGCGTATGCACGGCTTATACCATGATTGTTTATATTACGATCTGTTTTGTATGCTTGATCCGGCTTCGCTATGTCACCACCGAAACCGGCATGGATACCGGGCGCATGGTCGGGCAATACATCTATCTTCTTGTTTTTATTGCCGCATGGGTAACGGATACCTTTGCTTATTTTACCGGCGTTTTCTTCGGAAAGCATAAGCTTTGCCCGAAGATCAGCCCCAAGAAAACGATCGAAGGCTCTGTCGGCGGCATTGTTTTCTGCGTACTTGCTTTTTTGCTTTACGGATTCGTGGTTTCGCGCCTGTTCCCCTTGGAGCCGAACTACTTAGGTCTTGCCATAGTTGGTCTTGTCATGTCGGTTCTGTCGCAGGTCGGCGATCTGTTGGCGTCGGTCATCAAACGCACCTACGGCATCAAGGACTATGGGAAGTTATTTCCGGGACATGGCGGTGTGCTTGACCGGTTTGACAGCGTGCTTTTATTGGCACCGTTCCTTTTAGCTTTGGTTGAGGACGCACAGTTTTTACAGCTGATCTTTCAGGTAGCCGCACAATAAATAATTTTTGATTTTTCCGAGCCTGCCCTTTTCCGGCAGGCTCGAAACAAAGTCATATGGTATAGGAAATCATAGAAAAATGACATTCGGGCATATTAGAATAACAAACGCCCGGGAAAACAAAGGACAAAAACAATGATAAAACTTGTGGTCTGCGATATTGACGGAACGCTTCTCGAAAAAGGAAATTCTTTTCTTTCGGAGGAAACAGCCGAGGCGCTTGAAAAGCTCCTTGACGCCGGAAAAACCGTGGCTCTTGCCTCGGGGCGCTCCTATCAGAGCATGCGGCGCGTGACAAAGCAGATGCCGTTTGCCGACAAACTCTATTATATCTGCGATGACGGCGCGATTTGTGTGCACGCGGAAAAAACGCTGTATCACAAGCCGTTATCCATCGAAAACCTATTGAAATTCGACCGTAATCCGGCCTATTCCGGCTGTCCGATTTTATATTTTTCAGACACGTTTTCCTATGTAACCGGCGCGACACCGGAATTTCTGGAAAAGATCAAGCAGGATGGAATCGATGCCCCCCGCCCGATCTCCGGCATTTACGAAATCAAAGAGGCTATCTACAAAATCGGCATTTACGGCGGTATAAAAGGTCTCGAACCGCTTTTACCGCAACCGTTTGATTTGCGTATTTGCTACAATGCGGACGGGTGGTTAGAATATGCGTCGCGTTTTGCCGACAAAGGGCTTGCCGTATCCGATCTGCAAATGCGGTTATATTTATCCAAATTTGATACAGCCGCTCTCGGAGACGGGGAGAATGATTTAAGTATGTTTTCCAAGGCAAAATACACCTTTGCCCGGCGCGACGGACACAAGGAGCTTGCACAGGCGGCAACCGACACATTTGTAAGCGGCGAGGCAGCCGAAGTTTTAAAAAGGCTGGCAGATCTGTAGACCGGCAAATGTTAATTGGCGTTGCTTGCGGCAACGGGCCTTTTTTCGTATACTAAGGGCAATAACAAAGAAAAGAGGTTATTCCCGATGTTGAGTGAAAACATAAGAAATTTCCGGAAAGCCAAGGGGCTTTCCCAAGAAGAGCTTGCCGCAAAGCTGCATGTGGTGCGGCAGACGGTTTCCAAGTGGGAAACCGGGGTTTCCCAAACTTAAAGATACCACACTAAAACCCACGCTTACATTACTTCCAAACAATACAATTTTGGAGGTAAACCCTATGAAAAAGATGATTTCCTGCGAATATAACTTCGATAACTGCTGTGTGGAACTGAAATTCACCGATGGTAGTATGATTGCCATTGATACGATTGCGGTTGAAAATGAGGTTGCCCGTAATATGTACGAACGGTCAGAGCTTGATTATCTGATCTACAATGCGCCGCTTGAATATGCCAACCTTATTTTGAACGGCGATCCCGAAACCTATTTAAGAACCGTAACAGAATATAAACCGCTTGATTAACGCTATTTGCCCATCTCTCTATCTTTGAGGGATGGGCTTTTTTCTGTTTTGGAGCATAAATTTTGTAAGTTCCTTATGAACATTTCTCCAAACATCTTGACTTTTATTAGGTAACGTACTATAATATAAATAGTTTGAACATTCGATTGGGTAACTATACCTTTCGTAATTTGACGGAAAGAGAGGAAGAACGATGGCTCGAATTGACAAAGGTGCTTTGACAAAGTTGGAGATCATCACAGAAGCTACAAAACAGTTTCTTGAAAAGGGATATACAAATACATCCGCCAATGCTGTTGCAAAGGCTTTGGGAATGAGCCAAGGCAATCTGACTTTCCATTATCCCACCAAGGAGCATCTTCTTGCCATTCTTGTTGATATGCTTTGCGATTATCAATGGAAACGAATGGAACAGGAAGCCAATGACGGTATAAGCTCTGTTATGGCGATCTGCTTGGAATTGACATCTATGGCAAGTGCCTGTGAACATGACGAAACCATCAAGGACTTTTTCCTTTCTGCGTATTCCAGTCCGATGTGCCTTGATATTATCCGAAAGAATGATGCAAAGAGAGCAAAAGAGGTTTTCGCTGTTTACCGTCCCGATTGGACAGATGAACAATTCGCAGAAGCAGAAATCCTTGTGTCCGGCATTGAACACGCAACGCTGATGGTTGCCGGTGATCCTGTGCCGCTGGAAACAAGAATTACAGGTGCACTGAACAGTATTCTTGCCATATACGGTGTGCCGGAAGAAACAAGACAGATAAAACTTCAAAAGGTATTCGCACTTGACTATATGGGGCTTGGTAAGCGTGTCCTTGAAGAGTTTAGAGAATATGTGGCGAATGCAAACGATGAAGCGTTTCAAGCCTTAATTAAGAGATAAAAAGTTCCAAAAAATTCACAGAAAAGGAGTTGCAATTATGATGATCTGGGCGTACAATCTCGACAGACAGACAGACAGACAGACAGACAGACAGACAAGCATAACTGCGCCCTTTTTGCGTGTCAAGCTGAATATTATAAATATAAGCCATCTGAACGGATAGGCGCTTTTGCCGCTACGCCGTTTGGATGGCTTTTTGCGCTTTTAGGTGCGGTTTTCCGAAAAGCACGAGAACCGTGTCCCGTACCTTATCGGCAATTAGAGTAGAAGGAGAAAGAACCTATGAACCAAAACCAAAAAGCAAATAAGTCCACGATCATCATAGCGATCCTTGCCGTGATAACCGTTGCCGCCTTATGTGTGACGATGTGGGCGCTGTTCTTGCGAGAACCGTCTGCGGGTGATGATGATAAAGTCATCCTAAACCCCGACTACGCACCGCAAAAGCAGGAGCAGAACGCAGAAACGATTCCCGATGATACGGGCGACAAGATGGAAAACCCGGAAGGCGGCGGTGCTGTTAGCCTTACCTACTCCAACGAGGTCACGATTGATATAAGCGACAAGGCGGCAGCCCTTTACTTTGCAAACCCCGGCAA